>CALQNE010000063.1 GCA_943331855.1 Bordetella parapertussis
CTTTTATCGTAAGACAGGCCCCGAGATGATGGATCGCTTAGGTGAGGTTGAGTTCGCAAATGGTGTAGCGGCCATGGCCGCCAGTCAGGCCTACGGCAAGACACAAGTGTGCGCGGGTATCGTGGGCTCCGCGGATTTAACCTATGGCCAAGAAATCGGAAAATTACTCGATGCACAAATTGCCGCGGCCGGTGGGCGCTTTCGCGGTATTCGTTTGATCACGAAGTGGGATGCCGATGAGCAACTTAATAACGGTCGCTATCTTATTCCGCCTAAGTTAATGTCTGACCCGGATTTTCGTAAAGGCTTTGCCGAACTTGGGCCGCGCAATCTCAGTTTTGACGCGATGATTTACCATCATCAAATCCCTGAGGTCATCGATCTGGCTCGCACCTACCCTGACACCACGATTATTTTGAATCATATTGGTGGTCTGCTTGCCAAGACACGCACGTATCTTGCAAAAGAAAAAGAGACGACGGATATTTGGCGGGCCTCAATGGCCGAGTTGGCAAAGTGCCCGAACGTGTTCGTCAAACTTGGTGGCCTAGGGATGCCGTATCTGGGTTTTGGTTTTGAAAAACCAGGCAAGCCTGCAGATTCGCAACAACTGGCTGCGGCCTGGGGTCCGTTGTTTGACTCGTGCATTGAGTCATTTGGTGCGCAGCGGTGCATGTTTGAAAGTAATTTTCCGCCGGATCGCGCTTCGGTTGATTATCACGTGATCTGGAATGCCTTTAAACGGATGGCGGCAAAGTACTCGGCCGCAGATAAACACGCTTTGTTCTTTGGTACAGCAGCAAAGGTGTATCAACTAAAGGTGGATTGAATTCGCGTGACTCGACCACGACTGTATTCTTATCGTCGTTGCCCCTATGCCATGCGTGCGCGCATGGCGTTGTGGTGCGCAGGGATTGAGGTTGAGCTAGAAGAAATCAGTTTGCGCGATAAGCCGGCGGCTTTACTGGCGGTATCGGCCAAAGGGACGGTGCCGGTACTGCATTGCGCAGATGGGCTCGTACTAGAAGAAAGCTTGGCGATCATGCGTTGGGCGCTAGCGCAACGCGACCCTCAGGGGTGGCTGCTGAACGCGGATCACGTCGAGCAACAAGCGCTTGTGCAAATCAATGACACTGACTTTAAACACTGGCTTGATCGTTATAAGTATGCCGAACGCTATCCAGAATTTGGTCTTGAGTATTATCGAGAGCAAGCGCTGGGTAGTTTGATCACGAAGCTTGAGCAGCGCTTAACCCAGACACCTTATTTAGCTGGGCAAACCGCATGCTTAAGTGACGTTGCAATTTTTCCGTTTGTGCGTCAGTTTGCAGCGGTTGACGCAACGTGGTTTGCGCAGAGCCCTTGGCCGGCAACGCGCGCTTGGTTGAACGGTTGGCTTGAGAGTGTCTTGTTTAAAACGATTATGGATAGGGCGCTCGTTAAGCGCTAAACGCTTAACATTGAATGTGCAAAGTTGCCGTTTGTTTAGTAATGAGGCGGCAGCTCGTCGCGCAAGCTTGGGAGCTGAGTATTGCCTTCTTGTGGCAGCTGTTGCCGAAGGCTAGTAAGCTCTTTGGCTAAAAATTCAATTTGTTGTTGCTGCCTAAAGATCGTCTGATTCAGCTGATCGATTAAATCATCGGCAAGACCCACTTTGATTTCGAGCTCGGCCAAGCGCTTTTCGAAAGGGCTGTCAGTTTGCATATTGACTCAGATTAAAAGAAGGAGCGACCCAAAGGGAGCCGTTGCGCGCGAAAGGTCGCCTGACATGGGTGTGTCATACGTCTATTGTATATTCAGCGTGTATGTGAGCGGTGGGTTCGCCAAAATGAGCTAGGGAAATCAACATGAAAGTAGGCATTAACGGTCTTGGGCGCATCGGGCGCCTTGCGCTGCGGGCTGCGATGGGTGCTGCCGAGCGGCAAAGTGATGATCCGCGGGCAGGCAACCGGCTTGAGGTTGTGCATTTGAATGAAATCAAAGGCGGGGCGCATGCAACGGCGCACTTGCTTGAATTTGATAGCGTGCAGGGCCGGTGGCGTGCGGATATCGCGGCTGAGCGTGAGCAAGCGATTGTTATCAACGATAAGCGCTTATCGTTTTCATCGTATGCAACGGCTGCTGAGATCCCCTGGGGTGATCTTGGGGTAGATGTGGTGCTCGAATGCACCGGCAAATTTTTAACACCCGAAACCTTAGCAGGGCACCTAGAGCGTGGCGCCAAACGCGTCATCGTCGCGGCTCCCGTGAAAGTTGGTCATGTTTTAAACGTGGTGGTGGGCGTCAATCATCACTTGTATGATCCGGCGCAACATTCTATTGTGACGGCAGCGTCGTGTACGACTAACTGTCTCGCACCGGTTGTTAAAGTGATCCACGAAGCGATTGGGATTCGACATGGGCAGATCACGACGATTCATGATCCGACCAACACAAATTTGATGGTTGATGCGCCTCATAAAGATTTGCGTCGCGCGCGTAGCGCGATGCTAAGCCTGGCCCCGACCACCACGGGTAGCGCAACGGCCATCGCGCTGATTTATCCTGAGCTCAAAGGTAAATTGAATGGTCATGCCGTGCGTGCACCCGTGTTGAATGCCTCATTGACCGATTGCGTGTTTGAATTAAAGCGGGAAACGACAGCGCAAGAAGTCAATGCTTTGTTCGAAGAGGCTGCTAGAGGTGCCCTAGCGGGTATCTTGGGTTATGAGGCGCGCCCCTTAGTGAGTGCCGATTACGCGCGCGACACACGCAGCTCGATCGTCGATGCCTTATCGACGATGGTGACTGCGGGCACGATGCTTAAAGTCTATGCCTGGTATGACAATGAAATGGGTTATGCCTGCCGAATGGTCGATTTGGCCTGTTATATGCAAGAAAAAGGGATTTGATTTTTCATGAGCCAAGCAATCTCTAATGCGGCTCGTCACTATGGCATTGTCACGGCAGCGTATTGGGGCTTCACGCTGACCGATGGTGCTTTGCGCATGTTGGTATTGCTGCATTTTTATCGCCTGGGTTATTCGCCCTTCACCTTGGCTTTTTTGTTTTTGCTGTATGAAGCAGCAGGAATCCTGGCGAATTTGATTGGTGGTTGGCTTGCGACGCGGTTTGGCATCACGCGTATGCTGATGATCGGGTTGTCGACTCAAATCTTGGGTTTTTTGTTGCTGTCGTTTCTGTCGCCCGACTGGACCGCCGCGATGTCTGTGGCTTGGGTCGTTTGTGCGCAAGGAGTATGCGGTGTCGCAAAAGACTTAACTAAAACAGCTAGTAAATCTGCCATTAAGATTACGGCAGGTCAGGCTAGCGGGCAGTTGTTCAAATGGGTCGCCTGGTTTACCGGTAGCAAAAACGCCATGAAAGGCGTTGGTTTTTTTCTGGGTGGTTTACTGCTTGATTTGTTGGGCTTTCGCGGTGCGTTATGGGCGATGGCCGGTCTGTTGGGTCTTATCTTGTGTGCGGTTGCACTGAGTCTGCCGCCCCTGATGGGCAAAAGCAAAGCGTCGAAATCTGCTAAAGAACTATTTGCAAAAAGCCGGGCTATTAATTTACTTGCACTTGCGCGGGTCATGTTGTTTGGCGCGCGCGACGTATGGTTTGTGGTGGGTGTACCAGTCTTTTTATATGCTTCGGGCTGGACATTCACCATGGTGGGTGGGTTTTTGGCGGTATGGACGGTCGGGTATGGTTTAGTTCAAGCTTCGGCGCCGTTGCTCGTGCGTCGCAGTGCTGATGGTCTCACCTCGGAAGTGGCCGCCGCGCGCTTGTGGTCTGTGCTGTTGACTGTAGTGCCCCTGGGCATTGCTCTGGCAGTTTTCCTGAAAGTATCCTATCTAGAATGGATCGTCGTAGGCGGTTTAGGCTTATTTGGTATTGCTTTTGCGGTGAATTCTTCGGTGCACTCCTATTTGATCCTTGCCTATGCCGGATCTGAAAAGGCGGCTGAGGATGTGGGCTTTTATTATGCTGCGAATGCAGCCGGACGCTTTACGGGCACTTTGCTGTCTGGTGTTTTGTACCAGTGGGGCGGGTTGCTCTATTGCCTCTTGGGCTCTGCACTCATGCTATTGCTTTGTGCAATTTGTACATTTTTTCTACGCGTACGCGCAGAGTAGAATAAAAACGGGAGTGCCATGGCACTCCCGTTTTTATTTGAGCAAAGTAGCCTCGCAGATTTAATCTGCGGTAACAGGTTCTTCGCTGTGCAACCATTTCGTAGTCGAGGGCGCGTACAAAAGATAGAGCGATGCAACTGCCACCATGATGTACAGAAAAAGAAAAGCAGCACCACCTGCTGGGAGCTTGATCGGAACTAACAGCGTAATTCCAAACAAGGCGCAGACCGAAAATACAATCGCAAAGCCTGTAATGAACGTATAAAAAGCACGCGAAACAATGCTTTTTGCTTTGGTGATTGTAAAAATCAATACCAGATTGATAATGACATAGGTGGCGACGTGAATAGGTGCGGTTGGCCCAAAAAGTTTTGTCGTCATGTTCTGATAGATGAAGATGGCGATCGAGGCCACAACGGCGCCCACGGTGATTTGTTCAAAGACTTGAATCGAATGAGGTGTTTTCAACAAAGGCTCCATATGTGTTTAATTGTGTAATTTTGTACGATGTCATTGCCGAGCGAGCGGTTTGGGTATCGACGATAGACTGTCCCAACTCTTTCAAAAGATGGTGATCGCATTGTGATTTTGTTTTGTTTTGGTTTCTATCAGTGCTTTCCCTATAAATCGGTTCGGCTAAATCCACAATAAATGTGGGTGTATTCGACTTGATGCTTGACAGTTGCTTACGCGTGTTCTCATAAAAGAAAAAGGGTATCGAGCGATGAATTTATTTGAGCGGTACTTGACCCTGTGGGTGTTTCTTTGCATCGTCGTTGGGATTGCACTCGGGCAGTTTGCGCCCTCGGTGTTTCAGGTCTTGGGCAGCATCGAAATTGCGCAAGTCAATGTGCCGGTTGGGCTGTTGATCTGGGTAATGATCATTCCAATGTTGGTCAAGATTGACTTTTCAACCTTGCACGAAGTGCGCAATCACATGCGTGGGATTGGCGTTACGTTGTTTGTGAATTGGTTGGTGAAGCCCTTTTCGATGGCGTTACTCGCATGGCTGTTCATACGTCATTTGTTTGCTGACTTACTGCCGGCGGATCAGTTAGACAGTTATATCGCGGGGTTGATTTTGCTGGCCGCCGCACCCTGTACCGCAATGGTCTTTGTCTGGAGTCGCCTAACCGGCGGCGATCCTTTGTTTACGTTGTCGCAAGTGGCGCTCAACGATGGCATCATGCTCGTAGCGTTCGCGCCGCTTGTCGCTTTGTTGCTGGGGCTCTCTGCGATCACCGTGCCCTGGGAAACGTTGCTGGCCTCGGTGGTTTTATACATCGTGGTGCCTCTCGTATTGGCGCAACTATGGCGCAAACGCTTATTGCAACAAGGCGGTCAAGTCTTTGACGCAGCAATGCAAGCGATTGGCCCTTGGTCAATGGGGGCCTTGTTATTGATGCTTGTGCTGCTGTTTGCCTTTCAGGGTGACGCCATGCTTAAGCAACCTTTAGTGATTGCGCTGTTGGCAGTACCCATTTTTTTACAAGTCGTGTTTAACTCGGCACTTGCGTATTGGCTCAACAAAAAATTGGGTGAAAAACACAGCGTTGCATGTCCTTCAGCGCTGATTGGCGCATCGAATTTTTTTGAACTTGCTGTAGCTGCCGCGATTAGTCTATTTGGGTTTCAGTCTGGGGCGGCGCTGGCAACTGTCGTTGGCGTGTTAATTGAAGTGCCGTTGATGTTGCTGGTGGTGAAGGTGGTGAATCAGTCTAAAGGCTGGTATGAGAAAAATGAGTAGATGCTTTGGTATTGAGTTTTAGATCTTAGGATTTAGTATCATGGCGCTTAAGTAAAACTTTGCATAATAACTCGAAGGAGCACCCCTTGAAAATCCAAATGAATCTGCAGCGAGGTCTGCTAAGCGTGATCTTGGCCTTTGCGATTGCCTTGGCGAGCCAGGCCGCTGAAATCCATGTGATTACTTCAGGCGCGTTTGCGACAGCCTTTGAAGAACTTGCGCCTTTGTACGAAAAACAATCCATTCATACGGTCAAGATCTCTTATGGGTCATCGATGGGCGCGGCACCCGACGCGATCCCCGCGCGTTTGAGTCGTAATGAGAAATTCGATATTTTGATTTTGGCGGGCCCGGCGTTAGACGGGTTTATTAAAAAAGGTGCTGTCGCGGAGGGCACTCGTGTTGATTTAGCTAATTCGACGATCGGAGCGGTGGTTAAAAAGGGTGCGCCAAAGCCTGACATCAGCACTGTTGCTGCACTTAAGACCGCGCTGTTACAGGCCAAGTCGATCGCCTATTCTGCCAGCGCAAGTGGTACCTATTTGTCGACTGAGCTCTTTGTCAAGCTCGGGGTGGCTGAACAACTCAAAGACACAGCAAAAAAGATTTACAGTGAACGCGTGGGCTCGGTGGTGGCGCGTGGTGACGCTGAGTTGGGTTTTCAACAAGTGAGCGAATTGTTATCGATTCCTGGCCTTGACTATCTGGGAGAGATTCCTGCAGAAGTACAGCAGACTGTTCCGTTTTCGGCGGGAATCACCACGACTACCCAGCAGGTTAAGGCGGCAAAAGAGTTGATTGAATTTTTGGCTTCAGAGAAAGCTGCGCCGATCATCAAAAAAACTGGAATGAATCCAATCGTTTCTAAAATGCCCTGGTAATGCGCGCGTATTATTTTTTGCGACCAGCCATGATCACAGTGGCGGCCACTATGTTGAGTAGTGCAGCCAATCCGAGCGGTAGCTGATAGCTGCCGCTTACGTCGTGCAATACACCAAAAAATGCGGGGCCCATGGCTGACATAATCTGGATCAGCATGGCGGCAATGCCAAAGACTGCACCAAATGAGACCGCACCAAACTCTCTGCGCACGATCACAGGGGGGAGGGTTGTGGTGTTGCCTGCGGTCATGCCGTAAGACAGCACGCCAACGACGAGCGCCCAGGCTTGATCCGCAAAAATACAGGCAACCGCTAAGCCGAGCGTGGCTTGTAGCAAGACGCCGCAAGCGATCACTCTGACATCCATGCGATCAGAAAAACGCGCGAGTAAGAGTCTGCCCCCAAATGAAAGCACAGCAGCGCTTGTGACGCATACTGCAGTGGCTGCCTGGCCGATTGCGGGCAACAGCAACGATACTTGATGCGTCAAAAATCCAATCTGTACCATCAGTGCGAGACCAAAGGCCAACATCACTGTTCGCAGGGCTTTTGTTTGCAAGGCTTCAGTGCGTGTCCATACGCGAGCGGTTGCTTTCTGTTGCGCGTGTGTAGTGAGATCGCCGTCTGGTTGTAGGCCCATATCTTGAGGGCGATGGCGCATGATAAAAAAACTGATCGGCCAAACAGTTGTCAAGAGGATCAGGGCCACCATCAGCATGGCAAGCCCGAAGCCCAGCGATTCAATGAGCGTGAGCAAGAGGGGTACGCCAACGATGCCGCCAATACTGGCGCCTAACATGGCTGTTGAAACAGCGCGCCCTTGGTGCTTGTCAAACCAGGGTGCAAGTGTGGCTGTGATTGAAGTCGTGGATAGACACGACCAGCCTAAACCGATACACGCAAAGGCTGCGTACACGTGCCAAAGTTGAGTGACCTGTCCCAGACAGGCCAGCCCGATCGCCATCACCGCAGCGCCGGTCGCCATGACAGGGCGCGGTCCATATTTTGCAATGGTGCTGCCAACAAAGCTGAGTACGCTTGCATTGACTAAAAAGGACAAAGTCAGGGCGGATGAAATCACCCCGATTGACCAGTGATGATCGTGGCTGAGTGCGCTGAGATAAACGCTTGGCCCATATAACGCAAAGGACCAAGCGACAACGGCGACGACCAGGCATCCGGCCACCATCCACCAACCATGAAATATTTTTGCTTTCATCGTGGGTGAATCAGCTGCAGCTGCCCGATCAAGGCTACGCTGACTTTACCCCTCAAGCTGACAGGCTTGAAATGCGGGTAAGGTTTCACACCGGGCTGACAGCGCGACCAGGTTTGGAAACTGACTGGCAACGGCAATTTGAGGCATGCTTCTGTGCATAAAGAACCAGCCCACCGCAACGGTGATGTCAGCAAGATTTGACTGTGCACCCCCCACAAACGTGCCTTTTGCTGCTAAGGCCTCGAGCATGGTCAGGCTCGCTGTGATTTGTTCGGCTAAGCCATCGAGTACAGGTTGATGTACTTTTTCTGCAGGACGGCGTCTGGGTTCGTAGATGTATTGAATTGCTTTATCTAAACCGCTACACATGATGGCGCAGTGTTGCAGCACATGGCGACGCGCGGCGCCCGTTGTTGGCAGCAGTTTTTGACCGGGCGTCATGTCAAGGATGGCGTCGATGATTGCGGCGCTTTCCATCAGATTTTCGCCATTATCGAGCATGACTGCAGGCACGCGCGCGATCGGGTTGTAGCCCTTGATCGCAGCTAGATCGGTGGCCGTCGACAGGCCTTTATGTTCAAAAGGCGTGCCAAGCGTATGTAAAACAATGCCTACGCGACGAACAAACGGGGAGGCGTAACGTCCAACTAAAATCATGTGTATCTCCGGCCAATCAGGTTTTAGAATATAGGGCCGCTTGAGTATCGCTCAAATTGTCGTGGATACCAAGAGATTGCAGCATTCGAACCCACTCATTCACTTTTGTAGCCCGCCCATGAAATTACTACGCCTGACGCTGATGCCCATTATTATTGTTTTATCGACCATGCTTGCCTTGCAGTCGAAGGCGCAAACCGTGGCCAGTGATGCCCTGCCAGCGGTCGCGTCGGCGCGAGCCGATTTAGGGGATTTTAAAATTGATGTGACCGAAGTGAGCATTGGTCGCTTTGCTGGCTACGCTGCCCGTAACAAGATTGTGACTGCCGCTGAAAGAGAAGGTGGCGGCTTTGAGTATGTGATGGGTTGGCAGCGGCGCAGCGGCTGGAATTGGCGCATGCCCTTTGGGAAGGTCGCTGAGGCGCACGAACCGGCTGTTCACCTTACGTGGGCCGAAGCGCAAGGCTTTTGTCAGGATGCGGGAGGGCGCTTGCCTACGAAGGCACAATGGCAGCGCGCCGCCTACACCGAGCAGCGCGCTCAGCCGCCTGCTGGGTTTGAAAAAGGTAAAACCTATCCATACCCCACAGGAGAAAGCCCCGAGGGCGCCAACGTTGAGGGGGCTGCGGATGGTTGGGCGCGTCATGCACCTGTTGGACAAACTCGGCTTGGGGTCAATGGCCTCTACGACATGGGGGCGAATGTCTGGGAGTGGCTGGCCGATGCGCAAGACGGTCAGCGTCTGACTGCCGGTGGGTCTTGGTGGTATGGTCCGTCTACGATGAAAGCCGATGCCATGCAATATAAGCGGGCCGAGCTCTATGTGGTGTATGTTGGGTTTCGTTGCGTATACTGAGTTTATGTAAATGCTTTAACGGGCGTATTTTTTATTTTGACCCTTTTTGAAGGAACCCGCCGTGGCCACTCCAATTAACTCTTTAACTTCTGATTTTGCTGTTGCGCCCCAAATGAGCCCCGACGATATGGCGGCGGTTGCCGCGGCGGGCTTTAAAAGCGTGATCATTAACCGACCTGACTTTGAAGATGGCCCGAATCAGCCGACGTCTGCAGCAGTCTCTGAAGCCGCCCGAGCCGCTGGTTTGCGCGTGGCCTATCAGCCCGTGGTCAGCGGCCAAATGACGTCGGACGATGTCACCCACTTTGCCGAGTTGCTGCAAACGCTTCCGGCCCCGGTGTTGGCGTATTGCCGCTCGGGCACGCGTTGTACGGTGCTTTATCGGGCGGCAACAGGTAACACCTGAGCTAGGGGGCCTGAGCCCCAGCCTGTTTAGTAAAAACTTGATCCAAATCAAAATTGTGTAAAGACTGATTCGAGCAAACCGAGCCAACGGGGCTAGGATGAGGGCTCGAACCACTGTTACGGAGCCTACATCATGTTCAAGAAAATTCTGATTCCTACCGACGGCTCAGCTTTATCGGCCCAATCCGCAAATGCAGGTATTTCGTTTGCGCGCTCAACGGGGGCCGAGATTGTTGCCCTGTGTGTCACGCAACCCTTTGCGGCCACGATGGGCTTTGACGGTATGTCGGCGGCGTACGCCATCACTGACGAAGATTATGAAAAAGCCAATGCCGAGCATGCGCAAAAGCATCTGAAAGCCGTGGTTGATCGGGCTGAAACGGCTGGGGTAAAAGCCAGCGCGCACGCCGTATCAAACTTTAATATTGCAGATGGTGTTGTACAGGCTGCGATCGATTACCACTGTGACTTGATTTTTATCGGCAGCCATGGCCGAAGTGGGTTTTCACGGTTGTTGCTAGGTAGTGTGACGACCAAGGTGTTGGCTCTGACCCATACGCCCGTCTTGGTGTATCGGGTAAAAGACGAAGCCAAGAAATAGGCTGTCTGGCTGGGGTATACCCATACAGCCAGCAGGGTAAATGCGCAGTTTCAAGCGTGTCTCTTACTTAGTAGCTTATGATAAGCGACACGCTGGGATTAGTTGTGGCAGCCCTCGCTGCCCGTGATGCCCTAGGAGAGCGCAGATGACGATCAAAGTCGGCGATCGGGTACCCGATGCCACCCTCACAGAGTTTATTGAAACCGAAACCGCTGGTTGCACCTTGGGCCCAAACGCCTTTCAGGTTGCTGATCTCGTTAAGGGCAAAAAGATTTTAATGTTCGCTTTGCCTGGCGCCTTTACGCCAACCTGCTCAGCCAAGCATGTTCCAGGCTATGTTGAACACATTGCAGCGATCAAAGCCAAAGGTGTTGACGAGGTTTGGTGCGTGGCTGTCAATGACGCGTTTGTGATGGGCGCTTGGGGCCGTGAGCAAAAAGTAGCCGGCAAAGTGCGTATGTTGGCCGACGGCTCAGCAATCTGGACCAAGGCCTTGGGTCTTGAATTAGATCTGACGGCACGCGGCATGGGCGTTCGTTCAAACCGTTACGCGGCCTACATCGTAGACGGCGTGGTCAAGGTGCTTCATAACGAAGGCCCCGGCAAATTTGAAGTCAGCGATGCTGCCTCGATGTTGAAAGCAATCTAAGTATTGCACGCTGCAGATGTTGCAGCAAAGTCTTGTGTAAGCAAGCCTTGCTTTGATTCTCATCCCGTCGCATGGTTGCGTAAGCAGCATGTGACGGGATGTTTTATTTTGCGGACATGATTTCTACTTTTAGTGCTTTTCACGCGTTATTTTTATCGACCCTGCTGATGCAAATTGGTACAGGGTTGTTCAATAACTACATGGGTCTTCGGCTCTCAGCCGACTCGGTCAGCGAAATCTGGATCGGCACCTTGTTGTCGGCGTATTACCTGGGTTTGGTATTTGGCGCGCGTATTGGTCATCACCTGATTATTCGAGTAGGACATGTGCGTGCTTGCGCAACTGCTGCGGCACTTGCGATTTGTCTGGTGCTGTTACAAACACTCATTCATGAAAAGCTCGTTTGGTTGTTGCTGCGGTTTTGCGCAGGGATGGCGATGGTGGTGCAGTTTATTGTGATCGAAAGCTGGCTCAATGAGCAGGCTGAAAATAAACACCGCGGACGCGTGATGTCAGTCTATTTGCTGATGTCGGGTATTGGCACCGCACTGGGACAGCTTTCAATCACAATGTACCCAACGCTAGACTTGCGCCCGTTAATTTTTGTAGCAATGTGTCAAGCACTTGCGCTGCTGCCCATTGTGCTCACGACCCGTACCTTGCCGGCGCCGCAACTGCCAGCCCCGATTGATCTCGCCTATTTTTTTAAACAAGTCCCTCAGTGTTTGCTCACCATTTTATTGGCCGGCAATATTTGCGCGGCGTTTTATGGCTTAGCGGCTGTTTATGCGGTGAAGCAAAACCTATCGACGGGTCAGGTTGCTGTCTTTACTGCGACCACCGTGGTTGCAGGACTGCTGTCGCAATGGCCGATGGGATGGCTGTCTGATCGCGTCAACCGAGGTAATCTGGTGCGCGTTAATGCACTGATCCTGGTTGGAATCAGTGTGATGCTCTGGGGTTGGGTGGATTGGCCTTACTGGATGATGCTCTTGCTAGCGGCCGGTATGGGTTCGTTACAGTTCACACTATACGGTTTAGCTTCGGGGCTGGGTAATGATCGCATCGATCCTGAGCGTCGCGTCGGGTTGACTGCGATCATGTTGATGGCGTACGGCGGTGGTGCTTGTCTGGGCCCGACATTGGCAGGAACGATGATGCGCTTAGGCGGATCGCACATGCTGTATGTCTTTAGTTCAGCCTGTGCCTTACTGTTGTTTGTTACGATGCGCTCGTCTAAAAAATGATCGGTGCTTTGCCTTTGCTGGGCACCTGCCTAATCCAGGCGCATCACCCGTACCGCATTTTTGTAGGCAACCAGCTCAATTGAGGCGGGTTGCAAGCGCGCTAATAAACCTTGTCTGATTTCAGCGATATTTTTTTCGAAATTGACGTTGGGGTTATAGGTGTCTGTTCCCACCATAAAGCGCGTCGGTAACGCATCAATCAGTTTTAGCCACTCTTCTTTAGCAAAGTCTTCACCGTAAATAACACGCTGACGAATCCGCTCGTTGTCGATATTGGGATAGTGTGAACGCGAGCGTGCTGACATCTCACAATACAAGTTTGGGTATTGATTAAACAGGGTTCGGATCAACTCAACATTGGCCGTGAGCAGGCAGTGCGACAAAATGATTGAAACGTCTTTGTATTGTGCTGCCAGGGACTTAATCTGCTCGATCGAATCCGCATCGTCTTCTGAGTGAATTTGTACAAAGCCGCGATGCTTGGCAGCGATTTTGAACATGGCTTCAATTGGCGCTGAATCAATTTTGACTTTGCGCCGAAAACTTACATTTGGGTTGCTAGTTTGGTTATTTAAGATCAATTCGCCAAAACCCTTGATGCGTCCGGCGGCAAAAAGTTGCTCTGATTTTTGTAATAAACCCGCGTAGGTGTCTAAGCTCGCATCGGTTAAGCCGCCTGCACCGTGTTGGGCATAGATGCTCGACAATTCGACTTGCCCCGCTGTTGCCACGTATTTTTTACCCAACAGCTGCGCGTAAGGCTCGGTATCCCAAGGCCCGAAGGGGGCGCCAACCGCACCAGACCAGCCCACATTTTGTTCTTCCATCTGTTGCTTGAGCTGCTCAGGCGTCACCCAGCGCTGTACGTGGCGATGCACATCAGCAAGCGGTACTTTGTGAGCGAGGGCTTTAGAAGCTTCTTGGGGTTGGGCAAACGCTGAGCTCAGTATTAAGCTGAGTGAAAGTCCCGAGAATATGATTTGCTTGAGGGTCGTACGAAACATGGCTATGGCGCTCTCAGTAAATTGTCCAATAATTGAGACGTTGGTGTTTCTGGTTTAGTGGTGACATGTACGGTCGCTTTCTGTCGAACTTCTAACAAAACCGGATCTTTGGTGTTGCTCGAGAGCGGTAAAAGCGCTGCCCAGACGGCGACCTCATTTGGGTTGACCCGGTACGCTTTGACCAGATAGTTCAGCGCCTGCTCTTTTCTGTTTGCAGCCAACAAAAACTGCCCGTAATGTAACAATAGGTCAGGCTGCTCTGGAAATTTAACCAAGCCCTTGTGATAGACCTGTTCGGCCATGTCGCGTTTGCCGCGTTGAATAAAGAAACTTGCGACCTCATCGTAGATAATCGGCCAAGTCGGGTTGTAAGCAATAGTTGAGATATACGCGACCTCAGCCTCGTCGGGTTTTCCCAGACCAATTAAGGCATCGCCAATATTCGTGTAAGGCTGCCAGCGTTCGGGCCAAAAGACCTTGGCCTTGAGTCCGAATTCGAGCGCCTTTTCATATTGTTGTTGCTCGTTGAAGAGGTAGGACTGCGTAGTCATCGCTGGAACAAATTTTTGATCCGTTAGAAAAATACGATCAAGATCTTGTTGGGCTAATTC
>CALQNE010000064.1 GCA_943331855.1 Bordetella parapertussis
CACGAAGCCGTGCACGCCATTGATGGTTGGGACGACCTGCGCAGACGCTTACAGCCCGATCGTCGCTGCTTTGCTTTTTTTCACCCTCAGCTTCCTGATGAGCCGTTGATTTTTGTCGAAGTCGCTTTGCTCTCTGAGATCCCGAGCGCGATCGGTCCTTTAGTCGATAAGAAATCGCTGCACGATGACAACAAAAAATTTAAAGTCGCGGCCTTCTATTCAATTAGCAATTGCGAGCCTGGCCTACGTGGCGTGTCGCTTGGTAACTTTCTGATCAAACGTGTTGCAGAACACTTAAAGACCGAGTTTCCGAGCCTCAACACGTTTGTGACGCTTTCTCCAATCCCCGGCTTTATCGACTGGTTAACGCGCACGCCAACCCTGAATGCAATTGAGGTACCACTCACCACGCGCACCAGCTTTGAACAAGCGCTTGAAGCCATTGACTTAAAAAATAAGACCTGGGTGCAGCGCCTCAGTGACGGCTGGACGCCCGAAAAATGTTCAAGCAAAGAACGCGCAGCGCTCACTTCGCTCTGCGCAATTTATCTGATGTTTTTTTCTACCCAACGAGGCGGCAGTCCGGTCGCCAAGTTTCATCTTGGTAACGGGGCAGAATTGCACCGTCTGAACTGGGCCGCGGATCTATCCAAGAAAGGCCTCAGAGAGTCAGCAGGGCTGATGGTCAACTACCTTTACAACCTTGAATCGGTTGAAGAAAATCACGGTCACTTCGCCCAGGGGCAAGTGATCTATGCGCGTTCGGTGGCTAAACTCATCTAAAGCGTCAAGGCGATCGCTACGCTTAAGGCGTAGCAACCCAACCGCCCCCTAACGCTTTAAATAAATCAACATTTGCCTGCAGACGGGCCGAGCGATTCACCACGAAGGCAAGGTTTGCCTCGTTGGCAACACGCTGGGCCTCAAGTACGTTCAAAAAATCCACATAGCCGGCTTCGTAACGCAAGGTAGCAAGTTCTTGCGCTTTATTCGAGGCCTGCACTTGCTGGCTGAGGTACTCTTCAGTTTGCAAGGTTTGTCGAACAGAAGTTAGGGCATCACTGACTTCACCAAACGCATTGCGCACCACTTTGACATAGGCACCCAGTGCCTCTTGTTGTTGCGCCTTTGCATAGTCAAGGCGCCCCTGTAATAAGCCGCCTGAAAAAATCGGCGCAAGCAGACCAATGCCGGCGGACCACACTGAACTTTGACTCGTCAGAAAAGAACTGAATGCGACACTTTGTGCGCCAAACAAGCCCACCAGCGAGAAGGTCGGAAACAATCCTGCTGTGGCCACCCCAATACGCGCGTGTGCGGCGATCAAGTCTTGTTCGACGCGTCTGACATCGGGTCGGCTTTCAACAATCGTTGAGGGCAGCCCTTCGGGCGGCAATGGTGGCACGGGCAATTGCCGCACATCTCCGACTGCAATCGTCAAGTCGAGCTTGCCCGTCAAGACGCCCAATTGATTCTGTGCAATCGCGCGCTGACGCGTCACTTCGGACAACGTAGCTTGCGAGGCCGCTAAGGCCGCCCGACCTTGGTTGACATCGATGGGCGACACCAGGCCCCCTTGTAATTTTGCCTCAGCTACTTTCAAGGAGTGCGTTCGAGTGCGCACGGAATCCTGCAATACGGCCATCTGTGCATCGAGTGAGCGCAGCCGCAAGTAAAGATTGGAAACAAGCGCGGCAACAGTCAAGCTAACGCTATCTTTTTCGTACTGGCTGCTTGTTGCCACTGCAGTCGCCGACTCGATGTTGCGACGCACGCGCCCCCAGACATCTAACTCATACGAAGTCACTAACCCAACCTGGGAGGTGTTCGCCTGCACACCGACACCCGTCACTGAGACCGAAGGGCCTGAGGTCGCACGCGTGCCACTGGCGGTCAAATTTAAGGTGGGGTAAAGCGCGGCGCCCGCTTGCGCAGCAAGCGCCTGAGCCATCCCAATCCGTGCAAGCGCGATCTGTACGTCAGCATTATCTTGAATGGTTTGCTGCACCAACTGATCAAGCGTTGCATCGCCAAAAAGCATCCACCAATTTGGATTGATAGGCGAGCGAACCGCCTGGGTATCCACCGCAGCTCGCGTCGCCGACGCGTCTGCAGCGTTGTATTGCGAGGGCAACGCAAGTTCTGGACGTTGATAGTCTGGCCCTAGTAAACAGCCTGTGAGTGCTAACGACAATGCACTCGTGATGGTCAGTCGCGACCAGATATTTTGACGCATCCGCGTGATGCGTTGAACCAACCGCCGTTGACCGCGCTTAATCTGTTGGCTTGTCATGAACTGGGGCTTCAAGATTTATCACCCGAACTCAAGGTCGAACCGTCAGCGCTGGCACTTGCAGAGCCCGCCATTGATGCTTGTTTGCCTTGCCTGCGCGACATCCAGGTAAAAAACATCGGCACAAAAATTGTGGCAATAAATGTCGAGGCTAACATTCCACCAAAGACTCCGGTCCCCATCGAGCGACGCGCAGCCGCTCCAGCACCCGACGAAATCACCAATGGAAACACACCAAGAATAAAAGCGAGCGAGGTCATCACGATCGGCCGAAATCTCTGGCGCGCAGCCGTTAACGCCGCGTCGATACTACTCATTCCTTGGTCTCGCTTTTGCGCCGCAAACTCGACAATCAAGATTGCATTTTTTGCCGAAAGGCCCACAAGCACCACCAAGCCAATCTGAAAATAAATATCATTCGGCATATTGCGCAACAACACTGCCAACAAGGCCCCGAACACTGCAAAGGGTACGGCGAGCAAAACGGCCAGGGGTAAGGACCAGCGTTCGTATTGCGCTGCCAAAATCAAGAACACCATCAGGAGTCCGAACACAAAGGCTACGGCTGACGTCGTACCAGTGCGTATTTGCTGATAGGCCTGACCAGCCCAGGCTAATTCGTAGCCAGGCGGCAGCGACGCACTTGCCACGTCTTGTACCAACTGAATCGCCTCGCCCGAACTGATACCCGGAATCGCATTACCTAAAACTTTCGCCGCCAAAAATCCATTAAATCGCTCGAGTTGTTCGGGCCCGACAATTTGCGTCACCTGAATCAAGGCCGAAATCGGCACCATACTACCGTTATCGGCGCGCACAAAAATTTGCCCTAAATCAGTCGGCTGGGTGCGGTATTGCGCATCTGCTTGCAATTGAACGCGGTAGGTGCGGCCACTCAAGTTAAAGTCATTGACATACAACGTGCCCATCGTCGCCTGAAGACTCAAGTACACATCCGAAATTGGGATGCCCAGCGACAGCGCTTTAGTCTCATCGACTTCAACGTATAACTGGGGTGCGGTCGGTCTGAAAAAAGTATTGATACCAGTGAGCTTAGGCTCTCGTCGCAAAGCCTCGGTAAACCCACCAATCACCTCTGCCAACTGTTGTGGAGAGGGCTGCACTTTAGACTGCACGTAAAACTCAAAGCCACCCGCAGAGCCCAAGCCTCGAATCGGAGGCGGGTTGAAAACCAGCGCCATCCCATCAGGCATTCCCATCCCTAAGCCTGTAAATTTTTTAGCGAGCTGTTCTGCACTTTCTTTGCGCTCACTCCAATCTTTGAGTGGAATAAAAATGGTGCCAGCGTTTGTCTTTAAACCACCACCAATGATGTCATTGCCGGCGATGACAAACACACGCGCAACGGCAGGCTCTTGAACAACTTTTTCTTGAAACGATTCACCGGCTTTTTGAGTACGCTGCAGACTTGCGCCATCGGGCAAGACTAACGCGCTAACCAAATAGCCCTGATCCTCTGGAGGCACAAAGCCTCCGGGCACCATCCTGAACAAGACAATCGAGGCCACAATCACAGCAGCAAAGACTGAGGCACCCAAGATGCGATGGTGCAATGTTTTATCAACGATTTTGGTGTAATAGTCTGTCAACGCACCAAACGCCCGGTTAAACCATCTAAAACCTTTAGCCTCAGTGTGAGTTGGCTTGAGCAGCACACCGCATAAAGCAGGCGTGAGTGTCAAGGCCACCACACCTGACAACACCACCGACAAGGCCACCGTCACTGCAAACTGCTGATACAACTTACCCGCGATTCCGCCTAAAAATGCAACCGGAATAAATACTGCCGATAACACCAGCACAATCGCCACGACCGCACCAGACACTTCTCGCATCGCTTCAAGGGCCGCCTCTTTCGGCGGCATGTGCCGCTCGGCCATCAGGCGCTCAACGTTTTCAAGTACCACGATTGCGTCATCGACCACGATTCCGATCGAAAGCACCATGGCAAATAAGGTCAGGGTGTTGACTGAAAAACCAAACAACCACAACCCGGCGAAAGTTCCAATCAACGACACGGGTACCGCGATTAGCGGAATCACTGTGGCACGCCAATTTTGCAAAAACACATACACAACCAATGCCACTAAAAGCATTGCCTCGATAAGAGTTGTCACAACTTCTTTGATCGAGGCGTTAACGAATTTGGTTGTGTCAAAAGGAATCACATAATCGATTCCGGGGGGAAATTTCTTTTTGATATTTTCCATTGTGCTGCGAACACGATCCGCCACACTTAAGGCATTTGCGCCCGACTGCAAAAAAATCGCAACAATCGCGGTCGGCTTGCCCACCAAGGTCGTAAACGCGTCGTAATTAGCGGCATCCAACTCAATGCGTGCAACATCCTTTAGACGCAACACCCCACTTGGGCCACTTGAGCGAATCACAATATCGCCAAATTGTTCTGGCGTCACCAAACGACCCTTTGCCGTGACGGTATAGACCAACTGTTGCCCTTGCGGCGCAGGTTCTTGGCCAATTTTTCCGGCGACATTTTGTTTATTTTGCGCCGATACTGCACTGGCGATATCGGTCGTGGTCACCCCAAGCTGAGCCATCCGATCAGGCTGAAGCCAAATGCGCATTGAGTAATCTTTGGCCCCTAGAATTTGAGCATCACCCACACCTGGCAAACGTTTAAGTTCGTCAAGCACATTAATCAAGGCATAGTTTGAAAGGTATAGCGACGAAAACTCGTTGGTGGGTGCCGTTAACGCGGTCACCAATAAAATGTCGTTCGAACGCTTTTGTGCAGTGACTCCAAACTGACGCACGATATCGGGCAAGCGGGGTTCGGCAATTTTGACGCGGTTATTGATGTTGACAGTTGCAATGTCAACGTTGGTGCCCACTTCGAAGGTTGCAGTGATCGTGAGGGTGCCGTTGGACTGTGCGGTTGAATTGAAGTACAGCAAGTTTTCAACGCCAGACAGCTGCTCTTCGATGGGGCCCGCGACGGTACGCGTGAGTGTCTCGGTTGAGGCACCAGGATAGTTCGCCGTAATGATCACAGTGGGCGGCGCAATCTCTGGGTATTGCGCGATGGGTAAGCCGCGCGCTGCCATCAATCCAGCAATCACAATTGTGATCGAAATCACAGACGAGAAAATCGGCCGGTTGATAAAAAAGCTGGATAAGTTCATTTGCCGTCTCTGGCATTGGCCGACGGGACTGACGTATCCAACGGAATCACCGTGGGCGTCACGGTAGCCCCCGGTCTAATCTTGATGATCTGATCCACCACCACGCGATCGCCGGGCTTTAACCCCGACAACACGACCCAGTTTTTTCCTAACCAAGTACCCATCTTAAGAGGCGTTGGGAGCACCTTATTGTCAGCACCCACAGTCCAGACCATAAAGCCGCGTTCGTTTTGAATCACCGCGGCCTGCGGCACGAGATAAACGTTTTCTTGTTTGCCTGTCGTCAAACGTATCTTTAAGAATTGCCCGGGCAGGATCTGATTAGTAGGATTCAGAAACTCGGCGCGCATTTGCTGTGTGCCCAGTTTAGGATCGATAAACATCGATAAGAAATTTAATTTGCCCGGCTGTTCGTACACCTTCCCATTTGGCAAAATCAACTCAACCTCGGTTTTTTGCTCGGGATCAAGACGCCCGCCTGGCAATCGTGAAGTGTCACTCGCCGACAAACCAAAACGTACCCAGATCGGGTTGATTTGATAGATCGAGGTCAACAAGCTCCCTTCAATGGTGGTGCCGATCAAGTTTCCCTCAGAGCGTTGCGCGCGCCCCGAAATGCCCGACACGGGTGCCGTAACCGTCGCCCAAGTGAGATTGAGCTGGGCTGTTTTTAAATTAGCCTGAGCCACCTCATTGACGGACGTTGCATCGTCAAACTCTTTACGACTCACCGCCTGTTGCGTGAACAGACCCTTCAGGCGTGCCGCCTCACGCGCAGTTTGTTTCGCGCGGGCTTGGGACTCGTCTAACGCATTTTTAAACGGTTCAGGATCGATCTGAAATAAGGGCTGACCCGCCGTAACAGGGCTGCCTTCTTCGTAGAGACGTTTAACTAGAATACCGCCTACGCGCGCGCGCACTTCAGTTTCTTTGGCACCCTCAGCCTGCGCGGTAATTTCAAGAATATTAGGCAAGGTCGTTGAGACAGCCTCGATCACCGAGACAGGCAAGGCCGGCGGTGCGCTGCCAGAGCCTTGCGCAAAACCAGTCGCACTCAACAACAGCGCCAAGCCCCCGAGCGCGCATGCGTACTTAACAGTACTTAAGGAAATTTTTCTAACCGGCAACGAACCGCAACTGACCTCTGGCTGATATCCCACCTTGCTGACTGCTTGGCACATTGCGCTTTCCTGAACTTGAATAGTGGATCATTTTATAGGGTAAACCCACAATTGTTCGAAAAGGCAGCTTGTGACCCCACGCATCACGGTTTTAATTGACGACAAATCTCGGCAGTTACCTCAGAACACGAGGATAAACCGCCCAAATCACGTGGAATGGCCTTGCCACCCGCTAGCGTCGCTTCAACCGCCCGTTCAATACGTTCTGCCGCGCTTATCAGACTAGTATCCTGGTGACGATCACCCAACCAGCGCAGCATAAAGGAGCCAGACAAAATCGTTGCCAAGGGGCTCGCGATATTCTGACCAGCGATATCAGGCGCTGAGCCGTGCGCGCCTTGAAACAAGCCGTGATGGTCTCCGAGCTCGCCCGAAGGCGCGATCCCCATCCCACCCACCGTGGCGGCACCTAAATCAGAAATAATGTCGCCGAACATATTTTCAGCCACGATCACGTCATAGAATTCGGGGCGTTTGACCAAATGCACGGTGATGGCATCGACGTAGGCGTAGTCGATGGTCACGTCGGGATACTCTAAGGCCACCTCATCACACACCGCTCTAAAGAAGGCATAACTACGCAAAATATTGGCTTTATCGCAGACCGTCATCCGACGCACACCATCGGAAGGTGCCCCGTGACGTTTGCGCGATAGCTCAAAGGCAAACTTGGCAATTCGCGACACACCCTTTCGGGTGAGTACCAAGGTGTCGGTTGCGACTTCACCGCGCAGCAAAACCCCCGCCCCGCGACTGGCATATAAGCCTTCCGTATTTTCGCGCACGATGATGTAATCGATATCACCAGATTTGCGGTTTTTGAGCGGTGAAAAATCGCCCTGATACAGGCGGATTGGTCGTACATTGGCATACAAATCCAGTTTGAAGCGCAACTGTAAGTGCAGGTCGTTACCCACCTCGGTGCCATCGGGATAGGTCACGCTTGGCAAACCGGCGGCACCGTGCAGAATCGCATGAGACGCGTTGCAGGCATCAAAGGTTTCTTGAGGCAGTACCTGGCCGGTTTTGACGTAATGCGCCGCCCCACCTGGAAACTGATTAAACGACAGCACATTCGACCCAAGAGCCTCTTTGAGTACGGTCACCGTGGCGCTGCAAACCTCGGGGCCGATCCCGTCGCCCTCAATCGTTGCAATGTCATACTTTGCCATGTTTTTCTCCCTAAATCTGTGTCAATGCACCAAAATGGTTAGCTTGTTCTTTTACAAGTATTTGTTTTTTAATACTAATTTATTCACGCACCAAAACTGCGCTCAGTCACGTTAAGATACGCACTCAATTTTCGCTCTGCTAAATATATTTTGCTTACTTTTAGCCGCAAAGCGAAACGTTCACAGTATCACCCGATTATTCATCATCTGCTGTAGTTGATTTGCATACCGACGGAGCCAACGTGGAAAATATTAAAACAGGTATCGATGCGCTATTCATCCTCTTGGGTGCAATCATGATTCTTGCAATGCACGCTGGTTTTGCATTTCTAGAGCTAGGCACGGTTCGCGAAAAAAATCAGGTCAATGCACTGGTCAAGATTCTGGTCGATTTTTCTGTTTCAACCATTGCCTATTTTTTCATCGGCTATTCAATCGCCTACGGTACAAACTTTTTCATGGGTGCCGAAGCGCTGGCTGCCAAAAGCGGGTTCGAACTTGTTAAGTTTTTCTTCTTGCTCACCTTTGCCGCGGCTATCCCCGCAATTGTGTCGGGCGGTATCGCCGAACGTGCAAAATTCAATCCTCAACTCTTAGCTACCTTTTTGTTAGTGGGTTTTGTCTACCCATTTTTTGAGGGTATTGCCTGGAACCCAGAGCATCCCTTTGGCTTTCAGGCCTGGGTCAAAGGCTTTAGCGGTGAAGAGTTTCACGACTTCGCCGGCTCAGTCGTTGTGCATGCCGTTGGTGGCTGGATTGCACTGCCTGCCATCATCTTGCTTGGCGCACGCCAGGGACGCTATCGCAAAGATGGCCGTATGGCTGCGCACCCGCCTTCAAACGTGCCTTTCCTAGCCTTAGGGGCGTGGATTCTGACAGTTGGCTGGTTTGGCTTTAACGTGATGAGCGCGCAAACCATCGACAAGATTAGCGGCCTCGTCGCCATGAACTCACTGATGGCCATGGCCGGCGGCACCCTGGCCGGTTGGTTCTTCGGGAAGAATGATGCGGGCTTTAGTTATAACGGCCCCTTAGCTGGCCTGGTTGCGGTGTGTGCCGGGTCTGACTTGATGCACCCCCTCGGCGCATTATTCGTGGGTCTCATCGCAGGTGCGCTGTTTGTTTTTGTCTTCACGCTCGAGCAGAACCGCTGGAAGATCGACGACGTCTTGGGCGTTTGGCCTTTGCACGGCTTATGTGGCGTCTGGGGCGGGATTGCAGCCGGTATCTTTGGCCAAAAAGCCTTAGGCGGGCTCGGAGGGGTGAGCTTATCGGCCCAGTTAATCGGAACAGGCCTCGGTGTCGCCGTTGCGCTCACCGGTGGCGTCATTGTCTACGGCTTACTCAAGATGACGATTGGCTTGCGCATGGACCCTGAAGACGAACACGCAGGCGCCGACCTCAGTATCCATCATGTGTCGGCAACGCCTGAATCTGAAAGTTCTTGGTAATAGTAATATCGAAGCTCAAACCTCTTTTGAGCTTCGACCAAGGTCTGCTTCCCCATGAAAAAAACTGTCAAGATTGATTATGTGTCAGACATTGCCTGCCCCTGGTGCGCCGTGGGCTTAGGTGCGCTTGAGCAGGCGCTTAAAAACATTGACGGTGAATTTGACGTCGATATTCATTTTCAACCGTTTGAGCTTAATCCGCATATGCCTGAAGGCGGGCAGGATGTAATCGAACACTTAACTGAAAAGTACGGCATGCCTGAAGCACAAATTCGGGTCAATCAAAAGAATATTCGCGATCGTGCCGCCGCAGTGGGTTTTGACTTTCACCCAGAAGGTCGCAAGCACGTTTACAACACGTTTAATGCGCACCGCTTATTGCATTGGGCCGAGGTTGAGCTCGACGCGCAAGCGCAATATCGACTCAAGCGCGAATTGCTTGGTACCTATTTCACCCTAGCGGTGAGCCTGGACGATCACAACAATTTGATCGACGCCGTCAAACGCGCTGGTTTAGACACTGTGCGTGCGCAAGAGGTGTTAAGTCAAAATCTGTTTAGCGCCGACGTGCGTGCCCGCCAGCAAAAATATACCGGCCTAGGGATCAGCTCAGTGCCTTCGTTGATCATCAATGATCAATACCTACTGCAAGGCGCGCAACCTGCCGAGGCCTTTGAACAAGCCTTACGTCAGGTCGCCGCAGAGACGGCGTAAGGCCTTTATTACATTTCGAAATTTGTTGTAACTATTTGGTAGAGATTCTTCAGCACCCCTCTAATAGAATTAAATATTAGAGGGATGCGCCTATGCCAACAATTAGTTCGTTTTACGGTATTTCAATACGCATGTTTTTTAATGATCACGTGCCGCCTCACTTCCATGTCGAATACGCTGAATTCAAAGCAACCGTCGACATACTAGAATTGATAATTTCGAGCGGTAAACTACCTCGCAGGGCGCAAGAACTCGTTTTAGACTGGGCCGAGTTACATCAGAACGAGTTGTTAGTAGACTGGCAGTTGTGCACGGCCAAGCAACAGCCAAATCCGATCAACCCTTTAGTTTGAGACCAAGATGCCCTGGGATGTCGTTGACCTAAAAATAATCGCGCCTCTTGCGTTACTTGTGCGCTTTTCAGACGGCACGTCGGGTGAGGTTCGCTTTGAAGCCAGTCATCTGACCGGGGTTTTTTCTGCGCTCAAGGACTTCAATTTTTTTAATCAGGCCTTCATCGACCGCGGCGCGGTCGCTTGGCCTGACAACATTGACCTCGCCCCAGACGCCATGTACAACGAAATCAAGGCGAACGGCGAGTGGGTCTTACGCTAGCAAAACTTCTTGGGTCATGCGTTCGCGTAAGCGATCGATGAACCCGAGGCATTCTTCGAGCTGACTGATCTCGATAAATTCATTGGGCTTGTGCGCAACTGCAATGTCGCCGGGGCCGACTACGACGCAAGGGATGCCGGCATGATTAAGCCAGCCTGCATCTGTCGCGAACGACACGCGACCCAGCAGGTTATTACGCGCTAACGCTTTGCCCAAATACGAGATTGGCGCTTCGTGATCGGTTGAGAGCGGCACTGAATTCGAAATGGTTTCAAACTCAATATCTGCCTGAGCAGAAATCTTGCGCATCTCTACTTTCAACACCTCAGCGTACTCTTGCACTTGCTTAATCAACTCATCTGAGTTGCTCTGCGGCAAGGTGCGGCAATCAAAAATAAATTCGCAATCTTTGGCCACGATATTTGGCGCTGTGCCACCCTTGATCACGCCCGTTTGCATCGTGGTATGCGGCGTTTGAAACAGCGGGTCAAATGGGCCATTGGCTTGCATTTGTGTCGACATCGTGCGAATTTTTTCAATCAAGCGGCCAGCGTATTCAATCGCGTTGACTGCTTCAGGCACCATCGAAGAATGGGCTTCTAGGCCACGCACGCGGCAACGCGTCACGCGCATGCCTTTGTGCCCGGTCATCACTTGCATACGGGTCGGCTCCCCGACAAAGCAACCGGCCGGATGAATATTGGCAGCAGCCAAATCACGAATCAAGGTTTGCACACCAATGCACCCAACCTCTTCGTCATAGGTCAAACCGATATGCAAGGGCTGCTTGAGTTCACTATTCATATAAGCCGGCAACATTGCTAACGACGCCGCGATAAAGCCTTTCATGTCGACCGCACCGCGGCCATAAATACGGCCGTCAGCAATATGCGCTTTAAACGGATCGGTATCCCAGGCCTGCCCATCAACCGGTACCACATCGGTATGACCACACAACACGATACCGCGCGTCTTTTGATCACCTAAGGTTGCAAACAAATTGGCTTTACGTTTTTCAGCGTCGTAAGACAGGCGTGTGGCAAGACCCAAACCCTTTAAGTGATCGCGCACAAACTCAATGAGCCCTAAGTTTGATTCGCGACTGGTGGTGTCAAAGGCCACCAGGGTTTTGATCAGTTCGATTGTGTTCGCAAGTGTGGTCGAGGTCGTCATGTGTTGCTCAGTTTATTTAGGGCTTAGTTGATTTCAAAAACCTACTGTGGTCTAAATTCATTCGCCAGGGTGTACTCATCGGTACGCGGTGTGTACACCACGCCTTTTTTAGTCGCCCAGGTGTTGATTTGATGATGCAACGGCACGATGCCAACATCTTTCATCGACAACACGGTGGCTTCTTGTAGCAAGGCCTCACGCTGCTTGTCATCGATCGTGCTCATCGCGTTCGCTAAAACAGCGTCCATCTTGGGGTTCGTGTAGCGACCCCAATTAAACGTGCCTAAGCCCTTCTCAGGCTGATTGGTCGCCACTAAGGGACGCAAGGCCGAAGACGACTCACCGGTCGAAGCCCCCCAACCTAACATCGTCATCGAATACTCAAGCTTGCTGGCGCGTCCTAAATAAACCGCCATTGGCATGGTTTGGATTTTTGTCACGATGCCAGCACGCGTCAACATTTGGGCGACGGCCTGCGCGATCTGATCGTCATTCACATAACGATTATTCGGCGCATGCAAGGTCAAGGCAAAGCCATCTGGGTAGCCAGCGTCAGCCAATAGCTTTTTAGCACCCGCCACATCCACCTTTTCGGGCGTCAGCGAAGGGACATGACCAAACATGGGAGCTGGCACAAGGTTGTCGGTGGGCAAAGACAGACCTTCCATCACTCGGGTTTTGATCGCCTCGCGGTCAATCGCTTTAGAGATGGCCTGACGAACACGCAAATCTTTAAAGGGATTTTTGGTCAATGCTGTGCCGTCTTTGGCGGTAACAAACGGAGTCACATCACGTTGCTGATCCAGATTGAAGAAAATAATGCGATGCGACGTTTTAGTTGAGGTTAAGAGATTTGGATTCGCTTTGATTTTTGTCAGGTCAGGCGTGGGGATGTTTTCAATGGCATCCACATCACCTGCAAGCAACGCGGCCACGCGGGTCGGGTCGTTAGGCAAAATGCGTAAGGTAACTTTTTCCCAGTCTGACTTTCTACCCCAGTAGCCATCGTTGCGAACCAACTCAACGCGATCACCACGTTTAAATTCACCAAACTTGAACGGACCGGTACCAACATTGACCTTGCCGGCATTGAAATCTTCAGTGGTGGCGGTTTCAGCTACTTTTTTCGACACGATATAAACGGTCGATAGGTCGTTAGGCAGCAAAGGATAGGGCGCAGCGGTTTTAAAGCGAATCGTGTTGTCGTCTACGATCTCGCTCGAAATAATGGCCTTGGTGTACACCGTGAACGGGCCTGGGCTATTTGGGATTTTGCCCACGCGGTCGTAGCTAAATACGACGTCCGCCGCCGTAAACGGGCTGCCATCATGAAACTTCACACCCTTGCGTAATTTGAACTCCCAGGTTGTCGGGTCGATAGTTTTCCAGGATTCGGCCAGTGCGGGGATCAAACGCGAGTCCGCATCCAACCCAACCAATTTGTCATAAACATGCTCAGCGACCCCGTTATTTGGAAATAAATTCACAAAATGCGGATCCATCGACGTAATGTCGGCCCCTACCCCAATGCGCAGGTTGGCGGCGTGCGCCGAAAACCCAATTAAAGCTGCAGCAATCGGAAGCACTATCAAACTAGATAAACGGCGTAGACGCATGGCAAACTCCTGTGTATTGTGTGACGATTCTAGCTGAATTAGGCTTGGCTAAACCCCCCTATGTAGAATACCCACACAAACGAGCTTTTAGACCCTGTTTTGGAGACATAAAAATGGACTTACAACTGACAAATCGCGTGGCCATCGTGACTGGCGGCTCACAAGGCATTGGTAAGGCGTGCGCAGCCAAGTTGGCTGAAGAAGGCGCCACCGTGGTGATCGCAGCCCGCGGACAAGAATTGCTTGATCAAGTGGCCGGTGAAATCCGTGCCGCTGGCGGCAAAATCATGGCGATTGCTGCCGACGTCAGCAAAGAGGCCGATTGCGCCCGCCTGATTCAAGAGACATTGAAGGCTTATGGCCGCATTGATATCCTGATCAACAATGCCGGCACCTCATCCACCGGTGAGTTTGAATCGGTGACTGATCAAACCTGGCAAGCCGACTTTGATTTGAAACTGTTTGCCGCGATTCGTTTATCGCGTTTAGCGATCCCCGAAATGCGCAAAAACAAATGGGGCCGCATTATTAACGTCACCAATATTGGTGCCAAGCAGCCAAAAGCCAAGTCCATGCCAACAACTGTCAC
>CALQNE010000065.1 GCA_943331855.1 Bordetella parapertussis
AATGGCAGCGACCTCAGCCTCGGTTAAACCAAAATAATCAATGGTGTGTCGTTTTGGAATAAACAAGGTATGAAAAGGCGTGACCGGATACGCATCGCGTGTTGCGTAGGCGAGTTCATTTTCTTCAACGATACGTGCGCGATCGGTAATTTGTGCATCACAGAATAAACAGTCGGCTACGTGCTCAGATTGAGGCTCTCGCGTATTACGTGTGGATTCATTCATGTCAGGCTCTCAATTGATCAAGTCAACGAATGGGCTTAGGCAACCGGGTGTGTGTCACTTTCACAATCGAGGTCACGGGGATCCAGCTACGGGTGATTTTTATATAGTCTTCGACCAACAAATAAGTTGAACCAAGCTCGACCACTACATAGCCACTGGGTAGCGCCCCGTCATCGAGCAGCGACACTTCAACCCCGCCGTTCACCGAGGTGATGTTGATATGCTGTCCGACCTTGAGCGGTTTAAAAATCTCGGCTGGCTGAGCGCTCACGGTCGAGAGCGAGCCCAAAGTCAACAAGCAACAGAGCACGACACGATAAATGATCAACTGGATTCACCAATGATTTAAAACGTATAAGCCGATTCCATCTCGCGACGGATCTTAAAGGCGGCGGTATTGGGATCCATCTGCACGTCATCCCAACACAAGCTTTGCCCTTTTGCGACAGCTCGCAAAACTTTGACGTTATGCGCCATCCCAAGCGGCAAACCACCCATGCGCTTAGAGGTTGAGGCTGGTAACAACTTACCCCACACCGTATAGCCACCCTCACCATCGAGCATATCGCCGGGCTTTAAGTCGCGTTTTGCGGTGGCCACCACGTCAGCATTCCAGCCGGTGGCAACACCTGTAGCTTCGCCGCGTAAAGCGACGCTGGCCACACTCATGCCAACTTCGAGGCCAATTAAGTGCCAGCGCTTGTACAGCGTGAAATAACGACCAGTTGGATCTGTGTGTGCGTTGTACTCTTCAAAACAGTTCTTGATGTAGTCGGTTTCAGCCTCAACCGTGACCCAAACCCCCATACGAATATCATAGGGAATGACGCGGCCGTCTTTTTCAAGACTTGAGATCACCTCAACCATGCCTTTACGTTCAAGCACACCGCCCTCGCTGATCGGGCGTGTCACAAAAGGAATATCTTCAACGCTTGCAGGCGGATACAACAAACCGTTTGAAGGCACGCCTAAGCCGGTGGCATTTGACACCGCCGTGCTTTCGATCGAAGGCTTAGAGCCATCCAAAAAGCTATTAAACATTTTGGGATTCAAGCCACCACGCTCGGCTTGCTCGGGGGTTAAACCATAAAAACCCCAAACAGTTTCTGGTGTCGATTCAGAAAAGTGCGGCAACCATTTGTGACCACGTCCTGCAGCCACAACTGGAAACCCACAGGTACGCGCCCAGTCAACCAAATCACAGATCAAGGCTGGCTGATCACCAAAGGCTAACGAATAGACGACACCCGCCGCCAAGGCGCGCGAGCCCAAGAGTGGGCCGCAAAACGCGTCAGCCTCGACCGTGACGTTTACCACGTGCTTTTTATGTGCAAAGGCCTCAAGAATGTGATCAACCGCATGCATAGGCGAACCCGTGCATTCAACGACGACGTCGATGAGCGGATGACGCACCAGCGCCTGCCAATCTTCAGAAATAAAGGTCGTTCCATTTTTAGCCGCGTCATCTAACGACTTGGCTTGCAGGCGCTCTGGTGCCCAACCGACGCGTGCCAAATTTGTGCGCGCAGCCGTTGGCGATAAATCAGCAATCCCAACCAGATGTACGCCAGGCGTACGCGGGATTTGCGAAAGATACATCGAACCGAATTTGCCGGCTCCGATCAAACCAATGCGAATTGGGCGATTTGCGGCGGCACGCTCTAACAGCTTGGCGTGCAAACTCATGCGGTCACCTGCAATTCTTCCATTGAAGTTTCAAGTGCGCTGGCAGGCATCCCCTTGCCCCAGGGTAAATCGATTGGATAAGACTTAGTCAGGCAATCATCCGGCAAACACTCAATCGGTGTGAAGTCGCGATGAGCAATATATTCAGGACGCTTGTGCCGACGAATATGGTTTGACACAGCGCACAGGCTTAAATACACAGCGTTGCGGTTCCAGGGCGACAAATTACTAGCCGAAGCGTGCACTAAACAGCTGTGAAACAGAATCATCGAGCCAGCGGGGCCGGTGGGGCTCACGATGCCACCATTTTTATCACCCGCACGCGCGACCAGTTGGGTGATCAACGCATTATCCACAGTCCAGAGCGGATAGCTTGTCGTGGTGAGATCATGCTTGGCCTCAATCACGCCTTTTTTATGACTGCCCGGAATAAACATCAAGGGCCCGTTGTAAGGATTCACATCATCCAGAAAAATCGCAATGTTCATCGCACGTTCTGTTGGCATCATGTCGTCGTTTAACCAGGTGCCGTAATCTTGATGCCACTGCCAAACATCGCCTTCAAACGCCATCTTGCCGTTAATTTTGAACTGGTGCATATATAGTTTTTCACCGAACAGTTCTTCAACGGGCTTGATCATGCGTGGATGACGCCCAAGCTTGGCAAAAGGCTCGCTATACATGTGGGCTGCAAAGTTCGTGCGTACGGCGTCACTGTCTTTTTCACGCACATTGAATGCCTCACGCCGGCTATAAAGCTCTGGCACGGCAGCGTTTAGTGTTTTGGTCTCTTCAGGTGTGAATAAGCCCGGAAAAAACAGGTAACCGTCTTTATCAAACTGTGCCAGTTGGGCGGGGGTCAAATTCATGGTCGGTCTCGTAGTTAGGATGAGCAAGGGCAATACCAGTAATATTAGCGGATTGAGCGATCTTAGCTCGGTAGGCAAAGCCTTACTTAACCCAAGAGTTTAAACAAAATGACCGCAATCACCCCCATCCCAACCACCCTCATCCCTGGCGATGGCATTGGCCCTGAAGTGGTTAAGGCAACCGTCGCGGTGCTTGACGCCCTGGGTGCCCCGTTTCAGTGGGAGACTCAACTTGCAGGCATGGCCGCGTTTAATACCTGTGGCGACCCGATGCCGCAAGCCTTACTCGACAGTATTCGCAAAAATGGGTTGGCGCTCAAGGGCCCACTCACCACGCCTATCGGCGAGGGTTTTCGATCGGCCAATGTTCGGTTACGCGAAACCTTTGGCTTGTACGCCAACGTGCGTCCAGCACTCACCATCGTGCCCGGGCGCTTCGACAAAATCGATATCGTATTGATTCGCGAAAACCTTGAAGGTTTTTATGTGGCGCATGAGCACTATCTGGCGGTGGGCGATGACCCGCGCGCAGTGGCACTTTCTTCAGGCGCTAACACACGTGCCGGCGTGAACCGCATTGCACGTTATGCGTTTGAATATGCGGTTAAGCACGGTCGTAAAAAAATCACCATCGTGCACAAGGCCAATGTGCTTAAAGTGTTAACAGGCTTATTTTTAGAAGAAGCTCGCAACGTTGCACGCGAATACGAAGGCCGCGTGGCGGTAGACGATCGCATTGTTGACGCCTGTGCGATGCAACTGGTGCTCAACCCCTGGCAGTTTGACATGCTGTTATGCACGAATTTGTTCGGGGATATTTTGTCGGATGAATTAGCTGGCTTAGTCGGCGGCCTAGGCTTGGCGCCTGGTGCAAATATTGGCAAAGACGTTGCGATTTTTGAGGCAGTGCATGGCTCGGCACCAGACATTGCCGGCAAAGGGATTGCCAATCCAATTTCACTGTTACTCGCCTCAGGCCTGATGCTCGACCACGTCGGACAGCCTGACCTTGCCAATCGATTGCGCAAAGCGATTGATCTGACACTCAATCAAGACAACATCAAAACAACAGACCTAGGCGGCAAAGCAACGACCATCGCTTTTACTGAGGCGTTGGTTAAACGGATTAAGGGCTAGAGTCTAGGGGCTAGCCCAATAACGCGTCTCAGTGAAGACTGCGATAGAACTCAGCCCTTGACACCCCAGCCTGTCTAGCCATTGCGCTAGTTAACATTTGGCTAAATGGTGCTTTCGGACAATCGACTGTAACCTTGCAAAACGGCGGGGGTGTATAGCGCACCCAATTTTCGTGAGAGCCTACTTGGTTTCGATATAAAAAACCAAGATTTTTTAGGATTTTCTTTACGTCTTTGCAGGTTAAGGGCTTATAAACACGGCTCATATTGCGCAAGGCAGATTAGGAAGCGACCTGCTTTCTGCAAAATGACGTTTCACCTGGTGTGTCAAGGCCTGGATGATTAAAAAGAAATAGAACTTAAGCCAATAAACAGACGGAGCTTTTCTGCTTAATAACTGTGACTCAAAGGCGCTATCTTGCTCTTGCACATCTTTAATGTACATTTCGATTTGCTGTGACAGCTTGGTTTGAGCGCAGGATAGGGTCTCAGACTGCACGGCTAATGAAAAGTCTAAACACATGAGTGACCACTGGCCATCCAAATACTCGCCATACACATGCAGTTTTTTTATGACTTTCATTTTGCCTTTCTTTTCCGCTTAGACACCAAAGCGTTACGATAGCGAAAAACCTAACTAATTGACAGTTTCTAAGAGCAACATTTGTATCTGGAGGTTTCATGTGCAGGCCCCATATTGATGATCTAAAGGCAAAGAAAACCGCCCATACCCCCGATTTGGGCTTTAAACTCGTGGTAATTAAGACTCAGTCGCAAAAAACTTAAAAAGAAATCGCCCTAAGGAGCCACCATGTTGCACTTTTCAGTTTCAACAGTGACCAAATTCGCAAGCGTCTTAGCCATAGCGCTCGCGAGCTTACTATCTACGGCCTCGGCACAGTCGCAAGACTATCCTAACCGTTCGATTCGCTTTTTAGTCCCCTACTCGGCCGGTACCACTACAGACGTGATCGCCCGGCTCTACGCTCAAAAATTGGGTGATCTATTAGGGCAAAATATTATTGTCGATAACAAATCTGGCGCCGGCGGCAACATCTCGGCGGACGCCGCTGCGAAGGCTGCGCCGGATGGCTACACGCTGACCTTTTCAACGAGCGCGACGCACGCAACCAACCCAGCGCTTTATGACAATATCCCTTTTGATCCCATCAAAGATTTCACCCACATCGCCCTGATGGTGGCCGCGCCAAATATGTTGGCAATCAATCCTAAAATTCCGGTCAACAATATGGCCGAATTGATCGCTTATGCAAAAGCCAATCCTGGCAAACTCACGTATATCTCGGCTGGCTCAGGTACTTCACCGCACATGGCTGGTGAATTGCTTAAAACGTTGGCGGGTATTGATATCAGACACATCCCGTACAAGAATATTACGCAGGGCTTTAGCGATCTGTTTGCAGGTGAAGTTTCAATGGCGTTTTATCACGTGCCTGTCATATACCCGCATGTTCAGTCGGGCCGCCTCAGAGCGCTAGGTATCGCAACCAGCACACGCAGCCCAATTGCCCCTGAAGTGCCACCTATTAGCGACACAGTAAACGGTTACGACCTGCGCCCCTGGTGGGGCTTGGCAGGCCCTGCTGGCTTACCCCAAAACGTGATCGATAAACTCTACGCGGCAACCATGACAATTTTGAATGACCCGGCCACTCAAAAACGTTTCATTGAATTGGGTTTGATCATCACCCCCATGAATACAAAAGACTTCAACGCGTTTACCGTGACTGAACTGGCCAAATGGACCAAGATTGTCAAAGATTCGGGCGCGAAAGCGAACTAAGCTTGAAACAGACTGGACTCAACACTAACGCGACGCCCTCACTTCTGCCCACTACCGTTGTGGGCAGTTATCCGCAGCCTGCATGGCTAGTTGACCATGCACTGTTAGCCCAAGGCGTGCCGCGCACGCGCTTACGCGAACTTTGGCGGATCGCGCCCGAGCAACTTCAGAGTGCGCAAGATGATGCAACCCTCTTAGCGATTCGCGACATGGAGCGCGCAGGTATCGACATCATCACCGATGGCGAGATCAGACGCGAAAGTTATTCGAATCGTTTTGCGAATTCACTAGATGGTGTCGACGATCAAAACCCTGCAGTCATTCGTTCAAGCAACGGACTTGAAACCTCGATCCCACGCATCGTCGGAAAAATCGAACGGGCGCATTCTGTTGAAGTTGATGACTTTAAGTTTTTAAAAAAGAACACTGAGCGCTTAACGAAAGTGACTCTGCCCGGCCCGTTCACCATGGGTCAACAAGCAAAAGATGAGTACTACCATGACGAAGAAGCAATGGTCATGGACTTTGCTGCAGCCGTAAACGCTGAAGCACTTGCCTTACAAGCCGCCGGCGCAGACTTTATTCAACTTGACGAACCCTGGTTACGTCACGACCCAGACGCCGCAAAACGTTATGCCGTCAAAGCCATTAACCGTGCCCTGCAAGGCATCAGCGTACCCACGGTTGTGCATCTCTGCTTTGGCTACGCCGCCGTTGTCAAAGGGCAAAAGCCGACAGGCTATTCATTTTTACCGGGTCTTGGCGATTCAATTGCCACTCAAATTTCAATTGAAGCCGCACAACCAAAACTTGATCTTGGCGTGCTGGCTGATTTGGCTGGTAAAAAAATTATGCTGGGTGTGTTGGATCTCGGTAATCAACAAATCGAAACCGCCGAGCAAGTTGCGAGTCGCATTCGCGCTGGGCTGAAGTACGTCAAAGCAGAGCAACTGATCCCCGCACCCGATTGCGGCATGAAGTATCTACCACGCGAGGTGGCTTTCGGAAAGCTTTGTGCACTGAGTCAAGGTGCACAAATCGTACGTACGGAGCTGGGTATTCTCTAACACTTAGGGGTGACAACATGAACCGACTCATTCAAAAAATGATGGCGCAGAACGCCTTGAATCGCTGGTCTTTACTTTTTATTGTCGGGGTCATCGGAGCCCTCAGCGCGACCTCACCCGCAAGTGCACAAGCCGATTATCCAACACGCCCCATCAAAATCGTGGTGCCCTATACGGCGGGTGGTAATGTTGATATCACCGCACGCGTGATTTCAAAAAAACTCTCTGAGCAACTTGGGCAACAGGTGATTGTTGAAAACCGCCCGGGCGCCAGCACCATCATCGGCAGTCAGTCTGTTGCAAAAAGCCCACCTGATGGCTATACCTTGCTGGTCACCGGCACCATCACGTCGGCGCACACCATGAATCCAGGTTTGTTCGCCAACCTACCCTATGATACGAACAAAGATTTTGCACCGATCAGCCTAGTGACTCAGTTGTCATTAATCGTGGTGGTACACCCTTCGCTGCCCGTCAAAACGCTACCCGAGCTGATTGCCTTGGCGAAAGCGCAACCTAAACAGATTAACGTGGCAACGGGTGGCTCGGGTGGCTCATCGAACCTGGCGGTTGAATTGCTGACCATGGCCTCTGGCGCGCAATTCACTGCGGTGCATTACAAAGGCAATGCACCAGGCTTGGCAGACACGGTTGCGGGGCAAACCTCGATGATGATTGAGACGACCTCGACTGCGCTGCCGCACATCAGGGGGGGCAAACTGCGGGCGCTTGCCGTGACAGGTGTTAAACGCTCGCCGCTGTTGCCCGACGTGCCCACCGTTGCTGAATCAGGATACCCAGATTACAACGTGACCTTTAAGCTCGGCATGCTTGCGCCGGCCGGCACGCCTAGTGCCATCCTAGAAAAACTAGCGAGCGAAGTCGCCAAGATTTCACGCGACCCTGTCATTCAGCAAACCTTTGCCGAGCAAGGCTCAGAAGCAATCAGCAGCACACCAAAAGCCTTTGCCGCCGAAATTGAGGCTGACATCATCAAGTGGACTGACGTCATGAAAAAGAATGGGATCAAGGCCGAGTAAGTCTCTTGTTAAATCACGCCGCTTGTTGAATAATCAGTCAACCACAAAAATCTAAGGGGACAACCATGCAACACGAAACATCACACCATGACGCACCCGCTAGCACAATGAGTTCGAAGGACTTTTGGGCGATTATGTTGCTCGTGTTTGGCCCATCAGCCCTGACACTATGGTGGGTTATTCATCAGTCTTCGTAAATGACTGAGCCTGCGCAAGCAGGCTCATATCAGCGCGATCACAGCCCCAGCGCGTTACTTTGCGAACAAAGAACTCATATTCGCAAAGGCTTTGAACTCAATTGCGTTGCCCGACGGATCCATAAAAAACATGGTGGATTGCTCGCCGACTTCGCCTTTGAAGCGCGTGTAGGGCTCAATCACAAACTTGGTACCGACCGCCTTGAGCTTGGCGGCCATCACTTCCCATTGCGGAATCGACAACACAGCACCAAAGTGACGGACCGGAACTTGATGATCGTCAACAGCGCTGGTTTGCTTATGACCGCACTCGTCGGGCGCCAGATGCGCCACGATTTGGTGCCCATAAAAGTCAAAATCCACCCAATCAGGCGCGCTACGGCCTTCGCCACAGCCTAGCAGCCCAACATAAAACTGACGCGCTTCTTCAATATCGCGCACGGGAAAAGCAAGATGAAAAGGGGGCATCGTAGTCGCTTGAGCAGACATTTAAAACCTCAAATTAGACAAGATTGATCAGACAGACCAGATTGTACAAAACAAATGGCCCTTTTTGCCTCTAAGAGGCAATCAACGAGGCTCGATCAATTTTATAAATCTGGATCGCACGGGCAAAGCCTTTAGGCGTCATTTCTTTAAAGGGATGAACACCCTCAGTCTGTGACAGATTTGAATACGTCTTGATATCTAACAGTATTTCGCCATCTGCCGCTGCGTCGCACAGCCTGGCTGACAGATTACACACGCTGCCAATCGCTGCATAATCAAAGCGTCCTTCGCAGCCCATCATCCCTAAGGTGGCATACCCTCTGGCAATCCCCACGCCAAAACCCAGCTGAAAGCCCATCTTCTTCCAACTCGCTTGCAAATCAATAAACGCGAGCTGCATGTCGGCTGCCAATTGAATCGCCACATCACTTTGCGCTTCGCAAGGGATGGGATCATTAAAAAATATCATGATCCCATCCCCGGCAAAGTGTTCTAACGTGCCATTGTGTTTGCTGATCAAGCGACCCATCTTTCCATGGTAGGCGCTCAAAATTTTCATGACCTCTTCGGGTTCAGCTGAATCCACTAAAGAAGTAAAGCCTCTTAAATCAATGAACACGACTGAAATCTCGGCGCGATGCGGCTCGAAAAGCGTTCTGCCTCCGTCACGAAACATCTTGTTTGCCACCTGTTCTGGCAAAAACCGTTTTAAACCCGCCAGCTTCTCTAGCTCAGCAACCTGCGTTTGCACCTGTTCGGCCAAAGTCTCTGACAGCTGTTTCAATTCTTCGTTTTTATGTACGAGCCGCTCTTGCAATTCGTTGATGCGTAATAAAGACTTTACGCGGGCAAACAGTTCTGCCTGATTAATAGGCTTACATAAAAAATCATCTGCGCCCATCTCGATGGCCTTCACGCGCTCTAGATCGTCTAAGGCGGTGACCATAATGATGGGCAACAGACTCGTCGCCTCATCAGCCCGCAAGCGCTGGCAAACGGTATAACCCGAGATATCCGGCATCATGACATCAAGCAAAACCAAATCGGGTTTGTTTGCCTGGATTTTTTCTAACGCCTCTACCCCACCTGCGGCAGTCGAGACAGCAAAGCCATTGCCCTCTAACAGTGCAGAAAGCAACTTCACATTCATCGCATTATCATCAACAACCAAGATCTGGGCGGGTTGCATCGTCATATTCATCTTATTCAATGCCTCACCAATACTAAATAATTTAACTACTTACACTTAGACGTAATTCAAGTACTCTGCACCCAATCAAAAAAACCTGTCTCGACCAAAAAAACGCATGAAAACAATCTTAATCGTTGAAGACCACGAACTAAACCTCAAACTCATGCAAGAAGTTTTGCGCGGTCAAGGCTATCAAACATTGTCAGCACGCTCGGGTGAAGAATGCATGGCATTTTTAGAAACTGTCGTGCCAGATTTGATCTTGATGGACATACATATGCCCGGGATCAGTGGCATTGAAACCTTAATCTTGTTAAAAAAGAAGCTCGCTTTTGCGAATACCCCTGTCATCGCCGTCACGGCTTCAGTCATGCCAAGCGATAAGTTATCGACACTCGAAGCCGGCTTTGATGCCTTCATTGATAAACCAATCGACATTGACACTTTTTTAGCTACCGTTGAAAAGCACCTTAATTTGTCAAATTAATTTGACGGCAGCGCAAGCGAAAAAACTAACCATTTTGCTGAGGTAAAGAAAAGTAAAAGCGTGAGCCTACCCCGGGTTGCGACTCTACCTTCAACGTACCGCCATGTATTTCAATCAATCTTTTTGAAATCGCCAGGCCTAAGCCCGTGCCTTCTGTCGTGCGATTCAAAATGTTATCAACCTGTCTAAAGTCATCAAAGATCTCGACAAGCTGATCCTCTGCAATGCCAATTCCAGTATCAATGACTTCAAATTGAATTTCGTCACTGCGCACAAAAACATTCAAGCTAATCACACCGCCAGGGAGTGTGTACTTGATCGCATTGGTCAGTAAGTTGAGAAGCACTTGTCTTAACTTGGTTTTGTCTGCGACACAACGACCCTCACCTTCGATACTAAATTGAATTTTGAGCCCTCCTCTTTCTGCACGTTGCCGCGTCAGGATCAAGGTTGTTTGCACAAAGTCCAACAATTCAAAGGTGCTTGAATCTAGCGCGATCTGACCAGATTCGATCTTGGCCAAATCAAGAACGTCGTTAATGAGCGTCAACAAATGCTTACCTGACGTGTGGATGTCGCCGACGTATTCATGCTGCTTATCATTCAACGGCCCAAACGTGCGTCGGTGCAGCAGTTCTGAAAAACCAATGATGGCATTCAATGGCGTGCGCAGCTCGTGCGACATATTCGCCAGAAACTCTGATTTAAACCGATTCGCACGCTCTAACTGGCTGTGACTCCAGACGAGTGATTTATGTTTTTCGGCAATTTCTACCGTTCTTTGCTGAACTCTGCGCTCAAGATCTTTATTTTGCGTGTCGACCACCTCTTTCGCCGACAATAGCTCGTCTTGCAATAGCTTAACTTCACGAAATTCCTTCAAAATCAGACGGTCTTTCTTCAAAAACTCCCTAATGAAAAAAACCAAAAGACCGAGTCCTAATAGAGCGCCAAACAGACTATAGGTTAAAAATCTGCGGTAATTTTGTAGGAAGATATCGCTACCAATTGAGATTGAAGTAAAAAATGGATAGCCATCAACGTATCCAACGGCGGCCATTCTTTTTATTTGCGAATCACTCGTCTCGGCAAGCTCCGAATCTACCGTAACAAATATCGCTGGCATACTGCCGGCCAACCCTGCAGGCAACCGGCCTCGCATCTTATTATCAACTTTTGAAATGATTTGCTCTTGCAGCGGCCAAGAAGCCATCACCATGGAATCATCTCGATACAAAGCGATGCGCGCCGAGGACCCAAGATGAGAAAAAAGCGCTTTATAAAAGGATGAAAAACTGTCGACCGACATACCGATCAACACCAATCCTAAAAATTCTCCGTTGCGATCATCCAGTCGTTTGGTCAGATAAAAAACCCATTTGTCTGTCCCTCTATTTTTAACTGGTTGACTATAAAACGTTTGAGAGCCGGCACGATTTTTATGCCATGAGTAATAATCTCGATCGCTTAGATTAATGGGTGGAGGTGGATAGCTTCTTGTGAAATTTAAAACACGCCCATCTTTGGCGACCACGGTGGCAACGTCAATCAAGGGATTGCTATTGATTTTTTGATTCAGTGAACTAAACTCCTGCGCGCGCGTGGCATAGGCTTTGAAGTCCTCTTCATTCGTGAATCGCTGACTAACCAATTCAGAATAAATACCCTCAAGCGCTACATTTGCTGAATACAGCGTTTGCTGTGCATGCGCGGTAAGCGAAAGAGATAAGTCTGTTAAGTGCTCAGAGTATTGCTTTTCTGCTGTTTGATATTCAAAATAATTCAAAATCCCTGTTAACAATACGGTAATGGCGCCGAGCGTAACCCCTCCTAGCTGAACCAACCAACGGTTACTAATCTTTTTTTCTGACGCGTACGTGCGAGTGTTCATTCAGATCTGTCGCACGAGGATATTTTCTTTGATATGAATAGTATTTTCATTTTTTTCTATTCAAAAAAGACGTCAAAATCGGACCGAGTCCTTTGCATTCAATAAGTTCTCGCTCTTCAAGCTCGTACTGATCCAAGATTGCGTCGCGAACAACGGGCGAAACCTGAATGCGCCCGATCTGCGAAGTCGACTCCATGCGGCTTGCTGTATTTACCGTATTGCCCCACAAGTCATACGAAAACTTCGTGTAGCCAATCACGCCCGCGACCACTGGCCCAGAGTTCAAGCCAATCCGCATATTCAACTCCATACTGTGTTGTTGATTAAACGCCTTTAAATCTTCAAACATTCCTAAGGCCATATCGGCGCAGATATGTGCGTGATCCGAGCGCGGAATCGGTAACCCACCCACCGCCATGTAAGCATCACCAATTGTTTTGATTTTTTCTAAACCAAGATCCTCGGCGCGTCGATCAAAACGACTGAACATGCTACTGCTCCTGATTTTCAGTTAGAGGGTACAAACGAACAAAGTCACTCAAGATCATGGCTATGAAAAACTTAGCCGTCGAGACTCGGTTCGGATAACACGAGTGCACCTCGAACCTTAACGCTAGTGGTAAACGTTAATTTGCAAGATCAGCGTGACTTTTGCCCTGCTAATTAGCTATCTGGCGTCTGACTCGGACGAAATGCTAAGGTAGAAGTCTTCAAACATTGTTGATCACACGCATGAAGACCACCCCTACTGCGAATCAAACCAACGCAAGCGACCTCAGTCTTGCGCAAAAAATTGCTAAGCACGTCTTTATTTGCACGCCTCAGTCTTTACCCGCAGAGGCTTTCGCAAAAGCCGAGCTGCACCTGCTTGACACCTTCGGGCTCGCGCTCGCGTCGTATTCGCAAGACTATGCCGCGCCCTCATTGGCGGGCATCTGTGCTGCCGCAGGCCAAGGCGATTGTTTTGTCATCGGCTCAACAAAGCGCCTCGCCCCGCGCGATGCCGCGTTTGCAAATGGTTTGTTAATGCATGGCCTGGATTTTGATGACACTCACCTTGCCAGCATCATTCACGCTTCTGTCGCAAGCTTACCTACGGCCCTGGCCATTGCAGAACAGGTGGATGCCACCTGGGATGAAATGCTGTGCGCCTACATTCTGGGCATGGAAGTCGCCATCCGCATTGGCGCCTCGGTGAAAGGGGGCTTTCATCATGTTGGCTTTCATGCCACCGGAATCGTGTCGCACTTTAGCGCGGCCGTTGTCGCAGGCAAGTTGCTGGGCCTTGACGCAGCACAACTTTGCGCAGCGCAAGGCGTTGCCGCCAGCACCACTTCTGGCGTACAGGCGTTTCTTGAAGAAGGCGCCTGGACCAAACGCATGCACCCTGGCTGGGGCGCTTTAGCTGGGATCACCGCTGCGCACATGGTTCAAGCAGGCTTTGTCGCACCGACTCGCCCCTACGAGGGCCGTTTTGGTTTGTACGACACGCACTTACACGACACCAAACCCTTACCAGGGCTGTTGGTTGACACCTTTGGTCATGAGTGGCGCATGCTAGAAACCGCGATCAAACCTTATCCGATTTGTCACTTTAGCCATGGCTGTTCAGAGGCTGCAATCGTTTTGAGCACGCAGGTGAGCAAGCGCATTGACGAGATCGCCGAGATTACCGCGTGGCTGCCAGAGCCTACGTTACATATCGTTGCAGAGCCGCCCGAAGTTAAACAAAAAGTCACCACCGATTACGAGGCAAAATTTAGTGCTCAGTTCTGTGTGGCGATGTGTTTGCTAAAAGGAAGGTTCG
>CALQNE010000066.1 GCA_943331855.1 Bordetella parapertussis
TAGACCAAAATCCTCAGGGTGAATTTCGTACTCAGAGATGACGCCATCTTTAAGTTCGCCCACTAGCGTACCTGCACCAAGCGAGGCCTCGTCCATGCCATCTTTACCGTGCACAATCATGACGTGCTTCGAGCCTAACAGTTGCAAGACCCGCACCTGAATGCCGACCAAGTCTGCATGAAAGACGCCCATCAGTTGATTGGCTGCACCTGCAGGATTGGTGAGTGGACCCAGAATGTTGAAAATAGTTCGTACGCCTAATTCTTTGCGCACCGGTGCGATGTTTTTCATGGCGCCGTGATGCGCTTGCGCGAACATAAAGCCGATCCCGATCTCTTCAATACACTCGGTGATCTGTGCAGGCGATAACGCTAAGTTCGCGCCAAGCGCTTCAAGTACATCCGCACTACCCGAAGACGACGAGGCACTACGCCCGCCGTGTTTGGCAATGGGCACGCCCGCAGCCGCCGCAACAAACATGGCCGTGGTTGAAATATTAAAAGTATTGCTGCCATCGCCGCCGGTACCACACATGTCGACCATATCTTGTGGATTAGTAACGTGCACGGGTGTTGCGAATTCACGCATCACCGTGGCCGCCGCGGTGATTTCGCCGACGGTTTCTTTTTTAACGCGTAGCCCCATTAACAGCGCAGCAGCGATGGTGGTCGACATTTCGCCACGCATCAGCATCCGCATAAGGTGCAGCATCTCATCGTGAAAAATCTCACGGTGTTCAATGCAGCGCAAAAGGGCTTCGTTAGGAGTAATCATTGCGTTCAAGCCTTGGCAGAGTCAAGTTCAAGAAAGTTACGCAGCAGGGCGTGGCCATGCTCGCTTAAGATTGATTCGGGATGAAACTGTACGCCATAAATCGGTAAGGTTTTGTGGCGTACTCCCATAATCTCGCCATCGGCGGTTTGCGCGGTGATCGCCAGGCAGTCTGGAATCGAGGCGCGCTCGATGGCAAGCGAGTGATACCGAATCACGGTAAAGGGTGAGGGCAGGCCTTTGAACACATCGGTATTGGTATGCGTGATTTGCGAGGTTTTGCCGTGCATGATTTGTTGGGCACGTACGATCTTGCCGCCAAAGGCTGCGCCGATCGCTTGATGCCCAAGACACACGCCCAAGATCGGTTTTTTTCCGGCGTAATGTTTGATCACGTCAATCGAAATGCCCGCCTCAGCTGGTGAGCAGGGCCCAGGCGATACGCAGATGTGATCGGGCGCAAGCGCATCAATCTCAGCCAGTGTGATCTGGTCGTTGCGATACACGCGCACATCCTGGCCAAGTTCGCCAAAGTATTGCACCAAATTGTAGGTAAACGAATCGTAGTTATCGATCATCAGTAGCATGGTCTAAATCCTGGTCGTGTCAACGGGCTGCTTTCAAAACGGGTCATCAAGCCCGGTTTGCACTTGTTCGGCCGCGCGCAACACCGCACGGGCTTTTGCCTCAGTTTCTTGCCATTCAAGTTCGGGATCTGAATCGGCCACAATACCGGCGGCGGCCTGTACGTACAGCATGCCGTCTTTGATGATGCCAGTACGAATGGCGATTGCCACATCCATTTCGCCGCCGTAACTTAAGTAACCTGCAGCCCCACCATAGATGCCACGCCGCACGGGTTCGAGCTCATCAATCATCTGCATGGCACGCACTTTGGGTGCGCCGGTCAAGGTGCCTGCCGGAAACGAAGCGCGCAAGACATCCATATTGCTCATGCCCGCCTCAAGGGTGCCGGCGACGTTTGAGACCAGGTGCATAACGTGTGAATAGCGTTCGATCACCATGGTGTCGGTGACCTCGACGGTACCTATTTTGGCGACCCGGCCCACATCGTTGCGTGCCAGATCAATCAACATGACGTGCTCGGCACGCTCTTTCGGGTCGGCCAGTAATTCTGCCGCCAGCGCAGCATCGAGTTCGGGTGTGGCACCGCGCTTGCGGGTTCCGGCTAAGGGGCGAATCGTGATTGTAGTTTCGGGGGCTGAGCCTGCAGGTGCGCCGTCTTTAAGCGGCAACGCCTCTTGCCGGACCAGAATTTCTGGAGAAGCACCCACCACTTGAAAATCGCCGAAGTTCCAGTAGTACATATAAGGCGAGGGGTTCAGACTGCGCAGCGCACGATACAGTGAGAGCGGTGAATCGCTGAAGGGTTTGGTGATTACTTGCCCGACCTGGACTTGCATCAGATCGCCTGCTGCTATGTATTCTTTTGCGCGCAACACGGCCGCCAGATAGTCGGCTTTAGCAAAGTGCCGCTCTTCAGCGGTGACGACGCTTGAATGGCTGTAGGGGATTTCAATTGGTTTGCGCAGCCGGATTCGCAAGTCTTTGAGGCGTTGCTGAGCGCGACTAAAGGCCTCGGGTTGAGCAGGATCTGCGTACACCATCAAATAGATACGCCCAGCCAAGTTGTCAACAATGACCAGTTCATCAACTTGCAACAATAAGATATCGGGTGGGCCCTCGCCCATTCCGGCCGGATAAGGTTTGGTTGCCGGACCTAATTTGGGCTCAATGTGCCGCACCGTGTCGTAGCCAAAATACCCGGCCAGGCCGCCTGCAAAACGCGGCATGCCAGGGCGCAAAGCCACTTTGAAACGCGCTTGATACTGCGAAATAAAAGAGAGTGGATCGCCTTGATGGGTTTCAACGATCTTGTCGTCGCGCAACACCTCAGTGGTGGTGCCGCGCGCGCGGATGACGTTGCGGGCAGGTAGTCCAATAAAGGAATAACGGCCAAAGCGTTCACCGCCCACAACCGACTCGAGCAGACAAGAGTTTTTGCCTCCTTGCGGGCCGCTATGTGCAAGTTTGAGGTAAATCGCCAAGGGGGTATCCAGGTCGGCATAGGTTTCTGCGACCAGAGGGATTCGGTTATAGCCTTGGGCGGCGAGCGCTTTAAATTCAAGTTCAGTCATTTTTAGGCAATTCTCGTATTTGAGTCGGCCGGGTGAAACAATAAAAAAGCCCGGCCATGGTTGGACGGGCTTGGTTTGTACGTTTAGTCTGGTGGCCGAAGCCTTGAGACGGACTGCTGACGAAACCCTACCCGATGCAAATACGCCACCAACGCCACCAGGCGCCAGTTACGGTTTGAATCGGATTGAATGATTTCATTTTAAATTTTGCTTTTTAAGCCGTTTACCGCGCTGCAACCCAGTGGGCAGCAGCCTCAATTGAGTCAACTATAGCATCGACATCAAGGGTTTGCACGCTTTGCCCCTCGTTATACCCATAGGGTACGGCTAAAACGCTACAGCCAGCGGCGCGCGCCGACTGGGCGTCGTTGATCGAGTCGCCCACGGCTACGCTGCGTGCGGGCGTACTTTTTAGCAGGCTGCAGGCGTGCAGCATCGGGGCCGGATGTGGTTTGGCCTGCGGCAAGGTATCGCCGCAGACGACGGCTTGAAAGTAGGGCGCCAAGCCTGTGCGTTTAAGCAGAGGCAGGGTGAATTCGGTTGCCTTGTTGGTAACGACCGCTAGACGCAGGCCCATGCTTTTCATGAGCTCGAGGCCCGGAATCACTCCGTCGAACATGACGGACTGGTCACCATTGACCCGATGCAGATTGCGAAAATAAGACTCGCGCGCCTGCTCGAAGCGCTCAGGCGAAATTGAGGCGGGATCGGCGTCTGCCGTCAGCATGCGCATGACAAGGTTTTTTGCCCCTTTGCCAATAAACGTTGCGATCTGCGCTTGGGGCAGGCTTGACAGCCCAAGCTCTTGGCGCATGGTGTTGGCCGCATTGGCCAGATCAGGGATGGTGTCCATTAAGGTGCCATCCAGATCGAGCAAGACCGCGTCGTAGGATTGGCTTGTGCGCGCAGGGGTATTGTTCAGAGCAGTTTTAGACAGAGACATGTTTTTGTGTGGGTTAACCAAGCGCGAGTTCTTCGCGCATTTTTTTGATGACGGCAGCATAGTCGGGTTGCCCGAAAATCGCTGAGCCTGCGACGAAGGTATCGGCTCCGGCTTCGCGAATTGAGCGGATGTTGTCGACTTTGACGCCGCCATCCACCTCAAGCGCGATGGGTTGTCCGCCCGCCTGCAGGTGGGCATTAATTAGCGCGCGCGCTTGCCGAAGTTTATCGAGCGTGCCTGGAATAAAACTCTGCCCGCCATAGCCTGGGTTGACTGACATCAGCAAAATAATATCGACCTTTGTCATGACATGCGCAAGCCAATCGAGTGGGGTGGCCGGATTAAAGACCAGCCCAGCCTGACAGCCTTGGTCTCGGATCAGCGCAAGGCTGCGGTCCACGTGTTTAGAGGCCTCGGGGTGAAATGTGATGACATTGGCTCCGGCCTTGGCAAATAAGGGAATCAGGCTATCAACCGGCTCAACCATCAGATGCACGTCAATGGGTACGCTGATGTGAGGGCGAATGGCTTCACACACCAAGGGCCCGATGGTCAGATTGGGCACGTAATGATTGTCCATGACGTCAAAATGGATCCAGTCAGCCCCGGCTGCCACAACATTTCTGACCTCTTCACCCAAACGGGCGAAGTCAGCAGATAAAATACTAGGAGCAATACGTGCTTTTGGTAGCGCGGTCATTTCTGGCATGATGTATGAACACCAAAACAAGTTAGTCCCATTATTGCAGTTTTCTTTGGATGTCATTGTGAAACCTTTTGAGTTAACGGTCGTGGTCGAGCCGCGTTTTGTGCCGGATCAGTCGGATCCAGCCAAGCAGCAGTTTGTTTTTGCCTACACGGTGCGCATCACGAATACCGGTGAACGGCCCGCCCAGGTGATCAGTCGGCATTGGGTCATTAGCGACAGCGAGCAGGTGGCTCAAGAGGTACGCGGTTTGGGTGTGGTGGGGCAACAGCCGCTACTTGGCCCTGGCGAAACCTTTGAATACACCAGTGGTTGCCCGCTTAAAACGCCCGTGGGCACCATGCGCGGCAGCTATCATTGCGTTGGTGAAAACGGCGTACCCTTCGAGGTCGACATCCCTGAGTTTGTGCTGGCGATGCCACGAACATTGCATTGAGCCAAGGGCCAGGCAAACGGTCAAACACGTGAAATAGACTAAAAACAAGGTCACTGGCAATGCAAAATATTTTTCTTCGAGGGGTGTTGTTGGGCGTGCTGGCCATCTTGGCTGCTTGTTCGAGCCCACCGCAGGTGCCTGACGCTCGGCCGGCCGCTAGCGAGGCACCAATCACCGTGCCAGACGCCCCAGTTGCAGACAGCGCGGCCCGTGCCTTAAGTGGCAAGTTAGCGCCCGCTGGTTGGGCCGAGCTGCCAGGTTGGGCGAATGACGATCTGCGTGGGGTATGGACGACCTTTTTGCGTAATTGTGGCGGCCTCGTGCGCCCGACCGCAATCAATCTGGCTGGGCCAACGCGCGCTACACCTCGTGCCTGGCAGCCTGTTTGCGCAGCCGCGACTGACCCAGCGCGTGCACCTGCGGCCAACAATCCCGAGGCCGTTCGCAAGTTTTTGCAAACGTGGCTCACCCCCTGGCGGCTTGAAGGCGCAGACGGAAAACCCGCTAGCAACATTGTCACGGGTTATTACGAGCCTTTGGTTTTCGGTTCTCGCAACCAAGGAGGGGTCTATCAATGGCCGCTGTACACCGTACCGTCTGACCTACTGACGATCGATTTGGGCAAGGTTTACCCAGAGCTTGCGGGTAAACGCGTGCGTGGAAAATTAGAAGGCAATCGTGTGGTTCCCTACGACAGTCGCGCGAGTCTCGAGGCCTCGGGACGCAAACCGCCTGTCGTCGTCTGGGTCAATGACCCCGTGGATAATTTCTTTTTGCAGGTGCAGGGCTCGGGCCGCGTGCAGTTAAACGATGGGCCCGGAACCGGGCAAACGATTCGGGTCGCCTACGCCGACCATAACGGTCATCCCTATATTTCGATTGGCAAGTGGTTGGCCGACAAAGGCGAAATGCAATTGTCCCAAACGTCGATGCAAAGTATCCGCGAATGGGCCAAGCGCAACCCCAAGCGCGTGCCCGAGATGCTTAACGCCAATCCTGCGCTGGTATTTTTTAAAGAAGAGTTGATTACCGATCCAGAAATCGGCCCAAAGGGGGCGTACGGCGTGCCTTTGATGGCGCAGCGTTCAATTGCGGTCGATACTAATTTTGTGCCGTTAGGCACGCCCGTCTTTTTAGCAACGACGCAACCTGCCTCAACGCAAACGCTGAACCGACTGGTATTTGCGCAAGACACGGGCACCGCCATCAAAGGCGCTGCGCGCGCCGACTTTTATTGGGGGTTTGGTGAGGCTGCAGGTGCGCAGGCCGGTCGCATGAAGCAGGCCGGACAAATGTGGGTGTTGTGGCCCAAACAAGCCGGTGCGCCCAGCGCACGATGAGGCACAGGTGAAGACACCGATTGTTATTTGTGGCACGGGTATTGTGGGCTTGGCCACGGCGCTTGCCTTGGCGCGCCAAGGGCAACAGGTGACGTTGGTCGGCCCCCGTCAAACTTTTGCACCTGCGACCTCTGAGGCTTTTCATCCGCGGGTGTATGCGATATCGCCCGCGAGCCAAAAGTTTTTAACTTCGATTGGGGTCTGGAATTTACTGGATGCGCAACGCTTGACTGCGGTGCAGGCGATGGAGATTCATGGCGATGGCGCCGGGCGGGTCAATTTGAACGCCTGGCAGGCGGCAATCCCTGAGCTCGCCTGGATTGTTGAGTCAGGCGAACTCGAGCGTGTGCTGACACAAGCGGTGCAGATTTTTGGCTTGAACTGGGTCACTGAAAAATTCTCTCACTACACAAGGTCAGATGCTGAGGTTTGCATGACGACTGAGCAAGGCACTGTTTTGCAGGCCGAGTTATTGATTGCGGCGGATGGCGCGCAGTCACCGTTGCGTGCCGCGGCAGGCTTGCCCGTTGAGATCAAACCCTACGGCGTGACCGCGATTGTCGCGCATTTGAACTGTTCGCAGCCACATCAAGGGACTGCGTTTCAATGGTTTAACGATCAAGGTGTGCTGGCTTTGTTGCCCATGCCGGCGACCCAGATGGGTTCGCAAGTGTCGCTCGTTTGGTCGCTTAAAGAAACGTTTGCGCAAGCGTTGCTGGCGCTGCCTGCAACCGAGCAAGCCACTGAGTTGAGTACGAGATTGACTGAACTCACCTCGGGTCGCTTGGGCGCATTGACGCCGCGTGGTCCCCTCAGTGCATTTCCGCTATCCTTAAACCAGTCCCCCATGATTGGTGAACGTCTTGCCCTCGTTGGAGATGCCGCGCATCGTTTGCACCCACTGGCCGGGCAGGGATTAAACTTGGGCTTGGGCGATGTGCAGGCGTTGGTCAGCACGATCGTTGAGCGCGAGGCTTTTCGTGGTGTGGGTGATCCAATGGTGCTCAGGCGCTATCGTCGTGCGCGTGCCGAACCCGTCTTGGCGATGCGTATGGTGACGGATGGCTTGCATCGATTATTTGACGCGCAAAATGCCCCAGCGGCCTGGTTGCGTAATGTTGGGATGACACTGGTTGATCGATTGCCGATACTTAAACGCCAATTGATTGTCAGCGCCTCTCGTTAGGAGTTGTAATGCTAAAAAATTCGTTAAAGAAGCTTTGTTTCGCTGCAGCGCTGGCGATAGGTGGTCTGTCTGCGGTCTGGGCTCAAAGCGCGTCTGTGTCGTCGACCGATGTCGACGCTAAAACGCAAGAAGTTAAAAAATTGTTTGCTGAACGCTTCGGCAATCCGCCTATTAGTGGCGTGCGCCAGACGCCTTACGGTTTATATGAAGTGCAACTTGGTATGGATTTGGTTTACACAGACGAAAAGGTGACGTTCGTTCTGGATGGCACCTTGATTGATGCCAAGACCCGACGCGACATCACCCGCGAGCGTCAAGACTCTTTGGCACAAATGCCGTTTGATCAATTACCGTTTGAGTTGTCGTTCAAACAGGTGCGTGGCGATGGTTCGCGCAAAATGGCAATTTTTGAAGATCCTAATTGCGGTTACTGCAAACAATTGCGTAAATCAATTGAAGGTATGAACAACGTCACGATTTATACTTTCCCGTATCCGATCTTGTCGCCCGATTCGACTCAAAAAGTTCGTAACACGTGGTGTGCTACCGATCGTGCAGCGGTCTGGGATGCCTGGATGTTACAAAACAAAGTACCTGCGAGCGCTGACTGTGAAGTGCCGATTGATCAAATGGTTGCGCTTGGTCAAAAACTGATGGTGCGAGGAACGCCGGGCTTATTTTTTGCCGATGGATCGAGGGTAGGCGGCGCAATCCCGCGAGAAGAGATCGAAAAACGTTTACGGCAGGCTAGTAATTAATCGGCTGCCGCACATTTACTTTGCAAGAACAAAAACAGGAGCACACGATGCGTATTGCCGTACTGGATGATTATTTGAAGGTCGCCCCCAACATGGCGAAATGGGACAGCTTGAATGCAGACGTCAGTTTTTTTTCTGAATATATTCAGCCTGCCGAGCTAGCCAAGACGCTTGAGGACTTTGAGGTGATTGTTGCCATGCGCGAGCGCTCGGCGTTTCCGGCAAGCGTACTCAAGGCGTTGCCAAAGCTGCGGTTATTGGTGACGACCGGTATGCGCAATAGTTCGGTTGATATGGAGGCGTGCCGCCAACAAGGCATCGATGTCTGTGGTGCACCTGGCGACCCTAGAAGTACAGGCGCCACTGCTGAGCTCGCCTGGTCGTTGTTGCTCGCACTCTTTAAACAAATTCCAAAAGAAGCGACCAATATGCAGCAAGGCTTGTGGCAAACCACGATGCCACCTACGCTTGAAGCCAAGCGCCTGGGTCTGGTCGGTGCAGGCCATTTGGGTCAGTGTGTTGGGCGGGTCGGTTTAGCCTTTGGCATGGAGGTTGTGGCCTGGAGTCCAAATCTCACCGAAGAGCGTGCGGCCAAAGCGGGCGTCAAGCTTGTGTCTAAACAAGAGCTCTTTGCAACTTCAGATGCGATTAGTGTGCACATGGTGTTAAGCGACCGTTCGCGCGGTATTGTCGATGCAGCGAGTTTGCAGTCGATGAAATCGACGGCCTATTTGATTAATACTTCGCGCGCTGGCTTGGTCGATCAGGCGGCGCTTCAAAAACTGTTGGTCGAAGGCAAAATTGGGGGTGCGGGGATCGACGTGTTTGATGCCGAACCTTTGGCTGCGACTGATGCCTGGCGCAAAACGCCGCGCACCTTACTTACGCCGCACTTGGGTTATGTCACCCCTGAAAACTTCGCCATTTTTTACAGCAATGTTGTGGCAGATATTCAGGCCTGGGCCTCAGGCAGTCCGATACGAGTACTGAATTAATGCAGCCCGTCTTGCCGGTGCATGTCGTTGCACGACTGCTACTTGTTTTATTACTAGCCGCTGGCGTTTATTTTTTTAGCGGTTTTGTCGTGCCGGTACTGGCTGCGTTAATTATCGGATTCGCCAGTTGGCCGCTGTATTCAAAATGGGTTGAGGTGTGTGGCGGTCGAACCACCTTGGCGGCAAGTGGGGCGTTGATTTTTATTTTGTTAGTGTTGGTCGCGCCAGTTTCGCTGGCGTTGTACTACTCAGTGAACGAGGCCAGTCAGCTCTTGGCCTGGTTGTTGACAGCGAACCGGCAAGGTGTAGCCGCGCCGTCGTGGATTGTTGCCTTGCCCTATGTGGGCGAGCGGTTGGGCAGTTACTGGGCCGAATTTTTAGGCGAACCCCACGCACTTGGCACGTTGGTTGAGATGATTAGCGGGCAGCACATTGGCAATATTTATCGCGTGATTTTGTCAGCCACTGGCAACGCGTTTCACATCATGCTGACCTTGTTGTTTATGTTGATTACCTTGCTGTTTGTGTATAAAGACGGTCACCGCATGGTTGGCCAACTCGATGTGTTGGGCGAACGCGTGTTGCCGTTGAGATGGCAGCGGTTCTCGCGCGTGATTCCGGCCACGATTAGCGCGACGGTCACAGGCATGGGCCTCATCGCAATTGGTGAAGGGGTCGTGCTGGGCCTGGCCTATTGGGTTGCAGGCGTGCCTTCACCGGTATTGCTCGGGGTGATCACCGCTTTCATGGCGATGATCCCAGGTGGTGCGCCTTTATCGTTTACCTTGGTGTCCCTGTACCTGGTGGGCTCGGGCAATCCGATTGCAGGCGCAGGCCTGTTTGCCTGGGGTGCAATTGAATTATTTATTGTGGATAAAACACTGCGACCGCGATTGGTGGGTGGCCCGGTGAAACTCCCCTTTCTGCCAACTTTTTTCGGCTTGGTAGGCGGTGTCAAAACAATGGGAATTGTCGGTCTGTTTATTGGCCCTGTTTTGATGGCGTTGATGGTGGCACTTTGGCGCGAGTGGGTGCTGGATGTGAAAACCGCTGAGATGAATCGCGATAGCTGACTAGCGTCTCAGGCTCGAAAATTGTGTAGGCCAGAGCTGTCAAGAAAGATTGCTTTTTAGCTTCGAGATATCAATATTTTTGAATAACAGGATGAGTTCAGCGAGTGAATTGACTTGCATTTTTTGAAGTACGCGCGCGCGATGAAGTTTGACGGTTGCTGCCGCAGAACCGTCGGCTGTTGCGATTTGTTTGTTTGTGTTTCCAGCCAGGATTGCCTCAAGGATGTCGCGTTCACGTGGCGTTAGGTGGCGATAGTTTTGTTCTACCTGAAGTGTTTTGATCAAGGCCGTATGGATCGCACGATCTTGATCAAGCGCACGGCGGATACTCAGCAACAAATCTTCTATTGAAAACGGCTTTAATAAGAAGTCGCTAGCGCCTTGCTTCATTCCTTGCACGATCTGAATCGGTAAACTTTCACCACTGATAAATATTGTGGGCGTGGTCCAGCCATGGTGCGCTAAGTCTGCCTGCAGTTCAACGCCACTTTGACCAGGCATGCGCATGTCAAGCACCAGGACTGCGGGTGATACCGGTGTTGCATGCTTTAGAAATTCAGCGGCGCTTTCATAGGCGTTTACCGTATACCCTAAGCGTGCGAATGTGGTCGTCAGCGCTAATCTGATCGAGGCGTCATCGTCGACCAGATAAACGTGACCGATATTGGGTGCTTCCATGGCGAGATCCCTTATTGGTGACCATAGGTTACGGTCTGGATTGCAGCGCGTCCTGCCTCGACGGCGAACTTCGCCAACGTAAAGGCCTTGGTGTTTGGATCGGTTGCGTCGTTGACGGCGACTAAGGTAGTCGTGAGCTGCGAAGGTGTGAGTTCGACCACGCCGTAGCCGCGAGAAGCCGCGTTGGCAAAGATAAAGTGTGGGTTGTTTTCGAGCTGTTTGGCAAGTTGCGCCGCGGTCGAGCTTGAAAGCGAAGTGATGCTGGTGCCACAAAACTCGACACCGATCGCTTCACAATCTGGATTGTTGTAATCAGATAAAACATGCCCTACCCAGTTTTCGTGAATATCGCCGCCTAAAACAACGGGGTTGCTCAGACGGGTTTGCATCATTGAATCTGTCAGGCGTCTGCGCGCGGCCGGGTATCCATCCCAACCATCGTTTCTCAGCAATTGCCCGCCTGTGGTGCTGAAGTTGCGACGGCCAAACAAGGTTTGTTGGCCAAGCAGATTCCACTGGCTACGAGAGGCAGCAAACTGTTGTGCAAGCCAGCGTTCTTGCGCTTGACCAAGCAAGGTGCGTTGAGGCTGATTGAAGCTTTCGCATTTGTTTGGATCGACGCGTGCCGAGCCGGGACGATTGTTGGGCGTGCAGGCTTGCACGTCACGATATTGCCGATCGTCAAGTGTGTAAAGCGTTGCGAGCTTGCCGTACGCTACGCTGCCATACACGCGCGCCTCTCCGCTGTGCCCCGCAATGATGTTTTTAAAGCTCGCCCGCGTCACCGGCATATTTTCATAAAAAGCTTGATAGGCCGCTCGTCGCCGTGCCATGAAGTCTATGACGGGTGTGCCCGACAAACCTTCGTGCGTGCCTGCATAATCATTTTGAACCTCGTGATCATCCCACGTGATCAACCAGGGGTAGGCCGCGTGGATCGCTTGTAGATCAGGATCAGACTTGTGTAGCGCATAGCGGTCGCGATAGCCCTCAAGCGTCGTAATCCAGCCGCCCGGCGTGGGCCGTACTTCAAGAGGGCGTGAGGACGGATACTCGTAAATGTAATCGCCTAAAAACAGCACGAAGTCCAGATTTTCAGTGAGCATGTGGCGGTAGGCGCCGTAGTAGCCGTTTCCCCATTGTTGACACGACGCGTAGGCCAGACGCAAGCGTTTGACTTCAGCCTCGGGTGCTGGAAAGGTACGCGTGTGCCCAGTGGTGCTTGTGGCTGCGCCCGAAATAAAGCGATAGAAGTAGGCGCGATCAGGCTCTAGTCCTGAAACCTCGACGTGTACCGAATGACCTAGGGCAGGCGTGGCGTGAGCCACGCCTGAGGCGGCCAAGCGACTGAACTGAGTGTCGTGAGCAAGCTGCCAGGTCACCGGCACCGCGGTTGCGCCTAGCCCCGCTGCTTGAACCGCGGGGGCGGCCAGACGCGTCCAAAGCACGAGCGAAGCACTCGTGGGTGAACCGCTGGCGACGCCCAGACCAAAAGGGTTGAGGGACCAGGTTTGCTGACTCAAGCCCGTGCGCGGCAACGCCAATAAGGCGGCTGAAGCCGAGATGAGTTTTAAAACGTGACGACGTTGCATACCCGTTGGCCTTTAATTGCAAACGACAGCAAGGTGCAGTAGCGGATCGATGCCGTGCGTTGCCCTTAAAACAGTGCGGTCGCCCCAAACATGGCAAAAATTCCGAAGCCGACCGCAACAATGCCTAAGCCACCCGCGAGCCAAGCCAGTAGCATGACGTTTGTAATAATGGCAGAAGAGGCAAGCACGATCGCGACTTGCAGCATGCCCGATGAAATTTCAAGATTGTGGTACTTGTGGTTGGCGAGTTCGCCCAACGCTTGCGCTTTTTTGGCACGCTCAGCGAGCTCTTTACGACCCTCACCGGTCTCTGGCTCAGACTCATAACGCTTGACTGCGGCACCCCATTTTTTTATTTGCTCAGCCGTTTTTGGTTCTTCGGCGTGCGCGCTGATTTGTGCTGTTTGCAAAGCGAGTTCAGTACCCGTTTTGCGAATTGATTTTGCCTGGAAGAATGCCCACAAGTTAGAGGCCTCAACTTGTTTGGTGATGACCTCAGTTTGATAAGCTTTGCTCAAGGTTTCGCTAATCGCCAAAAACAGGGCTAGCACTGCGATGATCAGTGCAATCTTTTTGTTTGACGGGTCAACGTGGACATGTTCTGACATAGGGGGCTCCGGGTAGATAAATTATTAATTAAGTGGGATAGGTGCCAGGTAGCAAAATAGTTTTATCAACCGTTTCGATATCGGTACGCCCACAAAAAGCCATGGTGAGATCAAGTTCTTTATGCAAGATTTCAAGTACTTTCTGCACGCCTGTTTCGCCCAGGGCACCCAGACCGTACAAAAAGGCGCGACCAATATAACAACCTTGGGCACCTAACGCACGTGCTTTTAAGATGTCCTGGCCGCTGCGTATGCCGCCATCCATGTGAATTTCAATTTGCTTGCCCACCGCATCGACGATGGCGGGTAAGGACTCGATGCTTGAGGCCGCACCGTCGAGTTGACGACCACCGTGGTTGCTGACGATCAACGCATCTGCACCGCTATTGAGTGCCATCCGTGCGTCGTCGACATCTTGAATCCCTTTCAGGATCAGCTTGCCACCCCAAAGTTTCTTGATCCAGGCTACATCATCCCAGTTCAGACGTGGATCAAATTGCGAGGCAGTCCATTCGCTGAGCTTGCTCATATCGCTGACGCCTTGAACGTGACCGACAATATTGCCAAACTGACGATTTGAGGTGCCGAGCATGCCCATGGCCCA
>CALQNE010000067.1 GCA_943331855.1 Bordetella parapertussis
ACCTGCTTCAAGGTTTTTCAAAAAGGTAGCGAGCCATTCTGGACAGGGCTGAGGCTGCGTTTCGGCCATTTTTTTTGCTAGAACAGGCGCACCACCAGCCGCTGCCAGCCAGGCAGGTGCGTTGGTCACCTGTTGTTCGGCTAACCAGCCCTGCGCGATCTCGCTTGAAGGGGTTGCCAAGGGCAAACGCCGGCAGCGCGACAGCAAAGTGGGCAAGAGTCGATCTGGCGCGTCCGCAACCAATAAAAAAATTGTCGCCGGAGGCGGCTCTTCAAGAACCTTCAGCAAGGCGTTACCCGAAATGTGCGTCAGCGCCTCAGCGGGGTAGATCAACGCAACCCGATAGCCGCCACGATGGGTCGCGTTATTAAACCAGGGGTTTAGATTGCGAATCTGCTCAACCCGGATATCTTTGGAGGGCGCACGTTTGGTTGAGCCTGTCGTTTCAATCACTGCTGTGACCTCGCCACCCTCCTCTTCGTCTTGATCAGCGCCTTCTTCAAGCGCCATCACCTCAGGCCGAACACGCTTCAAATCAGGGTGATGTCCCTTCGCAACCCAGCCGCAAGCCAAGCACTGCCCGCAGGCCAAACCGTTCAAGGGCGACTCGCACATCAGTGCAGCAGCCGCCGCAAAAACAAACTCACGCTTACCAATGCCGGCTAAGCCATGTACGAGCCATGCGTGCGCAAAACGTTCACGCTGTCCAAGCCATTGCTGCGCTGTTTCGATTTGCCAAGGAAAAAATTGCGCTGCGCTCATACGATTCGCCGACGTTCGACGAGTTGATCGAGCTGTCGACCCAGGTGCTCACGGATCTGCTCGATGCTATGCGTTGCATCAATTATTTGAATTCGGTCGGGCTGCTGTTTTGCACGGGCAAGATAGACCCCTCGGGTGCGCTCAAAAAAAGCATCGGCCTCTTTTTCAAAGCGATCCTGATCGCGTGTACGATTCAGGCGTTCGCGCGCAATGACCAGGGGCACATCAAACAGCCAGGTGCAATCAGGTTGTAAATTTGGATGCACCCACTGTTCAAGTAAGGCAATCCGGTCAATACCGAGCTCACGGCCACCGCCTTGATATGCAAATGTCGCATCGGTAAACCGATCACAAACCACCCACTGGCCTGAACAAAGCGCCGGCTCAATCACCTCGTGTATATGTTCGGCGCGCGCCGCGAACATTAACAAGGTTTCGCACTCAAGCGTCATGTCTTCGTGCAGCAGCAGTGTTCTGAGTTTTTCAGCCAACTCGGTACCACCGGGTTCGCGCGTGCAGACTACTTGCACGCCCCGCGCGGTCAGTTGATCAACCAACCACTGCACGTGCGTGCTTTTTCCAGCGCCATCTACCCCTTCTAAGGTCAAGAAAAGCCCGCGCCGATCTGTTGTCATGGCTTTCGACTCAATAAATAGGTGGCCACGTTCTTGTTATGTTCAGGCAGTGTCGCGGCAAAGGCACTGCTGCCGTCTCCTTTCGCAACAAAATATAGATACTGGTGTTTCTCAGGGTTCAGTGCCGCAGTCAGGGCTGCACGTCCGCTGCTGGCAATGGGACTTGGCGGCAAGCCAGTGTGAGTGTACGTGTTATAGGCTGAATCGACCGACAGATCCGGCTTTCGTAATTTGCCAGTGTAGTTTTCACCTAAGGCATAGATGACAGTGGGATCCGTTTGTAATGGCATATTGATTCTTAACCGATTGCTAAACACACCAGCAATCCGATTGCGATCAGCGGCATAACCCGTCTCTTTTTCAATCAGCGATGCCAAAATCAACGCCTCATAGGGGTTTTTAAGTGAGCTGTTAGGCGCACGATTCGACCACGCCTGCTCTAAGATTCGTTGCTGAGTACGCGCTGCACGCTCGAGCAACTCGACATCTGTTGTACCGATTGAAAAAATATACGTATCCGGAAAAAATAATCCTTCTGCCGAACTCAATTGACCGCGTGGATCCAGGCGTTTTAGCAATTCTTGCTCATTTCCTGGCCCAAGTGTTTGTTTAATATCCGGATGTTGGGCCAACGCGGCACGAATCTGACGCAAGTTCCAGCCCTCAACAAGCGTAATTTGCCGCGCAGTGACATCGCCCAGGGCCATGCGGCGTAAAACGGCCCAGGGGCTATCGCCTCGGACAATCTGGTACCCGCCTGCTTTAATCTTAGTATCGAGTTCGCCCACGCGCGCCAAAGCACTAAAGCCGTGCGCATTTAATGGGATGCCCGCCTGATTGATCAGTTGTGCAATCTTTGAAGGCGTCGCACCCGGAGGCACCAAAATATCAACCCGTTCGGTCGGCAGTTCGAGTGGGCGGTGTACCCACAGATACGTGGTCGCAACGATTCCGCCCAGCAACAGGATTACAGGTAAAACCAGATAAAGCAGAAGTTTATTCAAGGCATTCATAGGGGTGACAGTTTAATATGTATATCGACGATTCAAAAATGAACAGCTAAAGCTTATGCACCCGATACTCTCCCAGACTGCGGCAACCGAGGCCCAGCGCCTGCCTGAGGCCCTGGCAATCTATCCGTTAGAGGATTTGGCTGTATTCGATGCGATTGGTGCGGATGCCCAATCGTTCTTGCAAGGGCAACTGACCAATGACATTGCCTCCGTAGACCCTACCCAGGCACGACTCGCCGGGTATTGCACCGCGCAAGGTCGGTTATTGGCGACCATGATCATAGGCAAGCAACCCGATGCAGTCGTCCAAGATGCACCCGGCGTTTCGACCCTGATCGGCCTGATGCGTAAAGACATTTTGCCGGCTGTACTAAAGCGCCTCAGCATGTTTGTACTCAGGGCAAAAGTGAAACTCGCCCCAAGCGCCTACCAGGTGGTTGGCGTATCGATCGCAGTACACCAGTGCCCAGCACTGAGCCAGCAACTTGGACACGCGCTACCTCAAACCGCATGGCAAATGATCGCCAGTGAAACCGGCGTATGGATCTGCGCGCCGTCGGCATCAACCCTGCCCGCTCAACAACATGTACGCTGGTGGTGGCTGGCCAATGAGACGCACCTTGCCGCGTGCCAGGCCCTTGGGCTTAGCTATACGCGCGAACGCACTGAAGATTGGCAAAGTCAGGACATCACTGCTGGCTTACCCTGGATCGAAGCAGGCACACAAGATTTGCTCATCCCGCAAACACTCAACCTTGACTTAATCGAAGGTGTGAGCTTTACCAAGGGTTGTTATCCCGGGCAAGAGGTTGTTGCGCGTAGCCATTATCGCGGCACGGTCAAGCGCCGGATGCATTTTGGCATGATCGAACAAACTCAAACACTCGATCTGCGTGCAGGCATCGATATATATGATGCACAGGGCTCTGAGCAAGCTTGTGGACGCGTCATTAACGTGACCCAAGTCATTGATACGCAGGCAAGCGACTCAAGCACTGCATATTTACTATTCGAAACCACGTTTGAAGCACTTGAACATAACGCACTGCATCTAGGTGCGCGCGACGGCGCTGCAATCAAGCTGGCCGCCCTGCCTTATTCGACTGTGCCGGGATAGCCCGCGCGTATTCAATACCCCCACAAGTACTTCAGTGGGCACCCAGCCGGTACAAAGGATGCTGCTCAACTGCAAACGGTAGGGTAAAAAACTTCTCTACCCAGGCTTCGGTTGCGTCACTTAACTGCGCGGGATTCCATTTTGGCTGCTTGTCTTTATCGATTAACAGCGCGCGAATCCCTTCTTGAAAATCACCATGTGACGCACACATTAAGCCAGCCATCCATTCAACCCGATAGGCATCTGCAAGCGAAAGATGCTTAACGCGCTTGAGCAAGGTGAACGTGAGCCGGGCTGATCCTGGGGATCCGGCCGCGAGTGTTTTAGCTGCACGCTGCAACCACGGGTCGGTATGTTCTGCCAGCGCCAGAACCGCAGTAACGATTCGATTCAAGTCAGAACCCGCACAACAGGCCTGAATTAAGGATAGATGTTGCTGTAAGGGTCCTATCGCGACGGTCGGCGTGCTAGCCAGGCCTGCCAACAGATCATCAAGCAGTGCATCGTTCTGAAGGCGAGACTGCTGGGCACTATTGACCCAGGCTTTCGTCAGCAACTGCTCAATCAATGCGGGCCACAAGTTTCGTGTGAGGTGGTAATCCGCCAAGCCCGCAAACAAAGCATCGGCGGCACCGATCTGCGCACCCGTCAAACCTAAAAATAATCCTGTTTTACCTGGCAGGCGATTCAACATCCAAGTGCCGCCCACATCGGGAAACAAACCAATCGAAATTTCTGGCATTGCCAACCGTGAAGTATCGGTGACGATGCGGTGACTCGCACCAATCATGAGCCCCATACCGCCGCCCATCACGATGCCATCACCCCACACAAGAATTGGCTTGGGAAAAGTATGCAAACGATAATCGAGCGCATACTCTTCGGCAAAAAATGTACCTGCATGCTGATTCTCAATCGCAGCGCGACCCTGGTTATCAACCATGCTATGGTGCAAAGCGTGCAGATCACCGCCTGCACAAAAAGCCTTATCGCCGGCGCCCTTCAACACGAGCACGGCAAGCTTTGGATCGCTCGCCCAGACCTCAATTTTATTGGCGAGAAGCCGGGTCATTTCGAGCGACAGCCCGTTTAATGTTTTTGGTGTGTTCAGTGTGGCAATGCCAATCCGCATGCCATTGGCACAATCCAGCTCTTCAAATAAAACAACCGCGTTTTCACCGAAGACTTCGCTCATCTTACGTCAGCGCCTTTTTCAAGTAATTGGCGAGCAATAATGACTCGCATGATTTCGTTTGTTCCTTCAAGGATTTGATGTACGCGCGTATCTCGCACCAAACGCTCGAGGGGATAATCTTTTAGATAACCATAGCCACCGTGTAACTGTTGCGCATCCAGACACACTTGAAAGCCTAGGTCTGTTGCAAAACGTTTGGCCATTGCACAATAGGTTGAAGCATCTGCAGAACCCGCATCCAACTTGCATGCAGCGAGTCGCACCATTTGTCGGGCGGCCACGGTATGCGTCGCCATATCCGCATACTTAAATTGCAAAGCCTGGAAACCTGCGAGTGGTTGTTTAAATTGCTTGCGCTCAAGCATATAGGCGTGCGCCGCATCAAGTGCGCCTTGCGCTGCACCAACTGAGCAGGTTGCGATATTGATCCGACCACCATCCAGACCGCGCATCGCAATCTTAAAACCTTCACCCTCTTTTCCTAACAGGTTTTCAACAGGGACATGCACATTTTCAAATTTGATTGCTCGCGTGCTTTGGCTATTCCAGCCCATCTTATTTTCTTTACGGCCAAAGCTAATGCCAGGCAAATCTGCAGGCACCACGAATGCTGAAACACCAGAAGGGCCGCTGCCCCCCGTACGCGCCATCACAATTAAAACATCCGTATCGCCACCACCCGAGATAAAGGCCTTTGCGCCATTCAACACGTAATGCGACCCCTCAAGGACCGCATTGCTGGTCAGCGATGCAGCATCAGATCCCGAGCCAGGTTCTGTCAGGCAATACGAGGCAAGCTTCTCACCTGAAGCGAGTTGGGTCCCCCAGTGCGCGCGAACAGGTCCAGTGGCCCACTCACCAACCATCCACGCTGCCATGTTGTGAATAGTTAAAAACGCTGCGGTCGAAGGATCAATGGCCGCCATCTCTTCAAAAACTAAGGTTGCATCCAGTCTAGGCAATCCCAGTCCACCGATTTCGGGCGAAGCATACATGGCGCCAAAACCCATTCGCCCGGCAAGTTTGATTGTTTCGATCGGAAAAATAGACTCTTGATCCCAACGCGCTGCGTGCGGGGCAAGTTCGCCTAAGGCAAACTCTTTTGCGGCCTGCGCAAAGGCAACTTGGTCAGCGCTTAGTTCCAGATCCATCACGGTCTCCTGTCGTACTGTCTTAGATAGTTAAATCATCAATCGGCATTTTCTTTTTGATATTACGCACTTTTTCACGATGAATGGCACGGCGGCGACGGGCAGCTTTGGGCTCGACAACAAGCGCGCGATAGATCTCGATTCGATCGCCCTCACGCAACACTGTACCTAAATCGCATCGTTGCCCAAATATACCCACCTTGACAATTTCTTGAGCCGGCAGAAGGCCGCTTAACTTGAGCGCCTCATCCACGCATGTGCCCGCAGGTACGCTTAGCGAAACTGACGAAATCTGCTCTGGTCGAGCAAAACACACAGAGACCTGTAACGTTAGCGCGTCGACGCCAGCCATGCCCTGTCGCGCAGCCGACCCAAAACTTGGTGGTACTTCAGTCATTGCCATACATTGCCTGAGCGCGTTGAGTAAATGAATCGATAAAACTTGAGGCAATACGATTGAAGATGGGGCCGACCAAAGCCTCAAGGGTACGACTAGAAAACGCGTAATTCAATGTAAACAAGACCTTGCACGCATCTTGAGCAAGCGGCGAGAACACCCATTCTCCGGTTAACTCAGAGAATGGACCGTCGACTAGCTTCAGATCAATTTTATGCGGGTAATCGTGTTGATTTTGTGTTGTGAACGTTTGACGAATACCCGCTAGGGCGATCGTAATTGAGGCCCGCATACCATGATCGCTGCGCTCGGTCACAACAGCTCCGCCGCACCAGGGCATAAACTCAGGATATCTCTCGACCTGCGCAACCAGATCAAACATCTGGCTCGCACTAAACGGCACTAGGACAGAACGCTCTACGCAATGCATCGTGTATCAGGAATGGTTGATAGAATAGAGGGATTTTACCGATATCACACCAGAAGTCTTAGGCCCTATGAGCATTATTGAAAATCGCAAAGCTTTTCACGACTATTTGATCGAAGAACGCTTTGAGGCAGGCTTGGTGCTGCAAGGCTGGGAAGTCAAAGCGATTCGTGAAGGCCGTGCACAGCTCAAAGAGAGCTATGTGGTTGTACTTGAGGCCGAATTATGGCTAATCGGGATGCATATTAGCCCTTTATTGTCTGCTTCAACCCACATTTTGCCTGATGCCACCCGCACCCGTAAATTACTGCTCAAAGCTGAAGAAATCAGCAAATTGATCGGCAAGGTTGAACAACGTGGTTTTGCCTTGGTACCTATTAATCTACATTATAAAAACGGTCGTATTAAGCTCGACTTTGGTCTGGGCAAAGGTAAAAAACTACACGACAAACGTGACGCCTCGCAAGAAAAAGACTGGGCCCGCGAAAAAGAACGTCTCATGAAACACGATACGCGCACGCGAGATTGACAACATTAATGAAAAAAGCGAAGAAACCGGTTGGCTTCTTCGCCTTCAGCTCAAAACACATTGCCTTATTTGGCGGCTAGACGCTGCCAAGTATCAACAACGGTGTCAGGATTCAAAGACATCGACAAAATCCCTTCATCTTTAAGCCACTGCGCAAAGTCGGCGTGATCGCTGGGACCCTGACCACAAATCCCAACATACTTGCCTGCTTTAAGACACGCTCGAATCGCACGCGTCAGCATAAATTTAACGGCATCGTCACGCTCGTCAAAATCAGTCGCCAAGAGCTCCATGCCTGAATCGCGGTCTAGTCCAAGTGTCAGTTGGGTCATATCGTTCGAACCAATCGAGAATCCATCAAAATGCTCAAGAAACTCTTCAGCCAAAATGGCGTTAGACGGGACCTCGCACATCATGATCACGCGCAGACCATGTTCACCACGAACTAAACCGTGCCCAGCCAGCAACTTCACAACACGCTCGGCCTGCTTGACCGTACGCACAAACGGCACCATGATTTCGACGTTGGTTAGTCCCATTTGTTCACGTACGCGTTTGAGTGCTTCACATTCCATTTTGAAACACTCAGCGAAATCTTCTGAGATGTAACGTGAGGCACCTCTAAATCCTAGCATCGGATTTTCTTCTTCGGGTTCGTAGCGAGCACCGCCCACCAATTTTCGATATTCGTTTGATTTGAAATCAGACAAACGTACGATCACAGTCTTTGGATAAAACGCAGCAGCAATTGTGGCGATACCATCAGCCAATTTTTCAATAAAAAATGCGCGAGGGCTTGCGTGACCACGTGCAGCCGACTCGACTGCAACTTTTAATTCAGTGTCGATATTTGGATAATCAAGCACTGCCTTAGGATGAATCCCAATATTGTTATTGATGATGAACTCTAGTCGCGCTAAGCCAACCCCGTGGTTTGGAATTTGTGAAAAGTCGAATGCGAGCTGGGGATTCCCGACATTCATCATGATCTTTAAACCGATCTCGGGCATCTGACCGCGACGCACCTCTTCAACCTCAGTTTCAATCAGGCCATCATAAATACGGCCCTCGTCACCTTCAGCGCATGACACCGTCACGATTTGTGCTTCAAGCAAGCGGTCGGTCGCATCTCCGCAACCAACGACAGCAGGAATACCGAGTTCGCGCGCAATAATCGCGGCATGACAAGTGCGACCACCACGATTTGTCACGATTGCAGAAGCACGTTTCATCACGGGCTCCCAGTTTGGATCTGTCATATCGGTCACCAGGATGTCGCCCGCTTGAACCTGATCCATTTCTGAAAGGTCTGCCACAATACGCACACGTCCAGAACCGATTTTTTGACCAATTGCACGACCTGTAATCAACACCTTGCCCGTCGCTTTGAGGCGGTAGCGCAACTGGACATCGTGATTGCCTTGCTGCGACTTTACGGTCTCAGGGCGAGCCTGCAAAATATAAATCTTACCGTCGATCCCATCACGACCCCATTCGATATCCATGGGGCGTTGGTAGTGTTTTTCAATAATCACTGCATAGCGTGCGAGTTCAATGACTTCGTCGTCAGTCAGTGAAAAACGGTTGCGCTCTGAAACCGGCACATCGACCGTTCGCACAGCACGACCCTGAGGGCGCTCGGGGTCGAATTCCATTTTCAGTAATTTTGAACCGATGCGTCGATTAACAATCGGGTAAAAACCTGAGGCCAAGGTTGGCTTGAAAACATAAAACTCGTCTGGATTGACCGCACCTTGCACGACGGTTTCGCCTAAACCATAGGATGAGGTAATGAACACAACATCCTCAAAGCCTGACTCAGTATCAAGTGTGAACATCACACCCGCACTGCCTTTATCAGAACGCACCATGCGCTGAATGCCAGCAGAAAGCGCAACATCAGCATGGGCATAGCCCTTATGCACGCGATAAGAAATCGCTCGGTCGTTATACAGCGATGCAAACACATGACGAATCTTGTCGATCACGTCATCAAAGCCCACCACGTTGAGAAACGTTTCTTGCTGTCCTGCAAATGAGGCGTCAGGCAAATCTTCTGCTGTTGCGGACGAACGCACGGCAAACGAGCCTTTGCCGTCTGCGTCTAGCTTCGCAAACGCGGTTTTGATGTCGTCGTTAAGCTGTTGAGGTAACGGCGCCTCGGTGATCCATTGGCGAATCTGAGCCCCCGCTGACGCTAGCTCGCGTACGTCTTCAGGGTTGAGTGTGCTTAAGCGGTCAGCAATGCGTCGATCCAGCCCCGTACCGGATAAAAAGTCGCGAAACGCTTGCGCCGTAGTGGCAAAGCCACCCGGAACGCGTACGCCAGCATCTGCGAGCTGGCTGATCATTTCGCCTAGTGAAGCGTTTTTCCCTCCAACCGAGTCAACATCCGTCATCCGGAGCTGCTCAAATGAAACAACATACGACATGAAAGTCACCTTTAACAATATAAGAAAGCGAGTTTGGTCAGCATGCTCAACATGCTGACCAAACTGGCCTTACTTGCTAAAGATTTTTGACCTAAATGGCATCAAAATACCGCAAATAAATCCTAAATTGCTGCACCGCATTATACTACTCACAAATAGCATTCTGGACATCTTTTAATGATAAGCCCCAGCTCTGAGCGTACCGTATTTATTATTTCGGATGGAACAGGAATTACGGCTGAGACCTTCAGCCATTCAGTCTTGTCACAATTCGATTCTGTCAGTTTTAAGCAAGTTCGGATGCCCTTTGTGGATACGGTTGAGAAAGCAGACGGGGTCGTGAGTCGTATTAACCGCTGCGCGGTCGATCAGGGCAACCAACCTATCGTCTTCACAACGCTCGTAAACCCAGAAATCTTGGCCCGCGTTAAATCAGCAAACGCCCTATTTCTGGATTTATTCGGTGCTTTTGTCGAACCACTTGAGCAGAATCTTGGCGTTAAATCGAGTCATTCGATTGGAAAATCGCATTTGTCGGTGAGTTCAAATGCGTACCGGGATCGCATCGAAGCCATTAACTTCAGCCTCGCGCATGATGACGGCCAATTTGTGCGCGACTTATCGCAGGCAGACGTGATCTTGATCGGAGTATCACGTTGCGGGAAAACACCCACCAGTCTGTATCTCGCCATGCAGTACGGAATTAAGGCTGCAAACTTCCCCCTCATCCCTGAAGATTTTGAACGAAATGCGTTGCCAAGCACGTTATCTCAATTCAAAAAGAAACTTTTCGGACTCACGATTCAGCCTGAGCGGCTCACAGAGGTGCGCTATGAACGGCGCCCAGACAGCGTCTATGCCTCTCTTGCGCAGTGTCGTCACGAGGTCGCCGAGGCCGAGCGCCTGATGCGACGTGATTCAATCCCCATGCTCTCGACCACCACAAAATCAATCGAAGAGATCTCAACGACCGTGCTGCAAGAGGTTGGGCTCGATAAACACTCAGCGTATTAACAAACTAGGCTTTAGTTTGATGTTGCCGACGTTGTTCAAACAAACAAATTGCGGCCGCCGCCGTCACATTGAGAGACTCGGCACCCTGCAACTCATGCTCGATCCGCACTCTGACCGACGCTTTTTCAATTAAGGAAGCGTCAACCCCCTGCCCTTCATTACCAAACACCCAAGCGCAATGCGCGGGTAAAGCAGTTGCAAAAAGATCTTGCGCGGCATTCAGCGTGGTGACCACCAGCGGGACCTCAAGCGTTGCAAGCATTGCATTAATGTCGATTTGTTCGTGCAGTCGCAGTGCAAAGTGCGCACCTTGCCCACTGCGCAAGACGCGAGGCGACCAAAGTGTGGCTGTACCCGTCGTTGCAAATACGCGCTTAATGCCGGCTGCAGCACAGGTGCGCAGCAAGGTGCCAACATTGCCTGGGTCTTGAATTCGATCAAGAATTACGACCGACTCTTTCACCCGCATTGGTAGAGTATCTACTTTAGGCTGAACGACAAAGAGCACGCCTTGGTTCGTATTAAAACTCGACAGACCACCCAGCAAAGTTCCAGACATGGTCAGACACACTTCAGGTGGTAATTTGTCGATCAACTCAATTAATTGGGGTTCTTGAATTCGATCCATGTCAAAGATCGCGTACTGCGGTGGGCGTCCGACACCCAGCCATGACTCACACAAATGAATACCATCCAGAATGACCGGCTCGCCCCTTCGACCCGCACTTGACTGCCATTTGTACAACTGTTTAAACAACGGGTTCGAACGAGATTCAATATGTTTCAACACGACTCCAATAAGCGTCGCACCGGCGCAAAGCTGCGGCGATGTGCAGGACAAGGACCAAACTCTTTTAAACGTGCCATATGCAACGCGGTTCCGTAACCTTTGTGCAGATTAAACCCGTACGACGGATAAAGCCCATGCAAACGCATTAAATCTGCATCACGCGCGGTCTTGGCCAAAATCGATGCGGCTGAAATGGCAGGCACCAACGCGTCACCTTTAATCACGGTCTGTACCCGGCAGTTTAAACGCGGTGCCTGATTGCCATCCACCCAGGCTAATTGAGGAGCAATCTTCAAGCCAAGCACTGCTCGCTGCATAGCCAGAAGTGTGGCCTGCAGGATATTCATTTGATCGATTTCCTCGACACTTGCAAGCGCAACGCACCACGCTAACGCGCGCTGCTGAATCAGAGGAGCAAGCGCATCGCGCCGCTTCTCGGTCAACACTTTTGAGTCGGCCAATCCGTCTATCGGCTGAGTGGGATCAAGAATCACCGCAGCCGCATATACGTCACCCGCAAGCGGGCCGCGCCCCGCCTCGTCGACACCAGCACAAAATTCGGCACTCTGATCCACACTAACAAAAAGACTTGGCTGCGTTGAGCGGCTCATCAGATATTCCCCTGAATCTTTGGAATACCTTCCTGCGCAATTTGTAAAATAACTTCAGCTGCCCGAGTCGCTGTATCGCAACGTAACGAGTGGTGCAACTCATGAAATCTAGCCACAATCTGGCTTGCCTGCCGTTCGTTCATCAGTTTCTCGTACACGGCAGCGGCAAGCCCTTCTGGGGTCGCATCTTCTTGAATCAGCTCTGGCACGACCGAATCATTCAACAACACATTTGGTAAACCCACCCAAGGTACATATGGTCTTTGTTGACCAGATTTCCAGGCCATCACGCGGCGCACCCAGGGCGAAACCGCATAAGAAATCACCATCGGCCTTTTGAATAATGCAGTTTCTAACGTCGCCGTACCACTTGCCACGAGCGCAACATCGCAGGCCTCGAGCGCCTCCCAGGCGACAGGTCGTTTCTGTATGGCAGGTGCGTGAGCCTTGTGCGTATTCGACGGGACGCTCTCGTTTTTTGGCGGCTGATCAGAGGTCAAAATGTGCAAATTATCGATCGGATTATTTTGCAAAATACTGTTGAACTCAGCTAAACGCGCTGCATTGACCATCGGCACGAGTACCTGTAACTGAGGATCACGCTTTTGTAATCGCTGCACAGCTTGTAGAAAGCGGGGTGCAATCCATTTAATTTCAGAGGCGCGACTGCCCGGCAGCATCGCTAATACGCGCGCGTGTTGATCAAGTCCTAAGCGGCGACGGGCCGCAAGTTTGTCAGGCTCTTGGGGAATCGCGTCTGCAAGCGGATGCCCGACAAAGGTGACCGGGATTTTTTCTTTTTGATAGATCGCTTCTTCAAAAGGAAACATCACCAGCATATGTGAAACAGCTTGTCTGATGAAGTGAATGCGCTCGTACCGCCACGCCCAAATGGATGGGCTCACTAAATGAACCGTTGGGATACCCGCGGTCTTCAGTTTATGTTCTAGACGCAGATTGAAGTCTGGTGCATCGATGCCAAGAAACACCTTGGGCGGTTCAGCTAGCCAACGATTTTTGACATCGAAATACGTGCGAAGCAAGGTCGGGATCTGTTTGAGCGCATCTAAATAACCAAACACGGTCAAAGCCTGCATCGGATGCCAAAGCTCAAGCCCTTGCTGCAACAACTGAGGCCCCCCAATGCCTTGGGCCAACACCTGAGGATCTGCTTGTTGGACACCCGCCAGAACTCTTGCCGCGATCAAATCACCCGAAGGTTCGCCCGCAACGAGCCCAAGCCGCCAAGTCATGGGCGGATAATGCCTCGAGCACTTGTATCAAGAAAATCAAGCATCACTTGTAACGCAGGTGCAACCGCCGGCTCTTGCGCTTGCCGCTCACGCATCTGACTGCGCGCGTCGTCAAGCGATAGCCCGCGACGATAGATCAACTTGTATGCATCGCGCAGTGCGCTAATCGCCTCAGGCGAAAAGCCCCGCCGTTTTAAGCCTTCAACATTAACGCCAACAGGCACGCAGGGGTTTCCGGACCCCATCACATAGGGTGGCACATCCATGTGTAACGCACTTTGCCCACCCGTCATGCTGTGTGCACCAATCCGTCCAAACTGATGGACTGCAGCCAGGCCAC
>CALQNE010000068.1 GCA_943331855.1 Bordetella parapertussis
GCCGGCGCACAAGCCTTTAGCTCATTTGATACCTACATGGCCGCTTTTGTACGCAAAGACCAGATGACCTACACGCAGGTCAGGCAATGCATTCAAGAGCTTATTTATAACCTGAATGTTCCAAGTCGTTGGGGCACCCAAACCCCCTTCACCAATCTGACGTTCGATTGGGTCTGCCCTGCAGATTTACGCGAACAGGTACCGCATATCGGCGGCGAGGAAATGCCCTTTTGCTACGGCGATCTTCAGGTCGAAATGGACTTGATTAATCGCGCTTACATCGAAGTCATGATGGCAGGTGATGCACTGGGGCGCGTCTTTACCTTTCCAATTCCAACCTACAACATCACCAATGATTTTGACTGGGATCACCCGAATACTGATCTGCTATTTGAGATGACTGCCAAATACGGTCTACCTTATTTTCAAAATTTTTTAAATTCAGATCTTGAACCTCATATGGTGCGCTCAATGTGCTGTCGCTTACAACTTGATCTACGCGAGCTTCTCAAGCGTGGTAACGGTTTGTTTGGCTCAGCTGAACAAACAGGCAGCATTGGCGTGGTGACGATTAACTGCGCGCGTTTGGGCTATGTTCATGCCGGAAATCAGGAAGCGTTATTTTTACAACTTGATATCTTGCTTGATATGGCGCGCGATGTGCTTGAAAAAAAACGTACTGTTGTACAGCACTATATCGATGAGGGCCTCTACCCGTATACGAAACGGTATCTCGGAACCCTGCGCAACCACTTCAGTACCTTGGGTGTGAATGGTATCAATGAAATGATCAGAAACTTCAGTCATGATCAGCATGATATTACGACGCCGACTGGCCATGCACTGGCACTTGCATTGCTTGATCACGTCAGAGATCGAATGACAGAGTTTCAAGAGTCGACCGGTCATTTATACAACCTTGAGGCAACCCCTGCCGAAGGAACTACCTATCGTTTCGCACGCGAAGACAAGAAGCGTTGGCCCGACATTAGCCAAGCTGGCACACCTGAACAACCTTATTACACAAATTCAAGCCAATTACCCGTCGGCTATACCGACGATCCATTCGCTGCGCTAGAAATGCAAGAGGCATTGCAGTCGCGCTACACGGGCGGTACTGTCCTTCACCTGTATATGAATGAGGCGATCTCTTCTGCACAGGCTTGCAAACAATTAGTTCACCGCGCCTTGGCAGGCTTTCGTTTACCTTACATCACCATCACCCCAACGTTTTCAATTTGTCCGAAGCATGGCTATCTATCAGGCCATCACGAATTTTGTCCAAAATGCGATGAAACGCTAGAACTCGAACAACGCCTTGAAGCTGCGGCCTAACGCTTTACCAACTTTTTAGGAGTCATCAACATGACCAATCTTTCAGAAGTGATGCATTTTCAGAAACCAATCATCGCTCTCGATCAAGCCCGTCGCACACGTTGCGAAGTCTGGACACGTGTGATGGGCTATCACCGTCCAGTGACATCATTCAATATTGGCAAGCAGGGGGAATTTAATGAGCGACTGTTTTTTAACGAAACTCAGCCAGGTTAAGCGGGTACCCAGCATCGGCGGTTTTGTTCCTTTCTCAACCGTTGATTGGCCAGGCCAGTTGGCTGCCGTCGTCTTTATCGCCGGGTGCCCCTGGGCCTGCCACTATTGCCATAACCCACACTTGCAGCAACGCGGCGGTGCTCAGTCATGGGAGCAAATTCTTCAAACCCTTCGAACACGCGTTGGACTACTAGACGGTGTCGTGTTTTCGGGCGGAGAGCCATTCAACGATCCTCTTTGCGTCCACTTGATTCAACAAACCAAGGCCCTGGGCTTTAAAGTCGCTGTGCATACCGCCGGCATCTACCCTCAACGCCTGTTGGAAGCACTGCCAAGCATCGACTGGGTCGGTCTTGATATCAAGACAACGCCAGAGGCCTATGACGCGCTGACGGGTCGCCAAAGAAGTGCTGAACCCGTACATCAGTGCCTGAACGCGCTCTTGGACTGGCAAGGGGCGTTCGAATGTCGAACAACCTGGGACCCTGTTTGGCTAACAGAAACGGCTTTACTTGATTTGGCGCAAGGCCTTTCTGCGCGAGGTGTGCGGAAATATGCTGTACAGCGCTCGCGCAGCTCAGCACATCAGTTGCCCGCCTCAGGAATAAGCCTCGATGCTCAAACTCAGCTAAGAGGCCTATTTGAAACGTTTTCTTATAGGTGAGTCTTTATGACCAAGCAACTTGATATTCGTGAACTATTGGTTCGCGCACCCTTATTTGCCTCACTGAATCGCAATTGGTGCGAGATCTTAGCCAACTCCGCCCAAGTACATCGGGTGCTAAAGAATCAATTTCTATACCGCAGAGGCGATGCTGCTACTGGAATTTACCTTGTCGCAGTCGGTCAGATTAAAGCCTCAATACCGGTCCCACGCAGTCGTCACGGCAAGGTAATTGAAATGTTCGGCCCGGGAGACTCCTTTGGCGAGACGCTCATGTTACTGAATCATCCGCACATCGTTGACGCGCAAGCACTTGATGACAGTGTTGTGATTTGGCTAGACAAACGGGACATTGAACAGGTTCTTGCAATTGAGGCCGAATTTGCGTTGCAAATGCTGAAAAACGTTTCTCGTCGGTTTGAAACGCTCTTGCATGACATCGAAACGGTCAGTACGCATAACGCAAGCGAGCGTGTTGCTGAATATTTATTAAAGCAACCGCGAGAAGGTACACAGACTCAGCTTAAATTTAGCAAATGCCTGATTGCCTCACGCTTAGGCTTACAAGCTGAAAGTCTATCGCGTGCGCTGCAGCGGCTCTCCAAAGATCAATTAATCTCTGTTCATGGCTCACATGTCGAAATTTTGAATGAACAGGGCTTGCAGCAGCTCAATCATACAGGCCACTAGCCCACCAAAGTCGGTAGCTTATGAAGGATTAGCCGAGAGCCCATGTTCGACCGCGTAGATAGCCGCCTGCACGCGATTATTCAGTTCTAACTTTTTCAAGATACTTTGCAGGTGGATTTTGACGGTACTTTCAGCAACATCAAGTTTTCGGGCAATTTCCTTGTTAGACAACCCCAGCGACAGTTGCGCTAACATTTCGCGTTCACGAGGAGTCAGTTTTTTGCTATTACTCTCAGTGGGCGCTTGAACTCGCCGAAAACTAGCTACCAACTTTGCTGTCATCTCAGGTGAAATGACAGCATCGGCCTGCATCACACAGCGCAAAGCCTGCAGTAAATAATCCGCATCAATATTTTTTAGTAAATAACCCGCTGCACCCTTTTTGAGTGCAAGCGCTAGGTCTTCTGCATCTTCAGAGACAGTCAGCAACACGACATGACAGGCTGGCCGATCTTGCAAAATCAGACCGATCACATCCAATCCCGACAATCCTGGCATATGCAAGTCTAAAAGAACGATATCTGGTTTGAGTTCCTTGGCCCGCTTAACAGCCTCCAGGCCATCAGAGGCCTCGCCCACCACCTCAAAATCCAGATTTCGCTGCAATAAAAGACGAATGCCACTCCGAAAAAGTGTGTGGTCATCCACCAGCAGAATGCGAATTGTCTTTTTATCCATCAAGCGGCCACACGTGCTTTCTGCTCTAGTCGCAAAGCGATCTGTGTTCCTGCTGAACTGCTCAATACCTCTAGAGATGCGCCGAGTCGCGCAGCGCGTTCTCTCATGATTGTGATACCGACTTGCTGCTCTTTGCCGACAGCAGTCCAGGCGAATTCAAATCCACAACCGTCATCTCGAATATTTAACTCAAAATCCTGCTCGTTATAGATCGTGATGCGCACCTGATTCGCTTTAGCGTGCTTTCGAATATTAGATAACGCCTCTTGCGCAATGAATAAAAGTTGTAATTGTTGCTCTGGCGGCAAGGGCGCGCCCTGCCCCTTCGACTCAATCACGACAGGTATCGCCGTTTGTCGAGTAAAACGATCGGCCGCCTGTTGCAACGCCTGCGTCAAATCACCAGACTCAAGTTTGATTCTAAAATTCAACAGTAGCTCGCGTACATCATCGTAACTTTCACGCAACCCTGCTTGAATCATTTGTAAACTTTCAGTAACCTCCCCATCCTCTTTGCGTCGCAATGAATCTTCAAGCATTTGCACCTGCAGCTTCAAGAAATTCAATCCCTGGGCAATTGAGTCGTGAAGGCCTTGCGCAACCAGATTGCGCTCTTGAGATACGGCCAGTTCGCGCGTTCGTGCAAGAAGTCTCTGGTTTTCAATGGCGACACCGAGGTGCTGGCCGACCGAATCGAATAGACGTCGATCATCCCCAGAAAACTCGCGTGGGCTTACAAAATGCAAGGTGTAGCTACCTAGTGTCTCTACGCCATTCGTAATCTGCGCAATGGCGATCGAATTAAACCCCTCCTCGCGACATAAATAGCGCTGCTCAACAGGCAATCTCCTAAAATCATGCAGTTGAGTCTCGCCCGTTGCCACCGCTTCACCACATAAACAATCACCTGCGTGCACACACTGTTCTTCTTGTACAAACGCAGCAGACAGGCCTTGATGCACCGTCAGATGTAGGTTGTTCTGTCGAGGATCCAGAATACGTACGGTTCCACCATCTGCGCCAAAATATTCGACTAACTTTTTCAAGAAGCCCTGACACCGCGGCTCGAGTTCGCCAGGATGACTCAGGTATGAAGAAAAGTCATACAACGTACTCAGTGCACGATTTTGCTGGGCAAGCTCTAAGGTTTTTTGCGAGACACGTTCTTCGAGTTCTCCGTAAAGCGCCTTGAGTTGAGCTGCCATATCATTAAAGCCCGATGCAAGCTCACCAAATTCGTCACGTCCTTCGACTGGAACTTGTACCGAAAAATTTCTTGCTGTCATTTGTCCAATGCCTGCTTGCAACGCTTGTACTGGTCGGATTACCCAGCCATAGAGCAGGTAGATAATTGCAATACTCCCAACCAACATCAACACGATTAACGCCATTTGCGAACCACGTAAGTAGGTGGTGGTTCGGCTATTCTCAAGCTCAATCTGATACACCAATCGATCGACTTGCTCGACAAACTGAGGCAACGCTAGCAAATAAGTCGAAATCAACCGTGGCCGATCCTGCTCGCCATTTATAAGGCCCTGCAGAGCGGGTTCCATCTCGACGCCCCAGAATGCGTTCATTCGCACGAATTGCTCTTGTACCAATTGACTACTTGGCAAACGCAGTGGACGCTGCGGATCGCCGATTTGTAAGTTTGATAGCGTTTGAGCCAGACGTTTTGATTGCGCACGCATCAAATCGGAATCCGCTTGAGCTGATATGCTTGATTGGCTGAGGGTCAGACCCAGGCGCACGGACTGCATGCGCAGGCTACCCGTATCGTTGATGGCTGCCGCCGCACCCTCGAGAGCCCACGACAGCCATAGCGTCCCAAGTACCATCGATAAACCAAATACTAAACCCGCCAGCGACACCGAAACCAGCCGAACACCAAGCTTGTAGTTGCGTCCGATTGAAGGGGGCCAAGCGATTGCCAAACGGGTATCTCCTGAAACCTATCAACGCGGCGCAAGCCATCGTGCGAGGGTGACCCATTATCACCGATGCAGGCTCTGGCAGGTGACTATTCGAGCTTTTCTAGTTCGAAAGAACTATATCGCCTTGCTCATATGCCTGCTATCACCCCCAACGACAGGGGAATAGGCAGCGCGTGCGCAGCAATCTAGTCTGTGTCCTACCACTTCAGTGACCCAAAGGTAGGCAATGACTTCCGATAATCGCAACGCCAATATGGTACTGACTTCGAGTACGTTGGCCTTCACCATCTGCTTTGCGGTCTGGATGATGTTCGCCGTGATTGGCATCCCGATCAAGCAGCAGCTCGGGCTCAATGAAACTGAATTTGGCTTGCTCGCGGCGATGCCGGTACTGACCGGCTCATTAATTCGAGTACCCCTCGGCATCTGGACCGATCGCTTTGGCGGCCGCATCGTCTTTTTTTTGCTGATGCTCAGCACCGTGCTTCCGATTTGGCTCCTTTCTTATGCCACAAAATACTGGCATTTTTTAACGATTGGTTGTTTTGTTGGCTTGGCCGGTGGTTCATTTTCAGTCGGTACGCCGTACGTGGCACGCTGGTTTCCAAAAAATCGTCAGGGCCTTGCGATGGGCATCTTTGGAGCGGGAAACTCTGGCTCAGCGCTCACCAAATTCGTTGCACCCGCACTCATTGCATCAACTGCTGGCTCTTGGACGATCGTTCCAAAAGTGTATTCAGTCTCAATGTTGATCACTGCGTTGTTGTTTTGGTTTTTCTCACGCACCAATCCAACACACAATATTTCTACGAACGCGACGTTTTCACAGCAGTTGCTCATGCTTAGAAACCCACGTGTATGGCGCTACTGCCAATACTACTCGGTCGTCTTTGGTGGGTATGTCGCCTTGGCGCTTTGGATGACCAAGTATTACGTTGGCGAATACGGTTTCGATATACAAAAAGCCGCGCTGTTAGCTGCTGTATTTTCGCTACCTGGCGGCGTACTACGCGCCGTAGGTGGCTGGGTGTCAGATCGCTACGGCGCTTATCACACCACGTGGTGGGTGATGTGGGTCTGTTGGGTCGCCTTTTTTTTACTGAGCTATCCGCAAACTAACTTTACCGTCATCACCGTCAATGGACCTCGCGATTTCTTTATTGGCTTAACACCAACCGTGTTCACAACACTGCTCTTTATCGTCGGCATTGCCATGGCGATCGGCAAGGCCTCTGTTTTTAAATTTATTTCGGATGAGTTTCCAGAAAATATCGGTGCAGTCTCGGGCGTTGTCGGTCTTGCAGGTGGCTTGGGTGGCTTCGTTCTACCCATCTTATTTGGCGCGATGGTCGATTTGACCGGCGTTCGTTCATCGAGCTTCATGCTGCTTTATGGAACCGTCTGTGTCTCGCTGGTATGGATGCACTTTAGTTTTAGAAAAGAGAGGAGTGACACTGGGCGCTTGGCGCTCAGTACGAACGAATCTATATCGACGCTTTCACCTCACGCATAGATCCGCACAGTCTTTGGAGTTCATCATGTCTTCACGTTACGTTCTTACCCGCTGGGAACCCGAGCAACCCGACTTCTGGAAGGCAGAAGGGCAACGAGTCGCCCAACGCAATCTTTGGATCTCGATCCCAGCGCTCATGTTGGCCTTTAGTGTCTGGATGCTTTGGTCGGTGGTGGTCGTCAATCTCAACAAAGCGGGCTTTCATTTCAGCAAAAATCAGATGTTTTGGTTGACGGCCCTACCTGCCTTATCAGGCGCCACACTACGGATCTTTTATTCTTTTTTAGTTCCCATCTTTGGTGGTCGCCGCTGGACCGCACTGTCGACGGCAAGCCTGCTGCTACCGGCCTTAGGAATGGGCTTTGCCCTGCAAGACACCAGTACGAGCTATCCAACCTTGTTAGTACTCGCCTTGTTATGCGGTCTGGGTGGTGGCAACTTTAGCTCTTCGATGGCAAATATCAGCTTCTTTTTTCCCAAAGCACAAAAGGGCTTGGCTACTGGCTTGAATGCAGGCATCGGTAATTTAGGGGTCTCAGTTGTGCAGTTTATAGTCCCCCTAGTCATTTCAGTCGCGGCCTTCGGCGTGTTGGGCGGAGCTGGGCACGCATACACCACCAACGGAGTTTCGCAAACCGTTTGGCTGCAAAATGCGGGCTTTATCTGGGTGCCCTTTATCTTGATCGCCTCGTTGGCAGCTTGGTTTGGCATGAACGATATTGCTGATGCCAAGGCTTCGTTCGTTGATCAGGCGGTCATCTTTAAACGTCAACATAACTGGTTAATGTGTTGGCTCTACCTTGGCACGTTTGGTTCCTTCATCGGATTTTCAGCGGGCTTGGCCTTACTGACGCAATCGCAGTTTCCAAATGTCAATCCAACTCAATATGCCTTTCTTGGCCCACTTGTTGGCGCCTTGGTTCGTCCGGCAGGAGGGTGGATTTCGGACAAAGTGGGCGGCGCCCGCGTGACGCTCTGGACCTTCATCGGCATGATCGCGGCCGTCATCGGTGTGATGTACTTTTTGCCAAGTCAAGGAAATGCAGGCAACTTCAGTGGCTTTCTGGCTCTTTTTATCTTTTTGTTTGCCTTGACCGGGATCGGCAACGGTTCAACCTTTCGGATGATCCCGGTCATTTTTTTAACTGACAGACAGCAAAGTGCGCAACCAGATGCGGCCGCTCAAAAACAAGCATCGATTGATGGCAGTAAAGAGGCTGCAGCCGTACTCGGTTTTTCAGGTGCAATTGGTGCCTATGGCGGATTCTTTATTCCAAAAAGTTTTGGCACATCCATCGACCTCACCGGCACCCCCCATGCGGCTCTATGGTGTTTTGTCGTGTTTTATTTCAGTTGCGTGGTCGTCACCTGGTTTTGGTATGCACGCCGTAATGCGCCCATGCCCTGCTAATGCGATACACCTTATCCATCAAACATGATCATTGCACTACTGGAGTTCAGTCATGAGTCATTTTTTAGATCGCTTAAATTTTCTTTCACGCACCACGGATACCTTCTCGGATAAGCATGGTGCGGTGGTGCATGAAGACCGCAAATGGGAGAATACCTACCGACAACGTTGGCAACACGACAAAATCGTACGTTCAACTCACGGGGTGAACTGCACCGGCTCTTGTTCCTGGAAAGTCTACGTCAAAAGCGGCTTGATCACTTGGGAAACTCAGCAAACAGATTATCCGCGTACGCGTCCAGATCTGCCCAACCACGAGCCCCGAGGCTGCCCACGAGGCGCTTCGTACAGTTGGTATGTATATTCAGCACAACGCGTCAAGCATCCCATGATGCGTGGTCGCTTAATGGAGATGTGGCGCGAAGCGCGGCTCACTATGGACCCAATCAGTGCCTGGGAACATATCAGTCAAAATCCTGAACGTGCGAAGCGCTATAAAAGTGTGCGCGGTTTGGGAGGCTTTGTACGTGCAGACTGGAACACGGTCACTGAAATGATCGCTGCGGCCAACGCCTACACAATCAAAAAATTCGGCCCGGACCGCGTGATTGGATTTTCACCCATTCCGGCGATGTCGATGGTGTCATATGCTGCAGGATCACGCTACCTCAGCTTGATTGGCGGCGTCTGCCTGAGTTTTTACGACTGGTACTGTGATCTACCACCCGCGAGCCCCCAAGTTTGGGGCGAACAAACTGATGTACCTGAATCCGCCGATTGGTATAACTCAACGTATCTGATGGTGTGGGGCTCAAACGTCCCACAAACACGTACGCCTGATGCCCATTTTTATACAGAGGTGCGCTACAAGGGCACAAAGACCGTCGCCGTTTCAAGCGATTACGGCGAGATGGTCAAGTTTGGCGATATCTGGCTGGCACCCAAACAAGGTACAGATGCAGCGCTCGCGATGGCCATGGGCCATGTGATTCTCAAAGAGTTTCACTTAAGCGGAAAATCTGCATACTTTAGCGACTACGCAAAGCAGTACACCGATATGCCGATGCTCGTCTTATTAAAAGAGCACGAAGGAAAGTGGGTTCCCGATCATTTTTTGCGCGCGTCACATCTTTCGCTCAATCATGGCGAAGCAAACAACCCCGAGTGGAAGACCCTTTTGCTCGACGCGACTACTGGCGAACTTGTCGTGCCTAATGGTGCCATTGGTTTGCGTTGGGGTGAAGGCAAAGTCAACGACGGCAAACAAGTTGGGCGTTGGAATCTTGAGAAAAAAGATGCGGCAAGCGGTCGTGATGTTGACGCGGCACTCACGCTTCTAGACCGTCACAATGAAGTCGTTGGCGTGGCGTTTCCATATTTCGGAGGCGAACATAACGAGCTGCTGGTGCGCAACGTACCTGTCAAAACACTGACACTTGCGGATGGCAGCCTTGCAAGGGTTGCGACGGTCTACGACTTGCAAATGGCGAACTACGGTATCGATCGTGGCTTGGGTGGCGGCAATGTCGCTTCAAGCTACGACCAAGATATCCCATACACCCCAGCCTGGCAACAAAAACACACTACCGTTAAACCTGAATTAGTCATACAGGTGGCGCGCGAGTTTGCACAAAATGCGCACGACACCGAAGGCAAGTCGATGGTCATCGTTGGTGCTGCACTGAACCACTGGTATCACATGGATATGACCTATCGCGGCATCATCAATTTATTGATGATGTGCGGGTGTGTTGGGAAAAGTGGTGGCGGCTGGGCGCATTATGTTGGACAAGAAAAATTGCGGCCTCAGTTTGGATGGGCCCCCTTGGCGTTTGCACTTGACTGGTCGCGCCCCCCTCGGCAAATGAATGGGACGAGCTTTTTTTATGCACACACCAGTCAATGGCGTCACGAAAAACTGCACGTCGATGAAATTTTGGCACCTACGGCTGATACAAAACAATATGCTCAGATGAGCATGCTCGATTTAAACGCAAAATCAGAACGCATGGGTTGGTTACCCTCGGCACCGCAGCTAAAAATCAATCCGCTTGAGGTGGTGGCTGCCGCCGAAGCTGCCGGACAAGATCCCGTTGCCTATGCCACTGAGCAATTAAAAAACGGCACGTTGAACATGAGCTGTGATGAGCCCGACGCACCAGAGAATTTCCCCCGCAACATGTTTGTGTGGCGATCAAACATTTTGGGTTCAAGTGGCAAAGGACATGAGTATTTTCTAAAGTATCTACTGGGCACCCAAAATGCCCTGTTTGCAGACGAAGCCGATGCCATCAAGCCTAGCGAAGTCAAGGCGCACACCGAAGCCGCAGAAGGGAAGCTGGATTTACTTGTTGTTCTTGATTTCAGAATGAGTACAACATGCCTCTATGGCGATATTGTCTTACCCACGGCAACCTGGTACGAAAAAGATGATCTGAATACCTCAGATATGCATCCGTTTATTCATCCACTTAGTGAGGCCGTGCAACCCTTATGGGAAAGCAAGACCGACTGGGAAATCTATAAACTACTCGCAAAAAAATTCAGCGAAATCGGTGGGCCGTATTTGGGAACCCGTAAAGATCTGGTGCTCACCCCTTTAATGCACGATACCCCTGGTGAGCTTGGCCAACCCTTTGAGCCGAAAGACTGGAAGCACGGCGAGTGCGATCTTATCCCAGGTAAAACAGCACCGAATATGACGGTGGTCGAACGAAACTACAACGATATTTATCATAAGTTCACGTCTGTGGGCCCATTGCTTGAAAAGCTTGGAAACGGTGGAAAAGGAATCAACTGGAACACCGAGCACGAGGTGCAAGAATTAAAAGCAATCAATAAAGCGGTGGTAAAAGAAGGCATCAGCAAAGGTCGCCCCCGTTTAGACACCGCGATTGATGCTGCCGAGATGATTTTGACCTTCGCGCCCGAAACCAATGGTCATGTATCGGTCAAGGCGTGGGAGGCCTTGTCAAAAATCACAGGTCGAGACCATAGTCATATGGCGCAAGGTCGCGAACACGACAAGATTCGGTTTCGCGATGTACAGGCACAGCCACGCAAGATTATTTCTGCGCCGACTTGGTCTGGCATTGAAAGCGAAGAGGTCAGCTACAACGCAGGCTATACCAATGTGCACGAATTGATACCGTGGCGTACTCTCACGGGTCGTCAGCAGTTTTATCAAGACCATCGCTGGATGCTTGATTTTGGCGAAGGCTCTTGCGTCTATAAACCTGCGATCGACACCAAAACCATCAAACCGGTATTAGGCTTCAAACCCAATGGCGAAACGGAGTTAGTGCTGAACTGGCTCACTCCCCATCAAAAATGGGGAATTCATTCTACCTATTCAGACAACCTACGCATGCTTACGCTTAGTCGCGGCGGCCCGCACGTTTGGATCTCAGAAAAAGAAGCCCGTAAAGCGGGCATCGTTGACAATGATTGGGTCGAAGTCTTTAACGTCAATGGCACCTTAACCGCACGTGTGGTGGTCAGCCAGCGCATCCCCGACGGCACCTGCCTGATGTACCACGCACAAGAAAAGAATATCAACACCCCTGGCGCACAAACGAGTGGGATGCGCGGTGGCATTCATAACTCAGTCACACGCACCGTGCTCAAGCCCACCCATATGATTGGCGGCTATGCCCAACAAGCCTGGGGCTTTAACTACTACGGCACGGTTGGCAGCAATCGCGATGAATTCGTGGTGCTTCGCAAAATGAACAAAATTGAGTGGCTAGAAGGGCCACTCGTCGAGGTCAAGGATTCATTATGAAAGTTCGCGCACAAATCGGTATGGTGCTAAATCTAGACAAGTGCATTGGCTGCCATACCTGCTCAGTCACGTGCAAAAACGTATGGACCAGTCGCGATGGCGTTGAATACGCCTGGTTCAATAACGTTGAGACCAAACCTGGCATCGGTTACCCCAAAGAATGGGAGAACCAGGAGAAATGGCAAGGCGGCTGGATCCGCAACAAGGCGGGCAAGCTTGAGCCTCGCCAAGGTGGGCGCCTAAAGATTTTGACCAATATGTTTGCCAATCCAAACTTACCTGCGATTGACGACTACTACGAGCCGTTCACGTTTGATTACGAGCATTTACAAAACGCCCCCTTAAGCGAAACGCCGCCCACCGCGCGCCCCATCTCTGTGCTGACTGGCAAAAAGATGGAGAAGATCGAGTGGGGTCCAAATTGGGAAGACGACCTAGGAGGCGAGTTTGCCTCGCGCAGTCGCGATGCCTTATTTGAAGGCGTTCAAAAAGAAATGTATTCGACGTTTGAAAATACGTTCATGATGTATCTACCTCGGCTTTGCGAACACTGTCTCAACCCGACCTGTGTGGCGAGTTGCCCCTCAGGATCAATCTACAAGCGCGAAGAAGATGGAATCGTGCTGGTCGATCAGGATAAGTGCCGTGGCTGGCGAATGTGTATCTCGGGCTGCCCTTACAAAAAGATTTACTACAACTGGCAAAGCGGTAAAGCCGAGAAATGTACCTTCTGCTATCCACGCATTGAAGCTGGGCAACCGACGGTGTGTTCTGAAACCTGCGTGGGTCGCATCCGCTATCTAGGCGTGTTGTTGTATGACGCTGACAAGATCGGAGAGGCTGCAGCTACACCCGACGAGCAAGATCTGTACCAAAGCCAACTCGATGTCTTTCTTGATCCGCATGACCCCGCGATCATTGCCGAAGCTCTCAAACAAGGCATCCCACAGGCCTGGGTGGATGCTGCAGCGGCCTCGCCTGTTTACAAGATGGCAGTCGAATGGAAAGTCGCTTTTCCATTACATCCCGAATATCGCACCCTGCCGATGGTTTGGTACGTACCGCCATTGTCGCCTATACAGGCTGCAGCGCAGGCAGGGCACATGGGCATGAACGGCATCATCCCCGATGTCAAAAGCCTTCGCATCCCTGTACGGTATTTAGCGAATCTCTTAACCGCGGGTAAAGAAGAGCCCATCGTACTGGCGCTTGAAAGGCTTTTGGCAATGCGTGCGTTTAAACGGGCAGAAACTGTTCATCAGCACGTCGATACCGCCGTACTCGATCAGGTTGGGCTTGATGCCGCAACGGTCGAAGACATGTATCAAATTATGGCAATCGCCAATTAC
>CALQNE010000069.1 GCA_943331855.1 Bordetella parapertussis
CGGGCTGGCCCGCTTGAGTCGCAGCTTGGGCGAGTGCTTGTTTGACCTGTGCAGACATGGGGCGATAGCTGCGCACATAGTCAAGCGCTGGGAGCCATAGCAAAACCAGTAAAAGCCAGGTGAGTGTGAGGCCGGCCGCGCAAAGCATTGACCCACGCCATAATACGGTGGGCCTGAAACGTAGACGCCAGATCACCAGTGCGATCCAGCAAAGTGTGACAAGTGCCGCTGCAACGACGGGCCACCAAAGTAAGCGCGGTTCGTACCCTACGGTTTGGCGGGCGATATTGATAGAGATCTGTTTTGGAATATTGAAGTGCAGTGCCAACCAGCCAATCCAGACGCAGGCGATCGTGACTGAGAAGCACATGAGTGCAAACCAGTCTAGCGTATTGATCACACCGCGCCGCATGGTGGGTAAAGCAAAGGCAGCGAGCGCAGCAAGCGGCATGACGAACAGGACGTACTCAGGCTCTCCGGGCTCTTGCAGTATGGGTAGTGTCAGCAGGACACCCAATACAAATGCGACGGGCAGCCAGATATGCGGGGCAGTGAGCCAGCGGCGCCATTGCCAAAGTGCAAGCATCGCCAAAGGCCAGATCGGCCACAAAAACCAAGGCAAGTCGCGCAGCGGACGCATCGCAACTTCGAACTCTGGTAGACCAAGACGGGTCGTATTCCAGTGACGCCAGGCTTCGATCCAGTCAGGATCTGCACGCGTGGCCAATGTCCACCAAGTGGCGATCACCGCGCCGGCAAGTATGAGCGCCAGTAAAACATGGTGACGCTTGGACCATAAGCCGCTGCGCGGGTGCAGGGCAAGTAATACGGCAAACAAAACAGGCAAGAGCCCAGGCCAGGCACGACTTAAAAAAGCGCCAGAGATGGCAAAGGCGAGCAGCACTGCGCCCAGTAATGGCTTGTCTAACATGCGTGCCAGAGCAAAAAAGGCGAGCGCGTGGCAAGCGATATGGGCCGGAACGATTGAGGTTTCGTGCAAGCGCGCCAAGATTCCTACGGTAGCCAGCATGAGCAGGATCGCGGCATCTGCGAGCAGTCTGCCGTAGTCTTTTACTGACGGTTCGCCGCCGAAGGGCAGGGCCAGAGGCTGGGCCTCGGTGCGTCGTCCCAGTAGGTAAGTGCCGTACCACAACGAGCTTAAGGTCACGGCAAACCAGATCAAGTTGGGGAGCCTTGAGGCAACCACTTCACCCAAGAGCGAGCCAAAAATGGCAATGAGCCCACCACCAAACCACATCGCTAACGGACCGTCTTGCGCTAAGGCAAGTGAGCCGATGTGGGTGGTGAGCCAGCCGCCTTCGCCGCGCAAGGCCGAAAGCATGGTCGCCAAACCTACGACATCATCCGTCTTCCAGGGATCACGCCCGAGCAAGCCGGCCACGATGTAGCCGAAGGCCAACGCAAACAACAATAACCGCGGTAATTTAACCGTGGCGATTGCGGTCATGCGTGCGGGGGTGGCGGGGTGCTTGGGTGACACAGTCTAAATATACCCTGCGAGGTCGTTCTGACAAAAAAAAGGCAGCCAAAGGCTGCCCCGGTTTATGCAAAATGATCGTTGAAGATCAAATTAAGCAGAAGCCTTTTTGGTACCCGAAGTGCGAGCAAAACGCGCACGGAATTTCTCGACACGGCCAGTTTCAACCAAGCGGGTTTGGGCGCCAGTGTAAAAAGGATGTGATTCAGAAGTGACGTCGCATTTGAATAAAGGCATGGTCTTGCCATCGATTTCGATGGTTTCGCGGCTAGTGAGCGTTGAGCGCGTCACGAACTTGTTGCCGGTTTGCAGGTCAACAAAGGCCACGTCTTGATATTTTGGGTGAATGCCGTCTTTCATTTTGAATCCTTTAAGGTTGTTCGGGTCGCCTGTGGGGTCGTCTGTCAAAGCAGACTACATCTGCTAACCCACCACGCATCCTGAGTTCAGCCCATGATTCTACAGTGAATAGGTGCTTTTAGCAAAGCGTCAATGCTATTCTGACGCCCAGATCTAGTTAAAAGGTCTTTTAAAAACAGGCCCTTGGAGAGCGCATGGCGTCACGCAAGCATGAAATTCCCACGATATCAGAGGGGGCAGGCGTCCGTTACCTGCATTTTGGCACTGAGTGGGTGCAAGGCGCGATGTGGGTGGCTCAGCCTGCCGAACTGGTGCTTGAGTACACCGCACAAATGATGGCGTGGTTGCTTTTTTTGAGTCCGCCGCGCGGCCATGCTCTGGGTTTGTTAGGCTTGGGGGCGGGCTCGCTGGCCAGATTTTGCCTAAAACATACAACCTATCCTTTGCGGGTGGTGGAATGGAATCCCCTCGTAACCTCAGCCTGCGAACTTTATTTCAAGTTGCCCAGACCCGCACGAATGACGATTGAACATTGTGACGCGGGGACCTGGGTGGCTGAACCCGAGCAACAGGCGAGTTGTTCAGTCTTGATGGTGGATATTTATGATGGACAGGCTCGGGGGCCTGTGCGAGATTCGGTGGCGTTTTATCAAAACTGCCGGGCTGTGCTTGCTGACGTGGGGGTATTAACCGTTAATCTATTTGGCGCACACGCGAGTTTTGAGCGCAACATTCGTAACCTGAGCCAAGCCTTTGACGGTAGATTACTGCTGCTGCCTCAAATCGATGCAGGTAATCAAATTGTTTTGGCGTTCAAAGGGCCAAAGCTTGAAATCTCGATTGAACGGTTACTATCGCGCGCCGAAGACGTTGAATTGCTCTATGGCCTGCCAGCAAAAAAATGGGCGCGTTCAATGTTGGGGCGTGCTCAAAACTCAATGTTGGTGATTTAAAGTTTGCATGAAAGGTTTGTTCAATGATTGATCGGGTACGCGTTGCGTTTTGGCTCTGTGCCCTTGTGCTGTTGGGCGCTGGCAACGCTTGGGCGCAAACCAAATCGGTGATGGTGTTGGCCACTGATCGTGAGCCCCGCACGCAGGCGATGCAAGAGGGGCTGCGAGACGCCCTAAAGGTTGGGGGGTTTATTGAGGGGCGTCAGTTTAAGTTTGTGACAGAAGTCATCGCGACTGATGAACAATCGCTTGCCCAGCGCGCACTGAGTATGGTCTCGTCGCGTCCTGATGTTGTAGTGGCACTGTCAATACCCGCTGCGCAGGCCTTTATCGAACACACCAAGCAAATACCAATTGTTTTTGCCGGCATAACCGACCCGGTGAAAGCAGAGTTGGTGCCCAGCTGGTCGGCCTCCGGGACGAATGTGACGGGCGTGTCTGATTTATTGCCGATGGCACGTCGCGTGGCGTTAATCCGTCAAGTGGTGCCGCAAGCTCGACGGGTAGGGGTGGTATACAACCCGTCGGATGCCGCCTCGGTGGCCGTGATTCGAGAGTTTCAAGAGCTCGTCAGCAAGGCGGGGATGCTGATGGTTGAGGTCGCGGCCACACGTGCCATCGATGTGCCGGCAGCAGCCCGTAGCCTACTTGGCAAAGTAGATGTCCTGCATACTTTTTGGGATTCGAATACGCAGGCTTCCTACGCGGGATTGGCGAAAGTGGCTAACGATGCCAAGATTGTGTTGTTGGCGTCAGATACGGCAAGCCTCAGGCTAGGCGCCTCGGCGGCGCTCGTGATTGCCGAGCGCGAAGTCGGGGCCGCTGCCGGTCGTCAGGTTGTGAAGATTTTACGTGGTACCAAGCCGGGCCCGATTGCGCCAGAAGTGCTGTCTGTTGCTCAGACTCAAGTGAACCTTGTGGCCGCCAAGCTGCAGGGGTTAAGTCTTTCTGACGCACTCATGAAGACCGCGGTTGTCATCGTCAAATAGTCATTAGCGGCAAGCAACATTTGTAAGCGATAATGTCAGGCCTGAGCCGAATCTTCGGGCAGACGACTTTGTCCCAAATACTGAACAAGTAGCCCCACTATGATCGATCTCGGTATCAATATTGACCACGTCGCGACGCTCCGTCAGCAACGCCATACGACTTATCCCGACCCGATCGCTGCTGCCTTATTGGCCGAAGAGGCGGGTGCCGATCTCATTACCTTGCACTTGCGCGAAGATCGACGTCATATTCAAGACGCAGATGTTTTTGCGTTGCGTCCAAAATTACGAACGCGGATGAACCTAGAATGCGCGATCACAGCAGAGATGCTGAAGATCGCCTGCCAGGTGGTTCCGCAAGACGTCTGTTTAGTGCCCGAAAAACGCGCTGAACTCACGACTGAAGGTGGTCTGGATGTCGCGGGTGCCTTCGAGGTGGTCGGTGCTGCAGTCAAGCAGTTACAGGGTAGCGGGATTCGAGTCTCACTTTTTATTGATCCCGATGCGACGCAAATTCGTGCTGCTGCCGACACCGGCGCCACAGTCATCGAACTGCATACGGGTGCGTACGCTGAGGCGAGCTCAGCGGCCGTGGTCGCCCAAGAAATCAAGCGACTCGAACAAGCGATTCGTGTGGCCGTAGGTTTAGGTTTGCGTGTCAATGCTGGGCATGGCCTGCATTTTGCAAACGTGGCCCCTATCGCGGCACTTGAGGGGATTGCTGAGCTGAACATTGGCCATGCAATTGTTGCCCAAGCGATTTTTGATGGCTGGGAAAAAACCATCCGCAACATGAAAGCTGCGATGATTACTGCTCGGCTCAATGCGCAGCGCGGCGTCTTGTTGCAAGCCCACAAAAACTAAAAAGGTCGCTGCTTGTGAACGCCATTGCGGGTATCGGAACTGACCTGGTCAAAATGGATCGGATAGACCAAGCTTGGCAGCGCCACCCCGAGCGGTTCCCAGAAAAAATTTTAGGTGTCGATGAGTTGCGTGTGTTTCATGCGCGGGCAGCGCGTGATCGTGCGCGAGGCGTACGTTATTTAGCGACACGCTTTGCAGCCAAAGAAGCATTTTCAAAAGCGATTGGTTTGGGCATGCGTATGCCGATGTGGTGGAGTCGCATGCAGACCTTGAACGCGCCGGGTGGCCGGCCGAAGATCGTCTTGGCGTCACCGTTGGCTGAGTGGTACGCCGAGCGTTTCGGTGCGGCGCATGTGTCGCTCACTGACGAATCCGAATACGGTGCAGCCTATGTGATTGTTGAATCTTTGCCACCGAGCATCCCACCCTGTCCTTCGAACTGACGAGAGCTATTTTGAATAATCCCCAAAAAACGCCAACGCTAGAACGCGGTCCCTTAATGGTAGACGTGGCGGGCCATGTGCTCACAGCAAGCGAAAAAAAGAGATTGCAACATCCCTTGGTGGGTGGTGTGATTTTGTTTACGCGTAACTTCGAAAGTCGTGCTCAGCTGGTTGCTTTGACACGCAGTATTCATCAACTGCGTACGCCCCGCTTATTGATTGCGGTCGACCACGAAGGCGGACGTGTTCAGCGGTTTCGTTCTGATGGTTTTACGCGTTTGCCCACCATGCGCAGCCTGGGTGAGTACTGGATGCAAGCTCCGTTACAGGCGATGCGCACGGCGTCGGATGTGGGCTACGTATTGGGTGCAGAGCTTCGGGCATGCGATGTCGATTTGAGTTTTACCCCAGTTCTTGACCTTGATTATGGCGTGAGTTCTGTGATTGGCGATCGCGCGTTTCATCGCGATCCGCGCGTGGTTGCAATGTTGGCACGTGCCTTGGCACAGGGCCTAAGTTTTGCCGGTATGGCGTCGTGTGGAAAACATTTTCCCGGACATGGCGCGGTTTCTGCGGATTCGCATCACGCGATCCCGCGCGACCAGCGCTCGCTGAAACGTATCCTTGAAGAAGACGCTGCACCGTATCAATGGCTGGGCGATCAAGTCATCTCGTCTGTGATGCCGGCGCACGTGATTTATTCTAAGGTCGACAAAAATCCCGCCGGGTTTTCAGAAAAATGGATCAAAGAGATTTTGCGCACAAAGCTTCAGTATGACGGCGTGGTGTTTTCAGATGACCTCACCATGGAAGGGGCGAGCGTTGCGGGCGACATTCTTGCACGGGCGAAGGCTGCGCTCAAGGCGGGTTGTGACATGGCTCTCGTCTGTAATCGCCCGGATCTTGCCGATGATTTACTCAGCCGTTTATCCCACCGTTCTGCGCCAGCGTCTGTCTCGCGTATCGCGCGGTTGATGCCTACAACAGCGGCGCCTGATTGGCAGTCACTGCTCAAGCAATCGGCTTACCGACGCGCACTTGAATCGGTTCGTGAACTCAATGAGCGAACCTGAGACTTCCGCCTTTGATATCAAAGAGTTTTTGGCACGGCTGCCGCATTTGCCTGGCGTCTATCGCCACATCGATGTTGCCGGTGAAGTTCTTTACGTAGGCAAGGCGCGCGATTTAAAAAAGCGCGTGGCTTCCTATTTTCAAAAGACACCTTCGAGCCCTCGTATCGGGCATATGGTGGCCCGGGTCACCAACATTGAGGTGACCGTCACGCGCTCAGAGGCTGAAGCGCTCATCCTCGAAAATAATCTGATTAAAAGTTTGCGGCCGCGCTACAACATTTTGTTTCGCGACGATAAGTCGTACCCTTATCTGATGTTGTCTGCTCATGTTGCGCCGCGCATTGCCTACTATCGGGGTTCCACACAAAAAAAAGGGCAGTTCTTTGGGCCTTATCCCAGTGCGTGGGCGGTTCGCGAAACCATACAGATTTTGCAGAAAGTATTTCGGTTACGAACCTGTGAAGACTCGGTGTATTCGAACCGCTCGCGTCCCTGCTTGCTGCATCAAATCGGACGTTGCTCGGCACCCTGCGTCGACGAAATTTCCTCGGAGGCCTATGCGCAAGATGCTGACCGTGCCGCACGCTTTTTGAATGGCGAAACACAACAGATTATGGGAGATCTCGAGGTGCGCATGCTCGCGGCCTCGCAGTCGCTAGAGTTTGAGCAGGCGGCGTTACTACGCGATCAAATGGGGGCGCTTGCCAAAGTCTTACATCAGCAAACGATGGAAGATTCCGATCAAAGTGACACCGATATCATTGTGGTCGCGTCTGCAGGTGGGCGAGTTTGCGTAAATCTGGCGATGGTTCGTGGTGGTCGACATTTGGGCGACCGTGCATTTTTTCCGACGCACACCGATGGCGACTCTGCGGCACAGGTGCTTGAAGTGTTTATTGCTCAACACTATCTGGATCACCCGTTACCGGCAGCTGTAGTTGGCTCACATGCTTTACCCGACGCTGAACTGATCGATTTGCTTGCTGAATCACAGAGTAGCAAGTCGCGTTTTATCAGTCGTCCGCAGGGCGTTAGGCGAGCCTGGCTTGAACAGGCGACACGCAATGCTGAGATGGCCTTAGCAAACGCCTTATCAGAAACCGGCGCGCGCAGCGCCCGGACCCTGGCGCTCGCTGAAGCGCTCGAGCTTGATACTGATCCGGTCGCGCTTGAGGCCTTGCACATTGAGTGCTTCGATATCAGTCACACTGCAGGCGAGGCCACGCAGGCCTCATGCGTCGTCTTTGCCCATCACGCCATGCAGCCTTCGCTCTATCGTCGTTACAACATTGCCGGGATTACCCCGGGCGATGACTATGCGGCGATGCGACAGGTGCTGACGCGCCGCTTTGGTAAGGTGGCCGATGGTGAGGCGGTGATGCCTGGCTTGGTGCTGATTGACGGGGGCAAAGGCCAGGTCGAAATCGCGCGACAGGTCTTCGTTGAGCTGGGTTTGGATATCAGTGTCTTGGTTGGCGTGGCCAAAGGGGATCATCGTAAGGTCGGTCTCGAAACCTTGATTTTTGCCGACGGTCGAGCCTCGCAGGCGCTCGGGCAAGAGTCGGCGGCGCTGATGCTGATTGCGCAGATTCGTGACGAAGCGCACCGTTTTGCAATCACGGGCATGCGGGCAAAACGGGCAAAAACGCGCAACGTTTCCAGACTCGAAGATATTGATGGAATTGGGGCTAAGCGCAGGCAGCGTTTGCTAGCACGTTTTGGTGGTTTTAGTGGCGTGGCCAACGCCAGTATTGAAGATCTGAGCTCGGTTGAGGGCATTTCCCCCGAGTTGGCTGAGCGTCTGTATTTTGCCTTGCGCTGAAACCTATTTGTCACCCTTAAGTGGGTTAGCATATTGCCATGCCTTTTAATCTCCCTATTCTGCTGACCTGGTTGCGCATTGCCATGATTCCTTTGGTGATCGGGCTGTTTTATTTGCCCGACGCCTGGATGTCCTTGCCGGTTCGTGACGCTTGGGCGGCCGCTGCCTTTATCCTGGCAGCGTTAACCGACTGGTTCGATGGTTGGTTGGCCAGGCGCTGGAATCAAACCTCAGCCTTTGGTGCTTTTTTAGATCCAGTCGCTGACAAGCTGATGGTATCTGCGGCCTTGCTCGCATTGCTCAACCTTGATCGGGTTGATGTCATGATTGCTCTGATTATTATTGGTCGCGAAATTACGATTTCAGCCTTGCGCGAGTGGATGGCTCAACTCGGCGCAAGCGCAAGTGTTGCGGTGCATTGGCTTGGCAAGTTTAAAACTGCGGCTCAGATGATTGCCATCCCGTGCTTGCTGTATCACGCTGACCTTTGGGGGATTCCGGTTGCGCGCGTCGGTCAGGTGTTGATCGTAGTCGCCGCTATTTTGACAGTCTGGTCGATGCTGTATTACTTGCGTCGAGCCTGGCCCGTGATCCTCGAAAAAACCTCGTAACGCTTTGGTGTGTGGTTTGCGCAGGCGCACGCGTTGCTCTGCCTTCTTTTATGGGCATTTGATTTAGATCAATACGTCCTCATTCGCTAGAAATTAAGATTTAGGCATGATGCCGAGATCTAGTTTTAGCCCCCAATTCGCCGATGTGCCTGTTGCACCAGAGTCGCTTGCGACCAAGCGTCGAGCTTTGGTGCGACTCGGTTTAGCTTGGCTTGCCATGATGCAGGTGATGATGTTCGCCTTGCCTGGTTATCTTCGGCACGAGGCGGCGGGGCAAGATAGTCTTGAAGTGCTGGACTGGGCCATCTTTCTAATGAACTGGGCCAGCCTGACGCTCACGATCCCGGTGGTGCTGTATTCGGCATGGCCGATCTGGCGTGGCAGCGCTCAAGCCCTCTCCAGACGCCGCATCACCATGGATATTCCAGTCGCGCTCAGTCTGTTTGTCGCCTTTATTCCAAGTGTGATTGCAACCTTTAGGGGTTCGGGTGAGGTGTACTTTGATTCAATCACCATGTTCGTCGCATTTTTGTTGACAGCACGTTATATCGAACAGCGAGCGAGTTTAGCGAATCTAGGCACAAACGATCACAGCACGCTTGCGGGCTTTAGTTCTACTTTGTTAACGCAGGCGAATCGTGTCGCGACGCTATTCGTGTGTGTTCAGTTAGTTGCGGCGGCGGTGATCGCGGTCGTCTGGTGGGTCATCGCACCTGCGCAGGCGTGGTCTGTTTTAGTCTCCTTGCTTGTGATGAGTTGCCCCTGTGCCTTGTCTTTGGCAGCCCCTGTTTCGTTGGCTGCACTTCAGCTCAATCTCGCAGGGGGCGAACCTCTATCGACCTTAGAGCGTGATGCCTTGCTTGCGCGCACGACGCGTATGACACGTCAAAATCTTTATGGCGCCTTGATCTGGCATGTGCTCACCATGCCGCTAGCGGCCTTAGGTTGGGTGACGCCCTGGTTGGCTGCGTTGTCGATGTTGTTTTCTTCGGCGGCCGTGTTGCTCAACGCGTGGCGTTTATACCGGTCCAGACGTATGCCTTTTAGTCAGCGGGGACGCGCCACAGCGTTACCCAATCATCTTCAGACGTAACAACAGCTTCGATGGAAATCCTTTACTTACTGTTGCCGTTATCACTGGCCATCATTGCATTGATTGGTGCCGTGCTCTGGTGGGCGGTCTTTTCTGGGCAGTATGACGATGCCGAACAGGCCGGATGCTCAATTTTGTACGACGACGATCGCATGATCACACGATCAGTTGATCCAGATCAAAGCTGATATTTGCCGCATTAGGCATGATGTCAATATCACGATTCATGAGAAACGAGGCGCCAATCATGACCAGTACTGCGGCAGTCAAAACAGAAATTTTTAATTATGGTGTGGTCCGGCAATTTGCCATCATGACCGTAGTGTGGGGCGTCGTGGGCATGCTAGTGGGCGTGATTATCGCCGCGCAGCTTATGTGGCCGCAGTTAAATTTTGATATTCCCTGGTTGACGTACGGACGCCTGCGACCCTTGCATACCAACGCGGTGATTTTTGCCTTCGGGGGTAGTGCACTATTCGCGGCCTCTTACTACGTCGTGCAGCGCACCTGTCAGGCACGACTGTTTTGCGCAAAGTTAGCGGCCTTTACATTTTGGGGTTGGCAACTTGTGATTGTGGCGGCGGCCATCACCTTACCGCTGGGGATCACCACGAGCAAAGAATATGCCGAGCTCGAGTGGCCAATCGATATCTTGATCACGCTCGTTTGGGTTGCGTACGCGATCGTATTTTTTGGAACGATCGTCAAGCGAAAAGTTAAACATATTTACGTTGCAAACTGGTTCTTTGGTTCATACATCTTGACCATCGCGATTTTGCATATCGTCAATAATATTGAAATTCCCGTGTCGCTCTGGAAATCTTACTCTGCCTACGCGGGCGTGCAAGATGCCATGGTGCAGTGGTGGTACGGCCATAACGCGGTGGGGTTTTTCTTAACAACGAGCTTTCTGGGGATGATGTATTACTTCGTACCCAAGCAGGCCGAACGTCCGATCTATTCCTATCGTTTATCGATCGTACATTTTTGGGCCTTGGCCTTCACGTATATGTGGGCGGGGCCCCATCATCTTCTTTACACGTCGTTACCGGATTGGACTCAATCTCTGGGTATGGTGTTTTCGCTGATCTTGCTGGCGCCTTCATGGGGTGGAATGATCAACGGCATCATGACGCTCTCGGGTGCTTGGTATAAATTGCGCACCGATCCAATCTTGAAGTTCATGGTGGTCTCGCTCTCGTTCTACGGCATGTCAACCTTTGAGGGTTCGATGATGTCGATTCGCACTGTTAATGCGTTGTCGCATTACACCGACTGGACAGTCGGGCATGTGCATTCGGGCGCACTTGGTTGGGTCGCCATGATTACGTTTGGCATGCTGTATTACTTGATTCCTCGGCTCTGGGGTCGCGAAAAAATGTATAGCGTCAAACTCATTGAAGTTCATTTCTGGATCGCAACAATTGGTGTGGTGTTGTATATCGCCGCAATGTGGATTGCAGGCGTCATGCAAGGTTTGATGTGGCGTGCGACAGAAGTAGACGGATCATTGACCTACAGTTTTGTCGAGTCCGTCAAGTCGACCGCACCGTTCTACTTCATTCGACTCCTGGGTGGTTTGCTGTACCTGAGCGGGATGTTGCTGATGGCCTACAACGTGTTTAAGACTGTTGTCGGGCAGACCGCGGCGAACCCAGTCGTACCTGGCGCGACTGATTCAAGTACTCAAACACCCATCTTGGCACAGGCCTGAGGAGCAGATCATGGCACAAGAAAAAACGAGTTTTTTTTCGCACGCGACACTTGAAAAAAATATTGGCTTGATGATTATCTGCAGCATCTTGGTTGTGATGTTTGCCGGTTTGGTGCAAATCGTTCCGCTGTTTTTTCAGCATTCAACGACTAAACCTTCGGCCGGTGTTGAACCATACGATGCCGTACGTCTGATGGGGCGCGATCTCTATATTCGCGAAGGCTGTGTGGGCTGTCATTCACAGCAAATCAGAATGTTGCGGGCAGAAGTGCAGCGCTATGGGCCTTATTCGGTTGCAGGCGAATCAGTATTTGACCATCCATTTTTATGGGGTTCAAAACGCACGGGTCCTGATCTTGCTCGAATCGGCGAACGTTACTCAGACGATTGGCACCGTATCCATCTGCGTAATCCTCGTGCTGTAGTCCCTGAGTCAAATATGCCAGGCTACCCATGGCTTGCCGCGACGATAGTCAGAAGCGACGACATCGGTGATCGAATGCGCGCGTTACGCCTGCTAGGGGTGCCTTACACCGATGCTCAGATTAGTGCCGCACCTGCAGCACTGAAAGATAAAACCGAAGAAGATGCGCTAATTGCCTATTTACAAGGCCTTGGCACAGGTGCGCGTAAAGCGTTGCAGGCACAGCAGGTCATCTCGGGGGGCAAATAATGGTCGCTTATCTCAATGCGCTATCAACAGTTTTAGCCATGCTGACTTTTTTTTCAATCGCGTGGTGGGCGTTTTCAAGCGGGCGTAAACAGGCAAATCACGAAGCGGCGATGTTGCCCTTCGCATTGCCTGATGAAACACAGCCGCACCAACACGAAGGTGGACAGTCATGAGCGACTTTATCAGTGGATTTTGGGGGTATTACGTTGCCACCGTGGTGCTGGCCGGAATTGCCTGGTGTCTATGGCTCATTTTTTCACAACGTAAATGGCTTAAACCAACTGCAGGAAAAGTTCAGGATACTGGGCATGTCTGGGACGGAGATTTACGCGAAATGAACAACCCAGTGCCACGCTGGTGGACCATGATGTACGTCATCATGTGCCTGTTTGGTTTGGGGTATTTAGTGCTTTATCCTGGCTTAGGCGCCTTTCAAGGTAGTCTGGGTTACTCCAGCGCGCTCGAGGTGAAGCAAGATCAGACCGCGCAAGACGCGGCTGTAAAGCCGATTTATGCGCGTTTTGCCAAGATGGATATCCCGGCGATCGCTGCGGATGCTGAAGCGCATTTAATTGGCGAACGTCTATTCATGAACAACTGTGCGCAATGCCATGGCTCAGATGCAAAGGGTAGCGTCAGTTTCCCAAATCTGTTTGAGGGCGACTCAATCTATGGGCGGCAACCTGAGGTGTTGCTCGCAACGATCACAAACGGACGCAATGGGATGATGCCACCTCTGGGCGCCGTGATCGATACCGCTACGGCGGGGGATATCGCGCAGTATGTCCGGTCGCTCTCTGGTTTGGCGCATGACCAGATCCGCATCGTGCGTGGCAAAAAAGAATACATGAACACCTGCGCCGCTTGCCACGGCCCTGAGGGTAAAGGAAATAAAGCCCTGGGGGCTCCAAATCTGACCGACGATGTTTGGATTTACGGAAGTTCTGAGGCTGCGATTGTGCAGGGGATTTTGAATGGTCGAAACAATCGGATGCCTGCACAAGAACAGACCTTGAGCCCAGAGCAAATTCGGTTGCTGGCGGCTTGGGTGTGGGGCTTATCAAAAGGGCAGGATGTCACCTCTGCAAAAGCTGTTCGTGCAGTAGCCAAATGAATATCGTGAATGTCGACTGACCTGCCTGTGAACTCGCATCGTGAAGACGCACCAGCCTGGCGTCCCTTGGGTGCGCAGCCTGCACGCGATGGCACGGCCGTGGTCGAGCACGCAATTGAGCAGGTCAGGCAAAAAATCTATATGCGCGCGGTCAACGGTCTTTTTGCGCGTTGGCGTTTACTGTTTGTTTGGCTGACACAACTGATTTTTTATGTGACGCCTTGGCTTACCTGGAATGATCGTCAGGCCGTTTTGTTTGATCTGGGTGCTCGAAAATTTTATATTTTTGGCATGGTGCTATGGCCCCAAG
>CALQNE010000070.1 GCA_943331855.1 Bordetella parapertussis
ATCAGTGCCGAAATCGTAATCAAGGCCTTCACCCAGAAAAATGTCGCGCCTTTCAGCTTGTCGTACAGCAACTCGATACGAATAAAGGCACCTTCTTTTAAAGAGTAGCCAAGCCCCAAAAAGATCACGGCTGCATTCAAGTAGCCTGCATACTCATCAGCAATTTGCGTCGAGCTATTGAAAAACCGCGCAATCACTTCGACGCAAACCAACAATAAAATGAGCACCGTCGACACGCCCGCTAAATAGCCTGTGCCTTGTACGATTCTTGAGGCGAGTCCCGACATTTTCTGCTCCAATTAACGATTCAGTACTGCGCGAATCTCTTTCACAGCAGCTACAGCATTCGGGCCTTGCGCTTCTGCCCAGGATGACCAGTATGGCTTCATCAACTCGGTCAACTTATCAACCTGATCTTGTGGCGGCACAAACAAATCAACCTTGAATTTATTTTTCAAAATTTCAAGATCGCGCGTTTCGTCAGCCGCGTTTTCAATCGTCATCTTAGGACCCCACTGTGCTGCAACTTTATCCAACACAGCGCGCACTTCAGGCTTAAGTTTTTTATACGCATCGATGTTGACCATGATGTAGTCGGGTCCACCCGCGTGAATGCCGGGGATATAGCCCCAATTCACAAACTCACTCCATTTCGCACCGACTACGTTAAAACCTGCAGTCATAAAGCCATCAACCACACCGCGCTCAACAGCCAACGGCACTTCAGCTAGCGTCAAAGACACTGCCGAACCACCTAAGCGCTTGAGCATCTCACTTTGCTTGCCATCGGTTGTACGAAATTTTCGACCGGCAAACTCTTCAATCGATTTAATTTGCGGGCCACGACCAAAGAGGTTTTGTGGCGGCCAGGAGAAATAAAATAAAGTCTTCACGCCCGCTTTTTCGAACTCAGGCTCAGCGTATTTTTTGATGATGGGCCAAACTTTATCAAGCTCGTCTGAATTACGCACAAGCAAGGGCAAGTTTGCAATTGAGGCTAAGGGGGTTGAGCCAGAAATAAAACCCGAGTAGCCCTCACCCATCTGTACCTGTCCGGTACCTGTTGCGCGTACCACCTCAGTTGCCTTGAAGGGGAACTCGCCTGAAGGGCGCACAGTGATGATGAGTTGACCTTCAGTCTGTTTGCGCACCTCTGCGGCAAACTCACCGAGTCGTACCGTGATCGGATGGCTGGCCCCCGGAAACGCATACATGTCCCACTTCGTTTGCGCCGAAACCGGTGACAACGAGCCAAACGCCGCCAATAGCAACGTGAACTTTAATAATGATTTAAGGTGACGCATGACTTCTCCCTAGGCTAAGACTTTATTCACAGAATGCACCGGCACGACCACGATTTGTTGCCGCGCACCAATACGTTATCAACAACGGGTATGGCTTTGTCTCACATTATTTACAGATCGCTGTTGTGAATGATTGTGATCTGCGTTTATATTCTGAGAAAAGTTTTAACGTCTAGCGGTGTTGCTGTCAAGTCAATAAGGTGCCCCCAAACACCGCGCATTCCCTAGGTTTTATCGACACAGATCTTTTTAAAAACACATTTCTTCGACATATTTTTAGCTCAACAACATAGGAGGACCACACATGCGCGACTATCTAGCTTGGCGAATGGCCTTTGGTGTCACAACACCTTCGACCAATACCGTCGTTCAGCCCGAATACGATGACATGCGCCCAGCAGGCGTGACCAATCATTTAGGCCGCATGGTGATCCCCGACATGGCGATTAATAACAACGACGATTTTGATAAGTCTATTGAGCTCATTGACGCAGCACTTGAAGGCGCAGTCGATCGCGTAATGGATAGCAAACCCAATGCCTTCGTCTTAGGTATTTCAGCCCTTTCAATTTGGGGCGGCAACGCAGCATGGGGCGATGAGCTCAAAGCGCGTATTCGCAAAGTCGCCGGTTGGGAAATCCCTGTTGCACTTGCAAGCGACGCCATCGTGGCGGCTCTCAAAGCCCACGGCATCAAACGCAAAATCGCGGTGATGGAACCTTATTACCCTTCAATCGAACCACGTATGCAAGGGGTACTGAATCCTCATGGCTACGAAGTGGTGCGCTTTAACCACATGCGGGGTAAAAGCCCTGCGTCGTACTCGATTTTGACCGCTCAAGACATGATTGCTGGGATGCGCAAAATCGATGGAGATGATATCGAAGCCATCGTACAATTTGGTGCAAATCTGCCCATGGCGAGGTTGGCTGACGAGGCAGAACGCTGGTTGAATAAACCGGTCATTAGCGTGAATGTTGCCACCTATTGGCATGCACTTCGCATGAACGGCATTCAAGACAAAATGTATGGCTTCACGAAATTAATGTCAGAGTTTTAAACGACCTTACCCAACACGCCTGACGCGTTGAATGAAATGCGTCAGGCCGCTTTGTTTAGGCGTCCGTTTTGGGCTTGCCGCTCGAATCAAGGCCGACCATGGCCAACCCCCCGACCCGCTTGTCTAGCCACCAACCTGCTGACGGATCCCACTGCTCAAAATTAACATCGGCACCGAGCTGCTGCGCCGCGTGATGCGCCCAGAAGGGGTCAAACATCGCTTGACGTCCAATCGCAATAAGATCGGCCCGCTTTTCGCGAAGGATTGCTTCGGCCTGAAAACCATCAAGAATCAAGCCTACGGCCATGGTAGGCACGCCGCCACCGTGTTTAATTCGTTCTGCAAACGGCACTTGATAGCCGGGGCCTCGGGCCTGATTGGCCAGCGTCGCCGACAGACGCACACCACCTGAAGAACAATCGACAACGTCAACACCCGCTTTGTGTAATTCAAACCCAAGCACCACAGAATCTTCGAGCCCCCAGCCGCCTTCACCACCACCATCTTCAGAAGAAACTCTAAAAAATAAAGGCTTATCAGCGGGCCAATTTGCACGAATTTCGGCCACGATTTCTAAGGCAAAGCGCATCCGCCCAGCGCGATCTTTTCCGTACGCGTCTTGACGATTATTCACCAGTGGCGTTAAGAAACTCGCGATCAAATACCCGTGGGCGCCGTGGATTTCGATGATGTCAAAGCCTGCCGTGTGTGCACGCGCCGCCGCCTGACCAAATTTTTTAACAATCTCGCGAATTTCACTGACCGATAAAGGATGCGGTGTTTGATAGTTTTCACCAACCGCCAAATCACTTGGGCCAACAATACCCCAAGGTGCCTCTCCACGCACAGCATCGGCTTGCGTGAGCGGGCCATTGCCTTCCCAGGGCCGTTGCCAACAGGCTTTGCGTCCGGCGTGCGCCAACTGAATCGCTGCCAAAGCACCTTGAGCATGAATAAAATCCGTCACGCGTTTGAGGTCAGGAATAAATTCATCTGACCACAGGCCTAAATCACCATAGGTGATTCGGCCGCGTGGCTCAACCGCAATGGCCTCAGTCATTACCGTGCCAAAACCACCCAGTGCAAATTTACTGAAATGCGCAAAATGCCAATCCGAGGCAAAGCCATCAACCGCTTTGCATTGCATCATGGGGGCCAACACTACCCTGTTGGGCAGTGTTGTTTCGCGAATTTTATAAGGGCTAAAGAGCGCAGTTTGTTCAACAGTCATGCCTTGGCCTTTTGCATTGAATCAAACAGCAGCTCAAGCAACGGGTGCTGTTTTTACAAGGGCAGGCAGATTGACAACCGATGCATACCACGCCTCGAGCTTGGGGTGGCCCGGGCGCCATGGTTCGTGTGCGAACCGAAAGTCGAGATAACCCAACGCACAAGCAATTGCGATTTCGCCGATCGTGTCGAGCTTATTTAAGTTGGCGGCGCCTTTTTCAAGATCGGCCAACGAGTTTTTTACCTTACCTTGCTGCAACTGGATATAGCCAATACGACCTTCATCTTGTGGCAAGGCGATTTCACGGCGACGAGGCTGGCTCGCATCCAAAATACCGTCGCCTAAGGCTTGCTGACGCAGCGCAGCCCAGCGCGCAGGGCCCGCCGCAGGAAACAGTGGTTTGGCAGAACCCAGACTATCTAAATATTCACAAATGACAGGGCTATCAAACAAGGTATTGCCGTCGTCGAGTACGAGCGTTGGCACCTTTGATAACGGGTTGACTGGGATGAGTGCAGCATCCGTTGTAGGGATGACCCATTTTTCGATCTGGCCATCAATGCCGCGTGCAACCGCGCAAGCCATGACTTTGCGGACGTAGGGACTTGCGGGAGAAAAAGCTAATTTCATAAATGACTTCCTGGTTAATTTAATTTAAGCAACCTTGAACAAGTTCTAGGCTTCGCTGCGAATCACTGATCCGCTTTAATCCCTGCCGCCTTCACAGTTGCACCCCAGTGCTCAAATTCCGACACGAGTACTTTGCCGAATTGTTCAGGGTTTAAGACCTCAAGCTGCAGACCACCTTTAATCATCAGCTCGCTGATTTGTGGGTCTTTTACAGCTTCATTCACAGCGCTATAAATTGCGTCGATCGCAGCCTTCGGCATTTTTGCTGGCCCAAGAATTGAAATCCAAGGGGACGTGTACACCTTGATGCCTTGCTCTGCCAAGGTTGGCATGTTGGGCGCACCCACAAACCGTGCCGGAGCACCCAAACCCATCACGACCACTTTGCCGGCTTCTGCATTGGGTACAGCCAAGCTAAGCGGCACGAACATCGCGTCAACTTGACCCGCTAGTACCGCAGTCATGGCAGGAGCCGCGCCAGTGAAGGGGACATGCAAGATGTCGAGGCCGCTTGAGACTTTGAGCATCTCCATCGCAACTTGGCTTGAACTACCCACGCCCCACGAAGCATAGGTCAGTTTGCCCGGCTGGCTTTTTGCCAAAGCAATGAACTCATGGATATTTTTTGCAGCAACTTTGGGGTTCACAACCAAGGCATAGGGCAACAAGCCGACTTGGGCGATCGGCGCAAAGTCTTTCAGCGCGTCATAAGCGATCTTCGGGTAAACGTGTGGATTGATCGAGTGCGTGTCTGCCGCGGTCATCAGGATGGTGTAGCCATCAGGCGCAGCCTTGGCCACATAGTCAGAGCCGATCATGCCACTTGCACCAGGCTTGTTGTCGACAACGATCGTCTGCTTCAGGATCTTGCCCGCGCCCACCGCAATGGCTCTCGCAAGCACATCAGTGCCCCCGCCCGCGTTATAGGGCACCACCATCCGAATCGATTTGTCGGGGTAAACCCCTTGAGCCTGAGCACCAAGGCCACAAAGCGCCATGCCTGCGAACAACGCCAACGTTTTAAACGTCTGGGTAAGAGTTTTCATTTAGATCTCCGTTCATCGATTAGGTATTATTTTGTTAATCTTTTAACATGATTTTTTCGCCCTCACCAACTTAAGTGATGGCTAGGCAAAACCACAAGGAACTCAGCACCTATGCGCCCTGCCATTAACTTGCACGATTTTAGGGCGATGGCCCGACGTAAATTGCCCCAGATCGCCTTCGACTTTATTGATGGCGGCGCTGACGACGAGCTTGGCATGGTACGTAATCGCGAAGCGTTTAGCGACTACCAGCTACTCCCACGCTACCTCAATGACGTCACCATTCGCGATCAGTCAACCACGTTATTTGGTAGAAAGTACTCGAGCCCGATCGGAATTTCGCCTACAGGGATGGCGGGTCTGTTTCGCGTGGGTGCAGACAGCATGCTCGCCGCGGCCGCCAAAAAAGCCAATGTCCCCTTCTTGCTATCGAGCGCCAGTAATTTCAGAATTGAAGATGCCGCAAAAATTGCCCCCGACAACGTCTGGTTTCAGATGTATTCCACAAGCGACCATCGGATCAATATGGATCTGGTGCGCCGCGCACGCGAAGCGGGTGTCGGCGTCTTAGTCATCACCGTTGACGTACCCGTGAATTCAAACCGCGAACGCAATCGTCGCAATGGATTTACGCGCCCGTTTCGCATGACGCCTTCGATCATGCTTGACACCCTCAGTCGCCCGGGCTGGCTATTGCAATATCTGAAGTCGGGCGGTATGCCGATGATGAGCAACTGGCAACCGTATGCGCGCGAAGGTGCAAACGCCGATGAAGTCGCCGATATGTACGGCACACTCACACCCGCTCCCATGACAAGCTGGGATACCATCACGGCCATCCGTCGCGAATGGGAAGGTCCGCTAGTCATCAAAGGGATTTTGCACCCCGACGATGCGATTCAGTCGGCTGAACATGGCTTAGACGGTGTCATCGTCTCAAACCACGGGGCCCGCCAATTAGACGCCGCACCATCACCGATTGCTATGCTTTCTGCGGTTCGCGCGGCAGTGGGTGATCGCATGACCGTGATGCTCGACAGTGGCGTGCGCCGCGGTTCAGATGTCATCACAGCAAAATGCCTGGGTGCACAGGCATGCTTTTTTGGTCGCCCCACCCTCTATGCCGTAGCGGCTTTAGGACAAGAGGGTGCCGATCAAGTTTTTGCCATCATGCGCCGCGAAATCGATGCTGTCTTAACGCAAATTGGCTGTGGCAAATTTGATGCCTTGACTGAACAGTTTCTGCATCGCTCTAAATAATCTGGCACGCAAAGATCGTCACTGCAGTGAGATCTTTGCGTCTTGAATGACCTTTGCCCACCGCGCGGTATCTTCTGCAATTTTTTGCGTGAAGTCCGCCGGGCTGCCACCCACAGCTTCAATCCCCACCCCGGCCAATTGTTGGACAACGGCCGGATCTTTTAACGCCCGATTTAAGGCCTGATTCAGTTTTGTAATTACTTCAGGCGCCAAACCCGCTGGCCCAAACACCCCAAACCAGGTCAACGATATAAAGCCAGGCAGGTCTTGAGCAATGATCGGTACATCAGGTACAAGCACAGACCGCTCAACGGCTGAAATACCCAGGGCCCTGACCTTGCCGTCGCGCACATGCGGATATGCAGACGAAAAACTATCGAAGATCACATCCAGCCGGCCAGCCATTAAGTCGGGCATCGCCAAGGCCGTGCCTTTGTAAGGCACGTGGGTCAACTTGATCCCCGCCAACGCCTGAAACCGTTCGCCAGACAAATGGGGGATGCCACCGGTACCCGCTGAGCCAAAATTAAGTTTGCCCGGATTTTGCTGCGCGTACTGAATAAACTCTTTTACCGTTTTAGCGGGTGACGATAAAGGCACGATCATCATAGAAGGTGACTGCGCCGCGTAGCTGATCGGCGTGAAATCTTTAGTGGGATTAAAGGGTGTTGCAGGATTCAACAAAGGCCCTAAGACGTGCGTGCTGTTTGTGGATAACAACAGCGTATATCCGTCGGGGGCTGCTTTAGCAGCGAGCTCAGCCCCAATCATGCCGGCCGCGCCGCTTTTATTGTCGATCACGATTGTCTGATCGAGCTCGGCTGAAAACTTCTGCACAATAATGCGGCCAACGATGTCCGTGCCGCCGCCCGCCGGAAACGGTACGATCAGCTTAATAGGACGATTCGGATAGCCTGTTTGCGCGCTCACGGCCTGCATACAAAAAAGGCTCACTGCCAAAAATAGCTTGCCGCTGGTTTTCATTGAAAGTCTCTCATTTTTTGGATACTGCCTGAATTAGACTACTTTTTTGTTGAAAGCGACTCCCTTAAGTCTTTGCCGTTAAAATAGCCTCGTTGGTGCTCGTAGTGTGGTTCACATGCTGCAGTTCAACGGGAAGCAGAAAGACGTCTTCGATTGCTCGGATCGTCTAGCCTGCGCTGCCCCCGCAACGGTCAAGCGAACAAGCCTTGCGGCTTCGCTTCTGTCAAGATAGCCACTGGTCGTCTGAACAAACGGCTGGGAAGGCGACAGAGGTTGCTTCGCTAGCCCGGATACCGGCCAACAGGGATGCAGTGTGCACAAACGCACACTGCTTAAACGCTCAAGCACCGTCGGGGATGGCGGTGACGAGCTCTGCCGTTGTTGTAGGTCGCGCCACATGACTCAAGTCGTGCGCAGTGAATTGATATTAGGCGGTCAAAAAAGCGGCAAATCTCGCCGCGCAGAAGCGCTCGCCCAAAACTGGCTGAGCAGCGACCCAACACGTTCGGCTGTATTGATCGCGACAGCGCAGGCGCTAGATGGCGAGATGCGTGTGCGCATTGAACAACATCAGCGCGATCGCCTATCACGCGTACCAGGCATGATCACGATTGAAGAACCATTGGCTCTTGCGCAGACCGTCGGTGCGCATAGCCACGCCAACAAACTGATTGTGGTGGATTGCCTGACCCTTTGGCTCACCACACAACTGATGCCCATGCCATCAGGAAGCAAACAAACGCCTCGAGCATCGATCGCCAATAGTTTAAGCACATGGCATACCAATGCAACTGAGTTATGCACTGCGATCGCGCAAGCACCTGGGCCCGTTGTTGTCGTGAGTAATGAAATTGGGCTGGGCGTGATCCCTTTGGGTAAAGAGGTGCGTGACTTTGTGGATGCGCTGGGCTTGCTGAATCAAATGGTCGCAGCAACCTGCGAGCGCGTCACACTCATGACCGCTGGACTGCCTTTGATGCTTAAGGGGGCAACTTGAATACCCCTATCAGCTTCAGGCATACAGCCAGACATTACGCAATTTGTGCCCTACTCATCCTGCTGACCCTCGGCGCCATGACGACGCGCGCGCAATCGTTTGTAACGGATGATCGTGGTGTCACACATCACTGGGCCGCAGCGCCCCAACGCGTCATCACCTTGCTGCCCTCGTTAACTGAAACCGTCTGTGCGCTCGAGCAATGCGCACGTTTAGTTGGCACTGACCGTTATTCAAACTGGCCCGCGCTAGTCACGACCTTGCCTACTCTGGGCGGAGGTATGGATCCGAATATTGAAGCGATTATTTCCTTAAAACCGGATGTGGTGTTCACTGCACAGTCGTCGCGCAATGCCGAACGACTAGAAGCCCTGGGTTTAAAGGTTGTAGCGCTAGAAACTAAAAACCACGCCGATGCCAAGCGGCTGTTGGACAAGGTCGCGCAAACGCTTGGCGTTGCACCCGAACACGCTCAGCAGCTTTGGCAAAATATCGATCAAGGTGTAACTGCAACGGCACGCAGTCTGCCGGCAAGCACACAACGGCTTCGCGTGTATATCGAAGTAAATCAAGCTCCTTTTGGCGCGGGTCCATCGTCTTTTATCGGCGAAACGCTCAGCCGCCTTGGAGCGCAAAACATCTTGCAGGCTCGGCCCGAAGCGTTTCCGCGCATCAATCCTGAATTCGTCGTGCGCGTACAACCTGATCTCATTATGATCAGCGAACGTGACTTAGCAGACATGCGCAAGCGCCCTGGATGGGCCAACCTGAAGGCCGTCAAAGAAAACCACATTTGTGCGTTTCCAACGACCGAGCAAGACGTTCTGGTTCGGCCAGGACCGCGCTTAGCTGAAGCCGCGCAGCTCATGGCGGATTGCCTAAAGAGGTTCGCTTCATGAGCGGATCATCGACCAAGCTTCCAAGACGCTCAATACGCGCCCCGACTTTAGCCTGTCTTTTAGTCACGCTGTGCGTCACCGCCTTGCTGGCGGGCTTAAGTGTTGGCAGTGCGGGAATTGAGCCGTTCTGGACACTCTTGACGGATCCGGTTGCTGCGCAAATTATCTTTGAGATTCGTGTGCCACGCACGCTTGGCGCGCTGCTTGCCGGCGGACTACTGGGTCTGGCGGGGGCTCTGGCTCAAGGGCTCTTTCGAAATCCGCTGGCCGATCCGTTTTTACTCGGCAGCGCTTCAGGCGCTTCAGTGGGCGTCGCACTGGTCTTGGTAAGTTTTGGGCTGTCGCCTGTCGCGACGCAATGGTTTATCAAAGTCGGGCTCACCGGTGCAGCCTTTCTTGGCGCAATACTCGCTGTGTTTTTAACCTTAAGTTTGGCCCGCGGTGTTCAGCACACCCTGCGACTTTTATTAGCGGGCGTGATCGTCGGAGTGGTGCTGGGGGCGCTCACCTCATTACTCTCGTTAACGCACCCTGATATTTTGCAATCCATGCAAGCCTTTATGCTCGGTTCAACAGCCTTTGTCAGCGGATCGGCATGCGCAATCATGGGCGTCGTCTGGTTAGTCTGCAATGCTTCTGGCATTGCACTATCGAGGGTCTTAGACGCCTTAGCCTTGGGCGAAGCCACTGCACTCAGCTTAGGCCTACCCTTAAACCAGCTTCGTGTAGTCTTAATTGGTATTCTCGCCTTAGCAACCGGGACCGCAGTGGCTCAAACAGGCCTGATTGCTTTTGTTGGTTTGGCGGCTCCACATCTTGTCCGTGCAATTGTACGCGTCCGCTACGCTTGGCTACTGCCGCTCGCGAGCCTGATGGGCGCCTTACTCTTGTCCCTTGCAGATCTCTTGGCGCGCGGCTTAATCGCACCCCAAGAACTCGCTGTGGGCGTGCTCACCGCGATTCTAGGGGGTGGCTATTTGATGTGGCTCATGAATCATCAAGGGCCAACGCATGACTGATTCAAGCGCAACGCTCAAGGCCGTGCCCATCGCCTTCGAAACACGAAGCTTAGAGATCAAGCGCGGTCAACGCAGCGTGATCAAGGGCCTGAACCTAAAAATATCGACGGGCCGCTGGTGCGCCATTGTCGGGCCCAACGGCGCCGGTAAGTCTTCATTGCTTTTAGCGTTGGCAGGAGTTCTGCCTTTTCAAGGCGAGATACTTCTGTTCAATCAACCCTTAAAACAATACGCTGCACAACAGCGCGCGCGTCGCGTCGCGTGGCTTGCACAGAGCTCGGTGCAAAGCGCTGACGATCTGACTGCCTATGATGTTGTAATGCTGGGTCGAATCCCGTATCAATCTTGGCTGAACGGACAAAGTCAGGCGGATCATGCAGCCGTCGAGCACGCCTTAAAACTCACGCACGCCTGGGACTGGCGCAACCGAGGGCTTGGCACGCTGTCTGGTGGCGAAAAACAGCGCGTGTTGCTGGCCCGACTACTCGCTGTTGAAGCAGATGTCTTATTGATGGATGAGCCGTTAGCAAATCTTGACCCTCCCCATCAGGCCGACTGGATACAGCTCGTGCACGGCTTAGTCGCCCAGGGCAAAACTGTAGTCAGCGTTTTGCACGACGTGACGCTCGCACTATATGCCGATGATGTGGTCGTGATGTCTAACGGACAAGTTCAATATATGGGCAAGCGCGACGACAATCGCTTACACAGCAACATAGAAAACGTCTTTGAACAACGCATTGCGATACAACCTCTCGGCAGCGGCTGGGTGGCCTTACCAAAACTCGTTTAACACTGGATACTTTGATATGGAAATTGTTTCACCCCCAACCGAAAAACCTTACGATAAATCAACCGGCGAACGCAGAGGCTTGTTGATCATCAATACCGGTGACGGCAAAGGCAAGAGCACCGCTGCCTTCGGTTTGGCCATGCGCGCACACGGGCGCGGCAAAGCAGTGAAGATTTTTCAATTTATGAAAGTGCCGAGCGCGCGCTTTGGCGAACACCGCGTCTTTGAACAATTAAATGTACCGATCGAAGGCTTGGGCGATGGCTTTAGTTGGAAGAGTCAAGACCTTGAACATTCGGCACAACTTGCACGCGACGGCTGGGCCAAGGCAAGCGCAGCGATCTTAAGCGGCGATTTCTTTATGGTGACACTAGATGAACTGACCTATCCGATTACCTTTGGCTGGGTTCCTCTCGAAGATGTGCTGCAGACCTTACGCACACGTCCCCCTGAAGTACACGTTGTCATAACGGGCCGCCGTTGTCCGGCAGAAATCATTGAGATCGCCGATACCGTCACCGAGATGACCATGGTCAAGCACGCCTTCGATGCGGGCATCCCTGCGCAACGCGGGATAGAAGATTAATGCCCGCATCGTTCGAAGCTGAAAACAAATGACCGCGCGCTGCGTCATGGTGCTTGGCACCACAAGCGGCGCTGGCAAAAGCTGGCTTGCAACGGCGCTGTGCCGTTGGTATACGCAACGGGGCTTCAAAGTCGCGCCCTTTAAAGCGCAGAACATGAGCAATCATGCGCGTGTCGTCGCAAACGCACACGGCTGGGGTGAAATCGGTTCTGCTCAGTATTTTCAAGCCTTGGCGGCAAGTTGCATTCCCGAAGTACGGATGAATCCCGTGCTCTTGAAGCCTGAAGCCAATTCAATGAGTCAAGTGGTACTGCTCGGTCAAGTCAACACTGAACTGACCCAAATACCTTGGCGCGAGCGCAGCGAAAAACTTTGGCCTTACATTACTGAAGCACTTAATGCTTTACGCGCAGAGAATGATGTCATCATCATTGAGGGTGCGGGTTCTCCGGCTGAAATCAATTTAATGGATCGTGACATCGTCAATCTACGGGTCGCGCAGCACGCCCAGGCGCGTTGTTTACTCATCACAGACATTGATCGAGGCGGCGCTTTCGCGCACTTGTATGGCACGTGGAGTTTGCTATCTAAAGCAGATCAAGCACTGATTCACGGCTTCGTATTAAACAAGTTTCGCGGAGACGTCAGTTTATTAAGCCCTGCTCCAGAACAGCTTTTAAAGTTAACCGGAGTGCCAACTGTCTCAACGCTGCCTTTCTGGCGCGAACATGGCCTACCCGAAGAAGACGGTTTGTTTGACGATCGCAGTCTGCCCTTTGCTCAAGGCGCTCGAACGGTTGCAATTATTGCCTACCCTTGTGCCAGCAATCTGGATGAATTTGAACCTCTCAAAAAAATACCCAATCTACGACTGGTATGGGTGCGTCATCTAAATCAGTTATCTACACTCACAATGAATGACTGGTTAATCTTGCCAGGTTCTAAGCAGACCAGCGCTGATCTCAGTTGGTTAAACGCGCAGGGCTTCGCACCGGCTATACACACCCACGTCCAGCAAGGGGGTGGCGTACTGGGCATTTGCGGAGGACTTCAAATGTTAGGTCAACGTATGCTCGATCCGCATGGCGTTGATGGTACCGCCGAGGGGCTTGGCCTACTGTCTGTCGTGACTGAGTTTTCTAAGATTAAAGCCGTTCGGCACAGTGAAGTGCGGTTTGCTTCAGTCTCTGGGCCTTGGGCCGCACTTTCTAACATCAAGTGCCGAGGTTATGAAATTCATCAAGGGCATACACAATCAGCGGCCGGTCAAGCGCGCGAAGTCATCAAAGATCTCGCTTGGCAAAGCATCTCGGGGGCAGTGTTAGGCCTTTATCTTCACGGTTTGTTTGAAGACCCAGTTGTACTGGCTGCGTTGTTCGGTGTACAGGCACCCACCTTAGATGCTGTCTTTGACGGCTTGTCGGACCACCTCGATCGCAATATCGACGCAGACTTTCTGAAACAATTAATTGCTTAATGAAGCACAGGTTTAACGTATGAATTTTAAGCAACCGAAAATTCAAGACTTACACCAGCCTGCACTATTCGCACAGCTGCAACAAAAACTCAACAATAAAACAAAACCAGTGGGTTCGCTGGGGCAGTTAGAAACACTTTCTCAACAAC
>CALQNE010000071.1 GCA_943331855.1 Bordetella parapertussis
AAAAAGCGCGCCAAGGTAGCATCACCTTTAATGGTGATGTCGATTTGCTAAAACTTAAGCCGCATCAGATTCATGAGTTGGGCATTGCCTGGGTGCCTGAGGCACGGCAGCTTTGGAACACACTCTCTGTGCTCGATAACCTGAAGCTTGGTGGCTGGTGCGTCAATGACAAGAGTTTAGTTGACCAGCGTATCCAAGAGATGTTTGATCGGTTTCCGCGCTTGGCCGAACGTCGCGATCAAGTCTCAGGATCGCTTTCGGGCGGCGAGCAGCAGATGGTGGCTATTGCGCGTGCGTTGATCTCTGCGCCAAAACTGATCTTGATGGATGAACCGTCCTTAGGGTTGGCGCCGTTGGTTGTGCGTGATGTTTTTACGCTTGCCCGTGAGATCAACAAGATGGGGATCTCAGTCTTGATGGTTGAACAGAATGCACGTGCAGCGCTCAAAGTCGCGAGTTGGGCCTATTTGCTTGAAACGGGCCAGATCATTGAAAGTGGCCTCGCCGCTGAGATTGCAGGCAAAGAGTCGGTGAAAGAAGTGTTCTTAGGTGGACACGCTTGAACGACATAGATTGTTGATCCGGAGAAATCGTGGACTTGTTTTTGCAGCAATTGGCTAATGGCCTCATCATTGGAAGCACCTATGCGGTGGTGGCGCTCGGTTTTGCGCTAGCGTTTACCGTGCTTCGCGTGATTAACTTCGCGCATCCTGAAATTTTCATGGTGGGCATGTTCGCAGGCTTGGTGGCCGGCGCTCAATTTCCAGCAGGCGGTTTTATTGGTGCTGTGTTGCTCGGGGCCGTCGGTGCTGCGATCGTTGGGTTTGTGCTTGAACGCACCGTCATTCAGCCTTTGCGCGGCCGTGATGTGTTGTCGACATTGATTGGCACGCTTGGTGTCGCGATCATGTTGCAAAATGGTATGGCAATCATTGCAGGGCCCGATCCCGTTGCTTATCCAACTCTCTTACCGCGTCAGTCGATCGAGTTAGGTCCGGTCGTCTTAACGATCCGACAGCTTGCGAATTTTGGCATATGCGTCTTGTTGCTGGGTTTCGTGAGCTTCTACGTGCGCAAGACTAAGTTGGGGCGTGCGACCCGTGCGATTGCAGAGCGGCCCGATGTCGCGGCAGCCTTTGGTATTAACGTTGGGCTTGTGTGCTCGGTCACCATTGTGATCGCCTCTTTGATGGGTGGCGTTGCGGCTGTTTCGGTCGGCACACTCTATGGTTCAGCGTGGGCGTTCGTGGGCTTGCTGTACGGCTTAAAGGCGTTTACCTGCATGTTGGTCGCAGGAAATCGCTACTTCGAAGGGGTGATGGTGGTGGGCCTGGGGATTGGTGTAATCGAGGCACTCGTTACGGGCTATGTGTCTTCAAGTTTAAAAGATGCGGTCGCGTTCTTTGTATTAATCGGTGTGTTGTATTTTCGGCCGAATGGTCTGTTTGGCTCTTACTCACACTAAGGTATAGCGCATGTATAACTTTCTAGAACCTATTCTGATTTTCACATTGCTCAGCGTCATGCAGGTGCTGGGTCTGTACATTATTGCGATGTCAGGCCAATTGTCGATGGCCACTGCTGCGATTGCAGGCGTCGGCGCTTATCTATCCGCAATTTTGACGGTCAAAATGGGTTGGTGGTTTCCGCCTGCCTTATTAATGGCGGGCTTGGCGGGTGCCTTGGTGGGGGCGCTGCTGGCGATTCTGACCTTGAAGATGCGCGACTTTGTTTTAAAGCTCACAACGATCGCGTTCGGTGAGGCTTTGTCGGTGCTGGCCTTTAATTGGGAGTACATCGGCGGCGCAAATAGTTTTACCGGTATCGCCGCAAACACCACGATCACAACTTGTATTGTCGGTACGCTCGTTGCACTTTATGTGACCTGGCGCTTTGATGGCTCGCGCTTAGGTTTCGCTGCACGTGCGATTCGTGATGATCCAGTTGCCGCCACTGCGATGGGCGTGTCGTTGGCACAGTTGCGCACGATTACGTTCGCGTTAGGCGCTACCTTGATTGGTATTGCGGGTGCTATTCAAGCCAATTACGTTTTAGTGGTCAGCCCCCATGATCTCGGGTTTTTTGTATCGCTTAACTTTATTATTTTCTTGCTGTTTGGCGGCATGCAAACGATGTGGGGCCCGGTGCTGGGTGCAATCTTGCTGACGGCGCTTCCTGAAGCGTTGCGCTTTGCTAAAGAATATCGTTTGATTGTGTACGGCTTGATTATCGTAATCGTGATTCTTAAGCGGCCACAAGGTTTACTGTCGCGTACACCGACGGGTATTGAGAAACGTCTGTTCGGTTTCTTAATTCAACCTGCACGCGCAACTTCGGCGCCAGCGCATGTGAAACATCAGTTTTCTGATGATCGAAAGTCATAAGGCGGGCGCAATAAGAGAACTCTTAAAGCGCCCTTTTAATCAACTTAAGCAGTACCCCAAGGCTTAATCGCAGCCTTCAGTTTTGCATAGCCATCCAAATAACGAGGACGCGACTCGCCATAGATTTTGTCAAAGGTGGCAAGTTGCGCATCGAGCCAGTCAGCTAATTGCTTGTTGCCTGGGTTGGCTGCCTTATAAGCCTCGTTGATCAACACAAAGTGAATGCGTGGATCGTAAGGTTGCTTTTCGCCACCGACCGTCTCGTCACCATCCAGCAAGCGTAACAACATTGCATCGGCTGAGCCCAGAGTCTGTTCATAGATCGGAGCGCCATGCACGCGATACATCACGCTGGTCATGTCTTTGCCGTTGGTCATGGTGTAACCCATTTCAACCCACAGTTTTTTCATGTCAACTTTGGCGCCAACGCGGTCGATCACGATTTGACCCCAGTCGCGCAAGACGTCAGGCGCATCGGCCATCAAGTCTGTCAGGCGGTCGCCGTCCAGGTCGGTTGCGTAAACGATGCAAGGGCGTTGACGAATCATGTCATGCAGCAACAAGCCGAAGTTTGTGTCTGAGATGTGTTCGTAAATGTCGCCACCCCAGTTTTCCATACCGGCTTTGAAGTCTTTGGGCAATAAGGCAACGATCGCGTCAACGTTCGCGCGGTGCTCTTCATAAGCGTCAACGGTGTACTGACGCTTGAGCTTGAACTTGGTGCCCTGTAACAACCAGCGCATGATGCCGGCGTTGACCGCGTCTTCTTGTGCTTGGGTTGGTTTGGTGGCCACGCGGCCGATTTGACCGGTTTCGTGAACCATCTTCAAGAACAGACGTGCTGCATACGCCATGCGGATACCCGGGGTGTTCATTTCAGAATGAATCACGCCCGTTGCGGGATCAACTTTGAATTTCTTTTTATCTTGCGAGTAAGGCAGGCCTGGCATAAAGCGAATGCTGGTGATGCCACCGTAAGGGCGTACGTTGCAATAAACGCCAGCAGCGGTGCGCAAAGGCGCATTTGCTGACTTGCCATTCACTACAACTTTTTTACCGCCTTCGTTGACCATAAAGTCGCCTGCAGTCGACCACTTCAGGGCGGTGTAGTCCAGTTTGCCAAACCACTCAAGTGAAGCGAGTTTGCTGTCGTGACGAAACTGCGCCATCATCGGAACGCCTAAAAACGGCAGGCCTAAGACGTCTAGCGCCATCAGGGTGCCATTCAGGGCAAACATATCGGTGAAAGCATGGGCAACGGGTTTAACGCCGCCAGCGGTGCTGCCGCCTTCCCAGATGATTGCATCGGCGCAATCGGTAGGTTTAATGGCTGAGCGCTTATAAATGCCATCAAGCATTTTAAAGAGGTCGCCGTTTTGCTCTTCTTGAGCGATTTTCAGCAGATCGAGATTTTGTGCCATGAACGCAGAACCTTAGTCGTGGATGAGAAAAATGGTGAAAGGTAAGTAGAAATCCCTAGTAATGCGATTATCGCACTACTAGGGATGAGTACCAACCTGCCTGGAAATCAGCCTAAATATTACCTAAAATAAAGATATATTTAGTCTGCGTAGTCGTTGAGCTTGCGCGCAGGGCGCTCAGCTCATTTCAAAGCCTTTGTAGCCCTCGCTCGCCACCTTGTCGCAAATCGTGCGGTAGTGCGCAAAGCCACCCGCGTAAGGCATGAACACTTGTGGCTTGCCGGGCACGTTTGCACCCAGATACCAAGAGTGTTTGACCTTCGGTAGCAGGGTTGCCTGGGCAGCACGATCAACCTCTTTTTGCCAGGCTTCACTCGCAGCTTCGCTTGTTTCGACGCAGGTCAAGCCTTTTGCCTTCATTTTGCTGATGCAGTCGCTGATCCACTCGACGTGTTGCTCGATCGTGGGCGGCATATTGCTGAGCACCGAGGGGCTACCTGGGCCTGTGATGGTGAACATATTTGGAAAACCAGGTACTTGAAGCCCCAAATTAGTGCGGGGGCCGGCACTCCAGTAGTCTTTTAATGTGCGTTTATTACGACCCACAATATCCAGTCTGACCAGTGACCCTGTCATGGCATCAAAACCTGTGGCAAATACGATGATGTCGACTTCGTATTCTTGCTCTGTGGTTTTAATACCTTTAGCCGTAATTTTTTCGATGGGCGCCGAGCGCAGATCGACAAGCGCAACGTTGTCGCGGTTGTAGGTCTCAAAGTAATGATCATCAATCGGTGGGCGCTTGCCCGCAAATGGGTGGTCGATATCCGACAGGATTTCGCCCATTTTTGGGTCTTTGACAATTCCGCGAATCTTTTCGCGGATAAAGTCAGCGGCAGTTTTGTTCGCTGCATCGTCGGTTAACAGATCACGATAAGAGGCCCTGAATTGAAAACCGCCCATTTCCCACTTGTCTTCGTAGGTCTTTTGCCGAATATCGGCAGGCGTCTCAACGGCTGAACGATCTTCAATATAGAAAGCATGACCGTTTGTATTCGAAGTCATGACCTTGTAAATATCGGCAGCGTGCTCTTTGGCGTACTTTTTAAACTCTGGGGTCAAGGGGTGGTGACGCGCGGGCAGGCTGTAATTTGCTGTGCGCTGAAAAACAGTGAGATGCTTGGCTTGAGCCGCGATGACCGGGATGGCCTGAATACCGGTTGAACCGGTGCCAATAATGCCGACTCGCTTGCCCGTGAAGTCAACGCCTTCGTGTGGCCACTGACCCGTGTGATACCAGTCGCCCTTAAAGTCACTGATGCCTGGGATTTTAGGCACGTTGGCGTTAGATAGGCACCCAACCGCGGTGATTAAGAACTGAGCGTCGTATTGCTCGCCCGTGTCGGTTGTCACTAACCAGCGATTTGTTGACTCGTTGAAATGCGCTTGAGTCATGGCAGTGTTCAGTTTAATGTCTGAGCGCAGCTTGAGTTTGTCCGCGACAAAATTCATGTAGCGTAAGATTTCAGCCTGCTGCGGATAGCGCTCTGACCATTCCCACTCTTGCACAAGCTCTTGTGAAAAGTAGTACATGTAGGTGTGGCTTTCAGAGTCGCAGCGCGCTCCAGGATAGCGATTCCAGTACCAAGTGCCGCCCACGCCCGCACCGCGTTCGATGACCTTGGCGTTTAGCCCCAGTTTGTCGCGCAGGCTGTGAAGTTGGTACATGCCTGCAAAGCCCGAGCCAACAATAATGGCATCAACGCGTTGAATAGTTGCTGAAGTGTTCATGGCTTGTCTAAATTGGTTTTGTAAGGACTTTAAAATACCACAAGGAGACTAGGGATTGTGAGTGCCGAGATTTTTAATCGCAAAAGATTCGGTACCAAAGGCTAAAACCCATCTTTGATCAAAATAATCGCCTCAACCTCAACCGTCATCCCATTGGGCAGCGAACCCATTCCTACGGCCGAGCGGGCATGTTTGCCGCGCTCGCCAAGCACTTCGACCAAAATATCAGAGCAACCGTTGATGACCTTGGGTTGGTCACCAAAGTCAGGCTCGGCGTTAACCATGCCCAACAGCTTGATGACTGCTTCGACATGATCAAGTGAGCCGATTGCTGCGCGTATCGTCGCTAAGAGTTGCAAGCCAACACAACGCGCGTCGGCGTAGCCGCGTTCAACCGAGCAGTCACGTCCCAAGCGCCCGATGCTGATTTGGCCAGCTTCGTCGCGTGGGCCTTGACCCGAGAGGTAAAGTAACTGACCGGCCCTGCGCCAGGGCACATAGCTTGCAATGGGAGTAGGGGGAGTGGGCAATTGCAGCCCAAGCTCTTTAAGTTTAGCTTCAGGTGACATATTTTTTTCAACCACCGCCGTATAGATATTTAGGGAGCCACAAGGTCATGCCGGGCCATGCGTACATGATCGCCATGCAAATAATCACGATAAACATATAAGGCATCATGCCAGCAAAAATCTGATTCAAGGTGACGTGCGGTGGTGCCACGCCTTTCAGATAAAACGCCGACATGGCTACAGGTGGTGACAAGAAAGCGGCTTGCAGGTTTACAAAGACCAAGGTCCCCCACAGAATGGGATCAATGCCGAAATGCGTGAGCATTGGCAAAAAGATTGGCACAAAAATCACGATGATTTCAGTCCATTCAAGTGGCCAGCCCAGAACAAAAATCAAAGCCTGTGACAGCAGCATAAATTGCAGTGGTGAGAGATTCATACTCAGCACCCAGGTCTCAATGATTTGTTGCCCGCCTAAAATCGCGAAGACCGCAGAGAACAAGGCAGAGCCGACAAATAACCAGCAAACCATCGAAGTTGTTTTGGTGGTTAAGAACACCGCTTGTTTCATGCGCTCAAACGTGAACGCGCCCGATGACCAGGCCAGTAAGAACGCGCCGGCCGCACCAATTGCCGCAGACTCAGTTGCCGTGGTGATCCCCAGCAAGATGACCGCCAGCACCACCACAGTCAAAATCCCCAACGGCATGACCGACTCAACCAGCAGCTTCAGGATTTCAAACTGTTCATCTTTTAATTTGCGGTAATAGTTGATCAGCAGCAGTACGGTCAGAAACGACGTAATCCAGAAGTAGAGATAAAAGTTACTAGAAGGTGGGGTGTAGACGTCTGCTTTTTGACTGTCAGCGTTTTCGGGATCCGCATCCAAAGCAATGAGGCCACCGCTGCTGCTCGACGAGCGCGAGCTTGTTGCGCTGTCAGCACCGATTTCGACCAACACTTCTTCTTGCGCTTTAGCCGGCGCTTGTGAGGTGGGGCCAGAAAGTGGCTTAGCCAGAACAAGCACCGCTTGGGCTTCGTCGAATTGGGTTTTGGGATGAATGACCACATACCACCAGGTACCGGCGATGAGCGCGATCGTCATGATCATCGGAAACAGCGCAGAAATCAGGTTCTTGATAATGCGGCCATAGGTCACGCGCGTACCCTCGGGCGCGTTGAGTAAAGGTCCGGGAGCGAAGGCAGCCTTAACGGTTGCGATCAACAAGTTGGCCGAGTAATGATCCCGTAGGTAAGCGACTGGCGCAGGGATCGGGACCTTCAATTGCTCGGGTGGCAGTTTTGGCGCAATCTTTGGATCAATGAGTGCCCAACCGATGACATAGATTAAATACAGCAACGCCAGAAAAAATCCTGGCAGCATGGCAGCGGCGTACAGCTTGACTACGGATTGACCGGCCACCGCAGCGTACACAATAATCATGACCGAGGGCGGGATCAGGATGCCGAGCGTACCTCCGGCAGTGATGACACCACTGGCCAAGCGCACGTCGTAGCCCGCATTGAGCATGGGCTTGAGCGCAATCACGCCCATCAGAACCACAACCGCGCCGACTAAGCCGCTGGCAATACCCCAGAACGTACAAATAACCAAGGTTGCAACCGCGAGTGAGGCAGGCATGCCTCTAAAAGCGAGTTGAACGCTATGGAACATCTTGTCGACTAAGGCACCACGCTCCATGACGTAGCCCATCAGTACAAAGAGCGGAATCGACAATAGCGTGTCGTTCGTCATCCCTCCGTAGGTGCGCTGAACCATCAGAGCAAAGATTTTATTGTTTGTCCAGACGTCACTTGGATCATAAAAAGCAAAAAAGCCAAAGGCCATCCCCAAGCCCATCAGGGTAAAGGCGGTAGGAAAGCCCAACATAATGACAACAACAATCAGGCCTAGCATCAAGAGGCCGAGATACGGATCACTCATGACTTGTCTCCTTTCAGGCCACCAATGCGATGGTGGGCCTCTTCATCAATCGTTTTGGCGCGTGCAATGGCCATATTCTTTGATTCTTCGTCAACATAGGTTGACGCTTGTAGCTGCTGTTCGACCACATCAATTTCTTCGGCGTCTTTTAGGCGCTCTGGCCATTCGCCAGTGTTCAGGCAAATGACGCAACGAATCATCTCGATGAAGCCTTGCAGAAGCAAGAAGCCGCCGGCTATTGGGATCAAAGACTTAAAGTGATAGACCGGTGGGCCATTGGCGATTTGCGTTGTGTGCTCGCCAATGCGCCATGAGTCCGCCGCAAACGTGTAACCGGCGTAGCACAGCGCAGTCACACCGGGGAGGAAAAAGACGATGTACAAAATCAAATCAAAAGTCGCTTGCGTGCGCGGCTTCATCGAGCCGTACAAAAAATCGCCCCGGACATGGCCATTTTGGGCCAGGGTGTACGCACCTGACAGCATGATGACGGCACCATATGACATCACGGACAGTTCGCCAATCCATGCTGAGGGTGCATTGAGAATGTAGCGCCTGAACACGTCGATACACACCATCACCATCAACAAGATGATGAGCCATCCCGAGCCCTTGCCAACGAAGGTACTGATCTCGTCGACGACAAGCATCAGTTTTTTAAAATCTCTTTTTGTTTCCATGATCTGCTTCAATTTTGCGATTTAACGGCAAAAAATAATCCGGATAGGCGACTATCCGGATTATTGGTCAAACCTGCAGGTGCTTAAGACTTCTTAGGTGCAAAGTAATGGTCGTAAGCCATTCTGTAATCGACGTTGGTAAAGTTCTGCCACCGACCAGCACGGCGGGCAAACTCACGTTGCGATTCAAGGACAGCTTTGAAATCTGCATTTTCAGCCGACTTCTTGGCAATGATCGCGTCCCAAGCCTTGAGTTGATCTTCAAGGATAGACTTAGGCGTTTGGTAGAAACGGACCTTGTCTTCGGTTTGCAATTTAACAAAGTCAGCAGAGTAACGATCGACGGCTTTCCACGACATTTCGGCTGAAGCAGCTTCAGCTGTAACGTTGATGATCGATTTTAGATCAGCGGGCAGCGCATCATATTTCTTTTTGTTGAACAGGATTTCGAACTGCTCTGAGCACTGATGAAAACTTTGCAGCATGCAGACTTTTGAAACGTCAGCAAAACCTAGTGCACGATCTGAAGACGCGTTATTGAACTCAGCAGCATCAAGCACGCCGCGATCCATTGCAGGCACAATATCTGCACCGCCTAAAGCTTGAACAGATGCACCCATCGCGTTGAAGATTTCAATCGACAGCCCGACAGTGCGGAACTTGAGCCCTTTGAAGTCTTCAGTTTTGGTAATTGGCTTTTTAAACCAGCCAAGTGGTTGAGTCGGCATTGGGCCAGAAACAAATGACACAACATCCATTTTCAGGCCGGCGTAGATTTTCTCAAGCAACTGCTTGCCGCCACCGTACTGATGCCAAGAGAGCAGCATGTTGGGATCCATGCCGAAGGCAGGTCCAGAACCCCAGAGTGCCAGCGCAGCGCTTTTGCCATAGTGGTAGGCCAACACGCCGTGACCACCGTCGAGTGTACCGGTTGACACCGCGTCAAGTAGACCGAAGGCGCCGACGACTGAGCCGCTTGGCAGCACGTCGATTTTGAGGCGGCCGCCAGACATCGAGTTCACTTTATTTGCGTAGTCGAGCGCGTACTCATGAAAAATGTCTTTCGCGGGCCAAGTTGATTGAAAGCGGAAGTTAACGGTTTGGGCATTTGACACCATGGGGAAACCCAAGGTAGCCATGCCTGCACCGGCCGCAGTGGCGCCGGTTAAAAATTTACGGCGAGCTTTTACCGCATTGACTGCTGGCTTGATTGCACTCATGAAGGTCTCCTCACTGAAATAAAATAAAAACCATGACAGAACTATGACGCATGAGTATAGATCTCAGCGCTTCCGAATAACCTAGGGTTATTCCCTAAGATCGTAAAGTTTAGCGTCGAGAAATTTGTCAGTTTCGCGTAATTTCTTTGGTCAGCGAGCCACGGGTCAAGGCCTTCAGCGCGCGTTGGGATTGGGCTTGGGTTCACCAAAGGCTTTGGTGGCCGCGGCTGCTTGAATAATGACTGCGGCATCGGCGGGTAATAAAAATCCGGCTTTAATCAGGTCAAGCGAGGCTCCCCGGATGCGATTGACGTAATCGTCTCGATTTTTGTAACGCTCGGCGACTGACGGCCTTGCGTCATTATTTGTTGCCCGTTGGTTGGCGTCCTTGGCAAAAGGGATATACGAACCCATCAAGCTGCAGCGCGTTTCGGGGGAGTTTTGTCCGCCGTGCGTGCCAAGCGGTGCGACGAAGTCGGGTAGCCGGACCCCGCCTAAGGCGTTACCGTCAGCATCGAGTTTAGGGACCTGAATGATCGCTTTGGGAAGATTGTTCGGTGCGCGAAGTGCCGGTGGAGCCGCTTGCGCGCGCTCAAGGGTCATAAGTTGGTTGGCCGGGGGCTGCCGATTCGAACCCGCCCATTGATCGAGCTTTAAAAAAGTCGCCCGCGAAATCGGTGTCCAGTCTAGTACACCTTGCGACAGCTTGCAGTGGTCGGGTTTGATCGGAATCAAAACATGCGACGAGCCTGCGATGTCATACATGCGAACGTTTTCAGGTATCGGCTGATCGGTATCGCCCTCAGCACCCGTGCGTCCGAGCGACGCACGCAGAGAATAATAGTCGGTTGAGGTGGTGATCAAAACCATCTTAGGGGCGACTTCGCCGCGCGCAACGACCCGCGCTGTAATCTCGCCGATCGTGAGAAGATCGTCGTGTACGCCTGGCATGTCAGGGTCATTGAAGTTCGGTGTGCCGTTTGCACTTGATTCAGGACCCGTGCCCGTTTGCATAATCGGCAAAAGCCCCGAGCCTGAAACAAAGACGTGCATGCCGTCAAAGACACGCTGCTGTCCGGCCATGTTGAAGCCGTTGAGTAAAAAGCTTTTCAGAAAACGTCCGGTTTGTGATTTACCGCTTGCAAGAGTGCGGCTAATCATTCCGGCAAGCGGATTTGCGTTACCGCTTGAATCTTTTGCTGCGTGCGACAAAAAAATTCCGGCATCGCGCATGATGGCAAAGCCAACGCCCTCTACGAACCGTTGCTTGCCCTCTGCATCTTTAAATGAAGGTAGATTCGCACCTTGGCCAAGTTCCCAATAGACCTCTGCCACCGAAAATCCGTTGTCTTGTAAAAAACCCGTACCTTGTTCGAAGGTGCCGGATTGAAAGGGTTCGTCGCGTGGTGAGTTGTAAAGTGCGCTTGCGTAGGCTTTTCCGCGGTTTGGCACATCGATTAACAAGGCACCATTGCCGCGGGTTTTGTCCGATGGCATTATTAAGACAAGCTTGGTCGAATACTCGACTTTTCCAGAGGCGTTCACAGGCGCCCGATCAAGACCCGGAATTTTTTCTGTGGGTGACAATTGTCCGTGCAGTGTCGCGTGCATGATCGTGTAAGCCCCTGAACGAAAGGTGCCGTAGGGCTGGGTCGACGTCACTTCGAGGCGTGTGATTTCTGCAGCAGCGTGACACGAAAACAGCAAAGTCACCGCTGCATAGAGCGAATGTCGTGAAAGGGCTTTGTACATGGACGCCTCATAAAAAAAAATAGCTTAAATACATTTGACTTTTAGTGCTGCCACAATCGTGGCGTCGGGTAAGGTTATGCGCTGATCGCACTGAGTCCCATCAACACAGGTGCAAGTCCCGTGTACGGACCAGTTTGAATCACAACCTCGACGACTTCGTTTTGAGTCAGGCCGCAATTTAGGCCCGCTTTGGCAAACTTGGTGACGAGACCTGAAAACGTTAACGCGGTGAATGAGGCAATCGCACAAATCGCGCGCTCGCGCATCTCCATACCGGGTCGTTTCCATAGCTCGCCGTAGCAAAACTGAACGACATCAGGATAAAAGGTCGAGGCAACTGAGTTTTCGGGGTTGGCGTAACCAACATGTCTGCGTTCTGCATGAAGGGTCGTCATGACTTCTTGCCCTCTTTGGGCGACCAAGGCTAACGCGTCGTCGCGACTCGGCATGTCTGGCAAAGAGACACCACGTGCATCAAAGACGCGCTGAGATAACGCGAGGCAGTCTTTGGTCGTGGTTGAAAAGCCTGCATAGATGCCACATTGCATAAAAATTTCATTGATCGTTTGCGCACTTAAACCCGCATCGAGCGCAGCGTCGATATAGCTCTCTAGTGTAGAAAGTCTGCGGCCCACGCAGAGCGCAGACAGCGTTGCAATCATGCGCGAGGGTAAATCAAGGCCAGGCCTTGACCAGACTCGACCAAAAACAAATTCTTGCTCGAATTGATCGAACGCGGCGTGACTGGACTGAGGAGGTGTCGTGCCAAAGAGTTCTTGTTGCTTGCTTTGGCCGAGCGTACGCAGTTCGAGGCGGTCATTCATGGGTGTCTCCAGTATCGAATCGATTGTTCGTTCGTTTTTTATTTTGATTGCAGCCGATCATACGGGATGGCGCGACTCGGTTCTACCCCTGTTTATTCAGGTTGCACGCCCGCATCACTGATCTTTTTGGCCCAGCGTGCGCGATCGTCTTTCATGTATTGCGCAAACGCTTCAGGGCTTTTAATCAGCATCCGTGCAGAACAACACGACTGCATGCGTGCGGCCACTTCAGGCAAGGCCACCGTTTTGAGCAACGCGGTGCTTAAGGTTTGAATAACTGCTGAGGGGGTATTTTTGGGCACCAGCATGCCAACCCAAGTCGTCATTTCAAAGTCTGGGACGCCCGCCTGCGCCATGGTGGGCACATTTTCGAGTCCAACGATGCGCTCAGGCGAAGTCACTGCCAAGGCCTTGAGCCTTTGTTGCCCTAAATGTGCCTTAGACGTTGTGACATCATTGAACATAAATTTGATTTGGCCCCCGATCAAATCGGTCACCGCCTGGGGGCTGCTTTTGTAAGGCACGCCCGTCGCGCTCGTATTTGTTTGTTTTAAAAAGGTCGCGCCGGCAATTTGCCCAACGGTCGCGCCCCAACCAAATGATGCCTTTTCTGGGTTTGCTTTGAGCCAAGCACTCAGCTCTTGGACGCTGTTCACAGGCAAGGTCTCACCGACCAATAATGTGTAATAGGCCTCCATGACCCCTCCGACCGAGGCAAAATCACGTTCGGTCTCGTAGGGCAGGTTCTTAAACAAGCTCGGATTCAACGAATGAATAGAGGCAGAGGTGACAAAAACGGTGTAGCCGTCTGGTGCCGAGCGCGCGACGGCTTCAGCGC
>CALQNE010000072.1 GCA_943331855.1 Bordetella parapertussis
AGCACCCGCTGTTTCAGGCCTCGCTCAAGCGTTGCCCATTCAGCTGCCGGAAAAATGCGCGGGACAATATCAAACGGGATTGTGCGTTCGGTCCCGTCCGAGTCCCCGTACACGGCAAAGGTGATCCCAACGCGTCTGAAGATCAGCTCGGCCTCATCGCGACGCGTTTGCAGCAGGCGTTCGGGTTGTTCGGCGAGCCATCTAGCAAAGCCTCGGTAATGCGCCCGAGCGCTTTTGCTAGGACAGGCGCCAGGGGTTGGACGCCCACCGCTGGTGTCTACCATTTCGTCAAACGCTATTGGTCGCGCTAGATCTTGCATGAGGGTCGCCTTTGACCGTAGTGAATCGCCGACAAAGATAGGTATTACGCACGACTCGAAGAGTGCTTGTCTAGGCAAAGCAAATTTCATGCCATCAAAGATGTTGGCCTGGCCGACTGGCACACTTATTGCTAAGTCTGAGGTATGCCAATCCATGTTTCACTTCATCACGTTACGACCTATCGCTACGACAAACTGATTAACCTGGGTCCCCAGGTGATTCGGTTAAAGCCAGCGCCGCACTGTCGTACCCGAATTTTGTCGTACGCGTTGCGTGTGACGCCGGTCAGCCATTTTTTAAATTGGCAACAGGACCCCTTTGCGAATTATTTGGCGCGCGTGGTGGTTCCTGAAAAAACACGTGAATTTCAGGTTGAAGTCGAGCTTGTGGCCGAAATGTCGGTTTACGACCCCTTTGATTTTTTTCTCGAGCCTGCTGCCGAAACGTTTCCGTTTAAGTATGCGGCGGACCTGAAGGCAGACTTGGCGCCCTATCTGCGCGCAGAGCCGGTCGGGCCAAAACTTACGACGTTTTTGAAAAATATGCCGCACCGCGCGCGGCGCAGCATCGATTTTTTAGTTGAGATCAACACGCGATTGCATCGTAAAGTGAGCTATACGATTCGAATGGAACCAGGGGTACAAACGCCTGAAGAAACGCTCACGCTTTGCTCGGGATCGTGCCGCGACACAGCCTGGTTGATGGTTCAGGTGTTCAGGCATTTTGGGCTGGCAGCACGCTTTGTTTCGGGGTATTTGATTCAGCTCAAGCCTGATGTCGAGGCGGTTGATGGCCCAACCGGGGCGGCGCAAGACTTTACGGACTTGCATGCCTGGTGTGAAGTGTATTTGCCTGGTGCCGGTTGGATTGGTCTGGATGCGACGTCTGGCCTGTTAGCGGGTGAAGGGCATATACCGATTGCCTGTACGCCTGAGCCGTCTTCGGCTGCGCCCATCTCTGGTGCGCTTGATGAGTGTGAGGTTGAATTCGAGCACCAAATGTCAGCGTTGCGCGTGTTTGAATCGCCCAGAGTCACTAAGCCTTATGACACCCAGCAGTGGCAACACATTGCAGCGTTAGGAAGCAAGGTGGACGTCGATCTCACTGAGCAAGACGTGCGTCTGACGATGGGGGGCGAGCCGACCTTTGTGTCGGCGCTCGACCGTGATGGGGCAGAGTGGAATACTGAGGCTCTTGGCCCGACGAAACGCGGCCTGGGTTTGGCACTGATGCAGAAGTTGCGGCACCGTTATGGTGCAGGCGGCTTTTTGCATTTTGGGCAGGGTAAGTGGTATCCAGGTGAACAATTGCCCCGCTGGTCTTTATCGGCCTACTGGCGCACCGACGGCCAGACGTGCTGGAGCGACCCCACGCTGTTTGCCGACGAACGGGAAGAGCAGCACTACACGACCGAAGATGCAAAGCGCTTTCTCAATACGCTGACAGAAAAACTGGGACTCGAACAAAAATACGTACAGCCCGCGTACGAAGATACTTTTTATTATTTGTGGCGTGAGCGTACGCTCCCGGTCAACGTTGATCCGTTTGACGCTCGGCTTGATGATGAGATGGAGCGTGCCCGGCTCAGGCGTGTCTTTTCTAATCAGCTCGCCACCCCAGTGGGTTATGTGTTGCCGCTGGCGGCGCATGATGGGCAAGAGGGCACACAGCCTCGTTGGCGCACGGGCCCCTGGTTCTTGCGTGACGACAGAATGCATCTCATTCCGGGAGACTCCCCGATGGGCTATCGTCTGCCGCTTGACTCGTTGCCGTGGGTGAAGAACACCGAGCGACCCCTGGCGCCCGATGCCGATCCGTTTGCTTTGCGCAATGCGTTACCAAGCGCGGCGACATTGCGCATGCAAGGGACTGTTTCTTCACGCGGTGAGCTGAGCAGTCATGCTAAAGCACAACGATCAGCAGACAGGACGGAGCCGCCTGAAAAGTTTAAGTCGGCAGGTGAGTTGACCCGAACAGCGCTGTGCGTCGAGGTGCGCAATCCAAACCGCAGCAATGGTCCTAAGCTAGAGTTTACTGAGCCGCAGTGTTCAGTCCTGTATGTTTTTATGCCGCCACTTAAACGGCTCGATGACTATTTGGCCTTGCTTGCGATGATAGAAGTCACGGCGTGCGAGCTTGCACTGAAGGTTGTGATTGAAGGCTACGCCCCGCCGCGCGATCCGCGGCTTACCGTTCTACAAGTCACGCCTGACCCCGGGGTGCTCGAGGTCAATATTCATCCCGCAAAAAATTGGAATGAACTGGTAGAGCACACTGAATTTCTTTATCAAGCGGCGCACGCTACGCACTTAAGTAGTGAAAAATTCATGAACGATGGCCGGCACACCGGCACAGGGGGCGGCAATCATTTTGTCATGGGGGCCGCCACGCCGACGGATAGCCCTTTTTTGCGTCGCCCAGATCTATTGTCGAGTTTGTTAGCCTTCTGGCATAACCATCCCTCGTTGTCGTACCTGTTTTCGGGCTTGTTTATTGGGCCCACCAGCCAGGCACCTAGAGTAGATGAAGCACGCAATGATCAACTCTATGAGTTAGAAATTGCGATGCAAGAAATTGAGCGACAACAACAGCAGCCTGGGGGCTGCCGGCCCTGGATGATCGATCGTGCCTTGCGCAACATCCTGATCGATGTCACAGGAAACACCCATCGATCCGAATTTAGTATCGATAAACTATATTCACCTGATGGTCCGACGGGTCGGCTTGGTCTGCTTGAGCTGCGTGGTTTCGAAATGCCACCTCATGCCCAAATGAGTTTGGTCCAGCAGTTGTTGATCCGTGCACTGGTGGCGTGGTTTTGGAAAACACCGTACCGTGCCCCAGGTAAAACGCGCTTGACGCGGTGGGGGACGCAACTGCATGACCGGTTCATGTTGCCGACCTTCATTCAAATGGATTTCGAAGATGTTCTGGCTGAAATAAAGCGTGCCGGGTTTGCTTTTGAAAAAAAATGGTTCGAGCCACATCTGGAATTTAGGTTTCCATTGATTGGTCATACAGAGTTACGAGGCATGCAGCTCACGTTGCGCTCGGCTCTTGAGCCGTGGCACGTGATGGGCGAAGAAGGCGGTGGAGGTGGCATGGTGCGCTATGTCGACTCTTCTGTTGAGCGCCTCGAGCTCAAGGTGTCAGGCTTTACGGATAATCGCTATGTCATTGCTGTGAATGGTGTTGCGCCAAACTTGCAGCCAACGGGCATTGAGGGTGAGTTTGTGATTGGCGTCAGGTATCGCGCCTGGAGTCCACCTTCCGCACTGCATCCGACAATTGGTGTGCATGCACCGCTGACCTTTGATCTGGTGGACAATTGGCTATCGCGTTCGCTCGGGGGCTGCCGCTATCACGTGGTGCATCCGGGAGGTCGAAGTTACGATACCTTACCGATTAATTCGTTTGAAGCAGAAAGTCGTCGGCGCGCAAGATTTTTTAGACTTGAACATACGCCTGGCCACATCACGTTACAGCCGAGCGCCACTGTTTCAGAATTTCCATTTACACTCGATTTACGCCGCACACAATAATTTAGAATTTAAGTCTTCATGTCTTCTGACACTATGTCTACGCAAGAGTCTGTCGTGCACGAGCAAAAACTGCGTGAGCAAGTGTTTTTGTTGGCGCGCAATCTTGCTGCGCCGGTCAAGCTTGGTCATTACGACGAGTTGCGTGACACTGGCGGGCAGTTGCACAAACCCTGGCAAACATTCTTTAGCTATCTCGGCGAGGCCGGAATTGCTGGGCTGCAGCAAAGCACAGAGACGATTGATCGCCTGATTCAGCAAAACGGGATCACGTATAACGTTTACGGTGACCAGCAGGGCCAAACACGCCCGTGGTCGCTGAACGCCTTGCCCTTACTTATTTCGCCGGCTGATTGGCGCGGGATTGCGACTAGTTTGCAGCAACGTGCCAAGTTATTGAATGCCATTTTGCAAGACGTGTATGGCGAGCAGCGGTTGATTCGCGGGGGCTATCTGCCGGGGGCACTGGTCCTGGGTAACCCAGGATATCTGCGTGCCATGCAAGGTGTGAAGCCCCTGGGCGGTATTTATTTGCACGTTGTTGCGTTTGACATCGCCCGTGGGCCCGATGGGCGGTGGTGGGTGATCGGCCAGCGTACCCAAACACCATCGGGTTTAGGTTACGTGCTTGAAAACAGGTTGACGGTATCGCGCGTGTTTCCAGAAGCGTATCGCGAGATGCGCGTGCAGCATGTCGCTTCAAGTTATAAGCGACTGCTTGATTCTATGGCAAGCGCGGCAAGTACGATTGCTCAAGGGACACCTCGTTTTGCGCTATTGACGCCTGGGCCTTACAGCGAAACCTATTTTGAACATGCTTATTTAGCTCGCTATCTTGGTTTGCCGCTCGTCGAGGGCGCCGATTTGGCCGTGCGCGACGATAAGCTCTATTTAAAAACGATGCATGGCTTGCAACGGATTCATGGTTTATTGCGCCGCTTAGATGATGACTTTTGTGACCCCTTAGAGTTACGTGCAGATTCGAGTCTAGGGGTACCAGGCTTGTTGCAGGCGATTCGTGCGGGCAGTGTGGTGATGGCCAATGCCCTTGGCACGAGTTTTCTAGAGTCACCAGCCGTGCAAGGGTTTTTGCCGGCGATGTCAGAATATTTGTTGAACGAGCCTTTAAAGATGCCCTCGCTCAATACGTGGTGGTGCGGTGAAATCGCAGCCTGGAAAGATATTGCCCCTGACTTGCATACGCAGGTCATTAAGCCGACCTATGCCACGAACCCCACCACCAATTTTCAACCGGCGATCGCGAGCTTGCTTAAACCTGAAGAGCTTGAGCAATGGCGAAATCGGATTGATTCACAACCTGATATTTATACGACGCAAAGCTACTTGCCATTTTCACAAGCACCAACCTGGCAAGGGGATGGGATCGCACCGCGCACGGCGATGTTGAGGGTGTATGCGATTGCCTCGGGGGATGGACAATGGCAGTTGTTGCCGGGTGGGATGACGCGGATCGCGACGGTTGATCCGCACATCGTTTCAATTCAAAGTGGTGGCAGTACCCTTGATACCTGGGTGATGACGGATCAACAAGTTGATACGTTTTCAATGCTGCCGAATCGCGCACGCTTGCCGCGTTGGACGGCGACGGAGCAGCTGGTGTCGAGCCGCTCGGCTGAGAGTTTGTTTTGGTTGGGGCGTTATACCGAACGCTGTGAGTCAATGGTTCGGTTGGCAAAAGAAGCGCTCGTCTTGGTCAGTACGAACCAACAGGATAGCTTGCCGGTACTCAATGATGTGATTGGTAGCTTGGGACGTATGCACGGGTTGATTCCTGAAGGCACACCAAGCCTGACAAAATCCGCGTCAGCCTTTGGGCGCACGTTGATTGCACATCTGATCCAAAAGGATGTGCGAGGCTTGCTTGACCATCTTGAGCTTCTTGAGTTTTCACTGAAAGCCGTGCGCGATCGCCTGCCGGCAGAGCACGCTGAAATCGCGCAGGCGATGAAGCATATGCTTTTGCACAACACCGTTCAGTACTCAGCGGAAGCATCGCCCAGTGTTGCCAAACCGCGTAAACGCGCAAATCGGCCGGCTGCGCGAAGTGCAATCGACACGATCGAGGTGCTCGATGCGGTCGGGATTCAACTGGTCGCCTTGGTTGGGTTTCAATCGGATCGAATGACCCGTGATCTGGGTTGGCATATGTTGGCCGCTGGCCGCTTGATCGAGCGTATGGTGAATCTCAGTGGTGTTCTCACCGCCTTTTTTTCGCAGGCTGCGGTGTATACGCCCAGAGGATTTGAAACCCTGTTAGTCCTCTTTGACAGTTCGATCACCTACCGTACACGCTATCAGCGTCAGCAAGACGTGACCGCGCTCATGGATTTGTTGGTGACAGACGAAACCAATCCACGCTCGATCAACTGTATTTTGCAAGCGTTAAAAATAGAAATCGGGCATATGCCCAATGGTGCGTTGTTACTTGAAGCGCTACCTGCGTTTGATCCCCATGAAGATTCAGTGCTTGCACAAGTTGAGATGGTGCGTGAGCTGGGTAAGTTTGGTGCAAACTTATCCGATGAAATCAATCGACGATTTTTTGCATTAGCCGTTGATCGGCACTTTGCGTCATGACGAAGATTCAAATCGAACACGATTCTGACTATACCTATCAGACAGAGGTTGAACTCGCGCACCACTTGGCATACTTGCGCCCGCGTAATACCGACTGGCAAAAGGTATTGTCGACAGAGCTTGAAATTTTGCCCAAGCCAGATACGCAAACAGAAGGCCATGACGCCTTCGGTAATCGCCGAACATTTTTTACCTTGTCCACACCGCATGCGGCGCTGAAAGTGCGTGCCCGTTCAGTCGTGACATTGATCGACCGTTATGCAAAGTTTGATGTAGAGCAATCCTCGGCCTGGGAAGACGTACGTGATGGGCTGGCCTACGCGTTAGATCGCCCATACCTCGCTGCGAGTGAGTTTGCGTTTCCGAGCCCCTACGTGCCGCGGTTAGTTGAGTTGCGTCGTTATGCCGAGCACTCGTTTAAGCCAGGGCGCAACCTGGCTGAGGCAAGTCTTGAACTGTCCTCCAGAATTTATAAAGATTTTAAATACGCACCCACCGCAACGGAAGTACATACGCCGATTCTTGAGGCCTTTAATAAACGAGCGGGTGTGTGTCAGGATTTCTCGCATATTTTGATCGGTTGTTTGCGCGCCATGGGCTTGAGTGCACAATACGTGAGTGGTTATTTATTGACTAGGTCGGTGTCGGGCACCGCAAAGTTGCGCGGCGCGGACGCGTCTCATGCCTGGGCGGCGGTATATTGCCCGCAGGCTCCGGGACATTGGCTAGAGCTTGATCCAACAAATAATGTGATGGCGGGGTTAAGCCATGTGCGCCTGGCGATCGGTCGTGATTTTGGAGATGTGTCGCCGTTGCGCGGCGTGATACGTGGCGGTGGTGAGCATGAACTTGCAATTGGCGTGACGGTTGAAGCCGTCGATCAGCCACTAGCAACGTAAGCCACTCAGCGGTCGTGGCGTCATACCGCCACGACATTTAAAGAAGCTTAGCGTAGTGCAGCAACATTAATCATTGGCTCGCCGCGCTTCCAGTAGCCTAGATTTTCGATAAATTTTTGTGCCATACGCTGCAAAATTGCATCCGAGAATCCGGCCGTGTGCGGTGTCGCAATCACGTTGGGCATATCCCACAAGGGCGAGTTCGGATCGAGTGGTTCTTGCGCAAATACGTCAAGATAGGCACCAGCGAGGCGACCGGTTTGCAAGGCTTCAATCATAGCGAGCTCGTCGATGACCGTGCCACGCGAAATATTGACAATGTGCGCACCATGTTTCATGCGGGCAAGCGCATCCTTGCTGACTAAGTTTGTTGTTTGTTTAGTAAGTGGGCAGGCTAAAACCAGCCAATCGGTTTCTGGCAAAATTTTGTTGAAGTCATCAAAGCCCACCACGCGCGTGTCTTGAATAAGCGAAGTTGCCGATTGGCGCACTACGATCGTTTTTAAACCGATGGCAGTCAGCCAGGCGCCAAGCCTTTGTCCAATTGGGCCCCAGCCTACGATCGTTGCAACCTGGCCTTCTAAATCAGGAGGTAAACCCACTTTCATAAAGGGCGCCCAGACATGTGCGCGCTGCGCGGCCGCCAATTGTGGAAAACGACGGGCCAGCGAAAGCAAACCCGTCAAGGCTGTTTGAGCCACCAGGCTGGCACTCGCTCCAGACGACGAAGTGACCGTGACGCCGCGCGCCATTAAATCTAAAAATATCTGACGATCAACACCGGCCGAATGAATATGAACCCATTGCAGCGTTTTGGATTTGAGCAGGGCGTCATACACGTATTGCGTACTTGCCTCTATCTTGTGTTTTGTGGAGCCTGCAGTGATGTCGCGAGAGATAAAACAGAAGTCAATATCGTGAGTGCCAGCATGGATGTCTGCAGCACTGACAAGTTGATAGCCCTGTGCACCGAGAATGTCACGCATCTGTGGGGCAAGCTCTTGTGCAGTTTTGTCCGACAAGAGAATGCGGGGGGGATGACTTAACGCTATTGTTGACATGCTGAGTTCCTTAACGCGCGCTTGCACCTGAATCAATCACAACCTTTTTCCACTTGAGATGCTCTTCGCGAATAAAGTTTTGAAAATAAGCAGGGGTGTCTCCGACCGGGTCTGCACCCTCTTGAATAAAGCGCTGCTCGAGGGGAATCATGGCAAGATTCACTTCTTTGTTCAGCTTGTCGATAATGGCTTGAGGCGTACCTTTGGGCGCTAGCATCCCAAACCAGGAGCCAGCCGAAAAGCCTGGAAACCCATTTTCAGCAACGGTCGGCACCCCAGGCAATGAACGCGAGGGCTTTGGGCTGCTGACGGCAATTGCGCGCAGCTTGCCGCCTTTAATTTGTCCGATGACCGAAGGGATGGTCGCGAACATAAAGTCAATGCGACCCGCGATTAAGTCGTTGAGGGCCTCAGCACCTTTATATGGAATGTGTTGTGCTTCGACGCCGATTGCGTCCATCAACATAAAACTCGACAGGTGCGAAGACGTACCGTTGCCTGTGGAGGAGTAATTCAAGGTCCCTTTATCTTTAGCTTTTGCGTACGCTAAAAATTCAGCAAACGTATTGACGGGCAAATTAGGGCTGACGACTAAAACATTTGGTACGTCGGCAATTAAAATGACAGGCACCAGATCAACCAGCGGGTTGTAGCGCATGTCTTTATAAAGTGTTGGGTTAATCGCAATCGGGCCGACTGAGGCAATGGTTAAGGTGTAGCCGTCGGCCGGTGCGCGCGCGGCAATTTCGTTGCCAATATTGCCACCCGAACCAGGCTTGTTCTCGACGACAAACGGCTGTTTGAGCTTTTCAGTCAAGTGTTGACCGACACTGCGCGCAATGATGTCGGTGGTGCCCCCCGCCGTAAAGGACACAATGATTTTGACCGGTTTGGTCGGATAGTCTTGAGCATCTTGTGCGTACGCCGTGAAGGCGCAGCCCAAGATACTATTTAGCAATAGCGTTGCGAAAAGTTTAATCACGATATGAGATGTCCGTGCGGTCAAGTTTGCGTAGCAGTGCGGGCCACTCCATCACGCCATAGGCACGACGCGTGCCAGGCTGGTAGTTGTTCCACGTTTCATCCAGCACTTTTTGTGAAACCTTCGACAGTGGGCTATTGCACGACATTGCACCTAACTGCGCGTGGCACGATAACTCGAGGCGGTGCATCCAGTTAAAGGCTTCGCCAACGGTGCGACCGACGGTTAATGCACCGTGATTACGCAAAATCATGGCCTCGTTCATGCCCAAGTCTTTGCAAAGAGATTCTTGTTCGCTCTCATCGAGCACGACGCCTTCGTAGTTGTGATACGAGATCTTCAAGAAGCGCATGGCCGTTTGGGTGAGTGGCAACAAGCCGCACTCAAGGGACGAGATCGCCATAGAAGCCCAGCTGTGCGTATGAATGACGCAACCGACATCAGCTCGGGCGTGATGGATGGCACTGTGGATCACAGAGCCCGCCTTATTCAGGCCATATTTGAGGTCGCCAAAATCTGGGCTCGTCAGAATATTGCCGTGATGGTCAACCTTAAGCAGACTCGAGGCCGTAATTTCTTCGTACATCATGCCGTAGGCATTGATTAAGAAGGTGCCCTCTTCGCCTGGGACGCGAGCTGAAATATGGTTAGCGGCCATGTCGGCCATGCCGTAGATGGCAACCAGCCGATAACAAGCGGCCAGATCAACGCGCGCCTGCCATTCGGCATCCGAAACTTTACCTTTAAGAGAGGGGAGCTGTAATACGCCTACTTTTGACATGATGGTGTGCCTCAGAAGAAATGTTATTTTTAATGACCCAATGAGCCTGAATATTCGAACGACATAGCAAAGACAATACCAAAAGGCGCCAAAATCTGCGAGTGGTTCTCGCAAATCACGTTATGCTTGTCGGTATTCGCGGTGCGAGCAGGCTTGGGCGGAGGATGGCTTGAGGCTTGAATCGTGCGACAATTTTGCGCAAGTCGGTATGAAATCGCGTTTTTTTGAGACTTATATGAAACTATTGGCTGCGATCGCGGTGTTTTTTCTAGTGGGATGTCAAAGCAGCCCAGTCTATTACCATCGCAGCCCCGCACGACAGATCGTGGTGTTAGATAAGCGCGAGATCAGCATTATTCCGCTGGGTGAAAACAAGTGGGAAGCCTACGGCGGCAAGCAAGGCGGTTACAAACCCGATCTTGAACTTCAAAAAGCACGCCAAATTGAGGCGATTGAAAAAGTCACGGGCTGTCGGGTGGTTAGTTCTGAATACGTGCCTGGCCATGAGGTCGATCGAATGTTGCTGCATGCGACCGTTTCGTGCACGCAATAGGCTTAACGGACCCGACAGCAGGCCCGTTTGATGTTGCGCTGAATTATCCTAAGCCCCCACTGGCCCCAACGATGCGACCCATTTGACGATCGGCATCTGTTTGGGCGGCATTTGCTAAACCTTTCGCGACCCCCGCTCGATCAGCGTCAGTGCGGTTTTGGCTGATCTTCCATTTTGCTTGCACGCGAATGATGGTGAGTTCGATGGCGACAATTGATTCAAGCATGGTTGCCAGATAGTCTGCAGGCGCATCGGTCACTCGCCAATTGCTATTGCGACTCAGTTCCATTTTGGTAGTTAAGTCTTCGACAATTTGGCGTTTGACTTGGCTGTCGTGCGACACGGTGAGCCAGCCGTACACATGGGCGACGGCGTAGTTATACGTGGGTACGACTTTGTGGTGTTCAAGCTTAGAGGGATACCAGTTGGGCGTGATGTAGGCGCTTGGGCCCTGAAACACGACTAGCGACTCAGCATCTGGATTTGCGGTTTGCCAGACTGGATTACCCTTCGCCACATGGCCAATGAGTTTGGTGCCTGGGCTTAAGTCGCCCTCAAGCATAAACGGAATGTGATTGGCTTCGAGTGCTTCACCGTCGCGGGTAATGAGTGTGCCCAACGGGAAGTGTTTGATCAGCTCGCTGACAACGACCAGATCATTTTGTTCAAAGTGCTTCGGGTTGTACATGAGCGTCTCGACAATTAAACGGTGAAATTATTGATCCGAACGTGGGTTCGCGCTAAAGTCAGTGTACACATATTGAATTGAGATTGCCGAATGAAACCCACCAAAGCACCCCTCGGACTATTTGCTGCGACGCGTGCGATTGCGCAAGGTAAATTGTCGCCCCAAGACTATTTGCAGCAATGCGTTGCACGCGCCGACGAGCGCGAGCCCTCGTTGCATGCGTTTGTTGCGCGTACGCCCACAGACAACTTATTACAAACGGTGAGTGATGGTGAGTGGGCAGGGATCCCGGTTGGGGTTAAAGATTTAATTGCGACGCGTGAGCTCGCCACCACCAACGGTTCGCCGATTTATGCTGATCAGATGCTTGGTTACGATGCGCCGATCGTCGCGCAGATTCGTCAGCTGGGCGCAGCCGTTTTTGGCAAAACGGTCACGACAGAGTTTGCCTGGCGCCAACCTGGCCCAACCGTTAACCCGTTCAATACCGCACACACCCCGGGAGGTTCCTCGAGCGGCTCGGCGGCGGCGGTAGCCGCAGGTATTGTGCCCTTGGCGTTGGGTACGCAGACGGTGGGCTCAGTGATTCGACCCGCTGCCTTTTGTGGCGTCGTGGGCTTGAAGGCAAGTTTTGGCGCAGTGCCACGTGAGGGCGTGTTTCCGTTGTCTGGATCGCTTGATCATGTTGGTTTTATTGCCAGATCGGTTAATGATGTTGCGTACGCTTTTAATTTGTTGCGCAACAAAGTTGCCACCGAGCCTGACAGCATTGTGTTGCCGCCGGTACCGATGAATGCAGAGGTCGGCATTGAGCCCTCGTCGGCGCCACGTCTGGCCTGGTTGCGCACCCCCTTTGATGATCGTGTCACCGCAGAGCAAAAACAAGCGATGGACCAGAGCGTCGCACAGCTGCGCGCTAAGGGCGCTGTCGTTGAAGAGTTTAGTTTGCCCGATGAGTATTGGACTGGCATCGATGCGATGTTTTGCTTGCTTGAGTGTGAGGGTGGTGCGATTCACCAAGAGCACGTTAAGCGCTTTCCAGAGCGCTCAAGCGTTCACTTAAAAGAGCTTGTCGAAAAAGGCCTGGCGCGCTCGGCGTTTGAATATTTAGCCGCACGCGGACTACAGCAACGTTTGCGAGCCGATGCCGCAACGCAGTTCAAAGGCTTTGATGCCGTATTGACAATCCCCGCAACCGGCGAAGCACCCGAAGGCCTGGCCTTCACGGGTGATCCGGTTTTTTGTGCGCTGTGGAGCTTCTTGGGGTTGCCTGCATTGACGATGCCAATCGCACGCTCGACCAAGGGGTTGCCGCTTGGCCTTCAGCTGATTGCGCCATACAGGCAAGACGCGCACTTGCTTCGCACCGGTCGTTGGGTTGAGCTTTCGTTGCCGGCTGCGTAGTTGCGCGAGCGGCTTAACCGCCGCTGACTGCATCCCCATAGGCTGACATGATTTCAGTACAGCCCATGTTGAGTTCGCCATCGCGCATCACGCCCGCAGGGCATGCAAAGGCAAAGGGGTATGCGGTGCGGCGTGCTGCGACAACGGGTAAGACGCCGCCTAGAGCCTGCATCACGTCGGGCGCGAGGTCTTTGTCGGCGACGATGCGCGGACCACCACTGACGTCGATCCTGGGTTGATGAAAGGCCTCTTCAAGCGTTAAGCC
>CALQNE010000073.1 GCA_943331855.1 Bordetella parapertussis
AAAACGAACGGGGTATTTTGAGCCGGATTGCGGCCGAAGTCGCACAGGCTGACTCAAACATTGTGAACGCCACCATGCATGAAGACGCCGTTGACACCGTGATGCTGAACCTGACTGTGCAAGTCGATAGCCGCAAGCACTTGGCGCAGGTATTCAGATCGATTCGTCGCGTTCCTCAAGTACAAAAAATTGTACGCGCCAAGGGTTAAGCCCGCTCCGACCTCTTGGCCACACCCACCACTTTTTTACGCAAAAACATGTCTACTCCTCACACATTACAGCAGCATCCTGACGCACCAGGCGAGCTCTTGATCTGGACGTCAGTTGATCCGGCCCACGAGCAAGACTTTAATCAGTGGTACGACCAAGAACACATGCAAGAGCGCGCTGCGATTAAGGGCTTTCGCTGGTCGCGACGCTATCACTCCGACACGTGCGCCCGCCCCTATTTAGCCTTGTATCAAACCGACACGTTGCACGTTTTTACCAGTGAACCGTATCGACTCGCATTTACCAAACAAACCCAATGGTCTGAGCGTAACTTTACGCGCATGCGCGATACACGCCGTCGGGTCAATGCGGTCACGCAACTTTTCGGCGCTGGCACTGGCGCAGCCCTGGCACTGGTTTGTCTAGATACGCTAGAGACTACCCATGCTGCAACGGCATTTACACAAGAGCTTGCCACGGCCATTGACGGGATACTGAGCGTGCGAGCGCTCTGCCCAGACCCCGTGCTATCGACCCCTCTACCCTCTGAAGACCTCACGACGCGTAAGCTTGAGCCGTTTATTGTGATTGAAGCAACAACGCTTGCGAAGGCCGATCTTGCAGGGCATTGGCTTACGAAAAAGCTTGGAGTAGCCGCTGGGAATAGTCACAGCTTTCAGTTGCTTTGGGATTTGCAATCGGCTGATCTGTCACGCTAAGGCGCTAACAGGCATTAGGTCTTTTTAGCCGTGATCTTCAGTGCTTTGCCAACGGTCTGATTAAATTCACTCACACACGACCCAGAGCATCGCGCTGCCCATTTCGCAAGGACGTTTTGACTGGCCAAGCGCCTAACCGTATTCAAATCGTTCTGATTTGGCTTGACAAGAATCATCTTGCCTTTAGGTGCCATCGGACAACTTTTAGCACCCGTATTGCAGTCATACCCTTTTTGATTTTCAGTTTCTGCAAACGACCACAAGCGCTCAGTCAATTTCGACACATTGACCTCAAGTAGTGCGCGGACATCTGGGTTGAGCTGATCCCATAGCTTTTGGTTGACCGCATGAATTTCTTGGTTCCACCCTAAAGGTAAAGCGTACAAATGCGTTGCAGCGGAATACCACTGGGCTGTGTACCCCGCCATACTGCTGGCCACCGCACAAGCAATCGCTTTCTTGTTAAATGCCGGCAGTACTTCAGCAATGGGCATGCTCAGACTTTTTGCACCAAGACCCTCAAGTAACTCTGCCTGAGATCTTGTAATCGTGCGTACGGTCTTACCTTTCAAATCTTGCACACCTCGAATTGGGAAATTGCAGAACAGAATCTGAGGCGCAAAAGGCGAGATGCCCAGCAATTTGCTTTGATAGGTAGACGAAAGGTGCTTGGCCAACACGGGACTAAAGCTGGTTGAAATCACTTTTGCAGTTTTTGCATCGGGCGCCAAACCTGCCAGGTCAACGGCCTCATATAAAGCGGTATCGCCAGACGGATAAATTAAAGGCACCACACCAAACTCAATGAGGCCTTGCTTCATGAGCTTAAGTAGTTCGCTACCTTTCAAGCCCATCTCATCAAAACCCTTAATTTCAGCGGTGATCAGACCCGCAGAGTGCTCTGGAATGATCTTTTGCCAAAAGGGCTGTTCAATCTGTTTGTAATTTGACCGTGTGCTTAACCCACCGATCACTTTCAGCTCAGTCTTGGGTAACTCTTGGGCGCATAACCAGGGCGCAAATCCCACGCAAACCAGCGCCAACACCCTGCCCAAAGCCCGTTTCAGGCCGTGCCCTATACTCTCGTTAGCGTGCTTTATGTTTTGCATACTGCATTCTACCAATGCTCGGCTTAGACTCAACTATTTTTAAGATAATCGTCTAAGACACAGTCACTTGGTTTGTCCTATCAGACATCTTTTGGAATCCACACCATGTCCCGGCCCGCTATGAATGCCGCGCACGTAGCCACCCACCCTACCCGGCAGCGCCCGTTGGTCGGAATCGCGCTATTGATGCTGTCCTTGCTTTGCTTAACCACACTTGACGCAAGTGGCAAATGGGTTATGGGCACAGGAGTGTCGCTACTTGTACTTGTCTGGTTTCGTTACCTTGTACACATCGTTCTAGTGCTCAGCGTCATACTACCGACGAAGGGCCTCTCGGTATTTCGTAGTCAAGCACCCCGGCTGCAATGCCTGCGTGCGGCGGCCATGCTGGGCGCAACCTTAACTTTTTTTACGTCGCTTAGTTATTTGCCACAAGCCGAGGCCACGGCCATCATCTTTATTTCACCGCTAATCATGTTATCAGTGGCGCCCTGGATCCTCAAGGAGCCGATTCGTAAAACGCGCTGGGTTGCGGCCGGGGTTGGATTCATGGGTGTACTGTTAGTCATCAGACCCTCTGCCGGGCTGCCGGTAATGGGGGTCGTCATGGGGCTGATCACAGCCTGCCTGTTTGCCACCCAACACCTCACGACGCGAATGGTTGCCAAAGATGACCCGTTCACGACCATGATCTGGAGCAGCGGGCTCGGCACACTCGCACTCGCCTTCACTTTGCCCTTCATTTTGCCGAGCGCTTGGCCCACCTTAACCAGCATGCCAGCGCCGGTCTGGGCGGTCCTGCTCTCAACAGGTGTCACTGGCGGCGTGGGGCATTTAATGCAGATTCAAGCCTATCGTTTCGCACCTGCCTCGTTACTGGCGCCCTTTATTTACTTGCAAATGACTGTTGCTGCTTCGATGGGCTGGCTCATCTGGTCGCATTTTCCGGACGCAACGACCTGGCTTGGGATTGGGATTATTTGCGCGAGCGGTGTTGCCAATAGCCTGATCGAATGGTATCGCAGCCGTCAGACATAACCCAACGCTCGGCTAGACCAGACAACCCGCCTGCAAAACAAGTTGTCGATCACAACGCGCGGCCAATGCCGGATCGTGCGTGACCAATACCAGCGTTGTACCAAGCGACTGATAAAGTGAAAACAGCATCTCGATGACATGCGCACCCGTTGCATGATCCAGACTGCCGGTGGGCTCGTCCGCAAAGAGCAATGCGGGGCGCTGAACGAAGGCGCGCGCCAACGAAACGCGTTGTTGCTCTCCTCCAGACAAGGTTGACGGGTAGTGATGTAACCGCTGACCTAACCCAACTTGCTCAAGCATGCGCTGCGCGGGCAGCAATGCGTCTAAACCAGACAACTCAAGCGGCAACATGACATTTTCAAGTGCGGTCAGATTTGGCAACAATTGAAACGACTGAAAGACAAATCCTAAACTTTTAGCACGCAACGCCGCCCGACCATCCTCGTCGAGCGTAAACAAGGACTGACCCAGTAGGGTCACACTTCCTTCGGTCGGCGTATCAAGACCCGCCAACAGACCGAGCAAGGTTGATTTACCTGAACCCGAAGCGCCAGTAATCGCGATGGATTGACCCGACGCAACCGAGAACTCAATATTGTCTAAAATGGTTAACTCGCCCAGAGCATCAGAAACGCGCTTGCACAGGCCTTTGACTTCGATTGCATTACCGACCGCTACCTTCATGAATCCCTTTTCTTTCTCTCGTCGTCTGGTACAAAATGCCCTATTGTTGGTCGCGCTCAGTGCTTGGGTCTTACCCCCAGCTTATGCGCAGCCAAGCGCCCCTGCACCCCGTATTCTAGTCGTTGGCGACAGTTTATCGGCCGAATATGGGCTTGCGCGCAACACCGGCTGGGTCGAACAATTACGGCAGGCACTTGCAAAACAAAATCCTGTCGCAGTGGTCATGAACGCGAGTATCAGTGGTGACACCACCAGTGGCGGTTTGGCGCGCATCAATGCAGCGCTCACGCAACACAAACCCACTATTTTGATTCTAGAGCTTGGTGCTAATGACGCGCTGCGAGGCCTACCGCTCACCTTGACTCAAAAAAATATCACCGAAATGATTATGCGCGCAAAAGAAACTGGCGCTAAGGTTGTATTGGTGGGTATGCAGATTCCGCCAAACTACGGTCGAGACTATGTACAAGGCTTTAAAAATCTGTTTGTTCAGGTTGCAGAACAAACAGAATCTGCCTTAGTACCATTTTTATTTGAAGGCTTTGCCGATCAACGGCAATATTTTCAAACAGATGGCATTCACCCAAACGAAAAGGCGCAGAGCTTAATGCTTACAACCGTTAGAAAAGTTCTTGATCCTTTACTTTTCTAGAGTTTCGCACCGTCAAGTTCGCCAGAAATCAGTTTCTTTGCGTCGGGCATCATTTTTACTTTATAGCTCTCTCGCAAAAGCTTCAGCGTTGCCTGCTCTTCAGCTGAACCCCAAGCCTGCGACAACTGCCCCTGCAATTGAGCCACCTGGGCAGGGTCTGGAGCAGGCCCAGGCTCTATTTTAGACAGCCACAAGACCGCATAACCCTCAGCGCCAGAAACCCCAATAAACCGCGGCAAGGGGGTTGCGCTGGCCGACATGACCGCTTCAAGTTGTTCGCGTGAAAGCGTCTGAGCCGACTGGCGTGTCACGACTTGCAGTGAATCGAAATCTTTTGGTTCAGCAGTCGCGTCCGCCTTCAAGGCATCAAGTTGTTTGACACCTGCTTCTTTGGCCGCAGTCAACGCCCGCTCATTGGTCAGTCTGGTACGAATTTGTGTAGAAACCTGGTCCAGAGGAGGAACTTTTGCCGTATGCACAGCACTCACGCGCAGCGCCAAAATCGTATCCGAGGCTAATTCAATTGCACCAGAATTTAATTTGTCTTTCATCACTTCACTAGAAAAAGCAGTTTGACGCACCTTTGGATTTCCTAGCCAGGTTTGCTCGGCCTCGGAGGGCATAGGTGCCCCAGCGCGTTGCGACAACGGCAGCAATCCCTCTCGCGTCAAACCCGTCGCCTTTCTGATTTCGACACCAAGCGCATCGGCGATTGGTTTCAAGCTATCGCGTTGATCATAAATAAGATTGGTTAACTTTCCAGCCATGACCGCAAAACGCTCAGCCGCGAGCTGTTTGCGGATTTCAGTGGTGATATCTTCTTTAACTTCAGCCAAGGGTTTGATGCTCGGGGCTTGTGTATCGGTCACATACAAAACATGCAGACCAAACGGGCTTTCAATGACCCCAGAGATCTGTTCTTTAGATAATTTAAAGACAGCCTCCTCGACCTGCGGTACCAACATATTTTTGCTAATCCAGCCCAAATCGCCGCCCTGACTTGCCGAGCCAGAATCCTGTGAGAACTCTTTAGCGAGTTCAGCAAACCCTTGGGGATTTGCAGCCGCGCGCTTGGCTAAGTCAGCAGCCTTTATTTGTATCGCCGCTTTCGCGGCAGCATCTGCGGTTGGCGCAACCTCAAGCAGAATATGGCTCACGCGTCGACGCTCGGGCTGACCGTAGCGAGCCTCGTTTTGCTTATAAAAGCTCTCAATATCGGCATCGGATACTTTGAGGTCTTTTGAGGCAGCGTCTTCGTTTAGCACCAGATAGTCAACATCCACGTTTTCAGGGATTGTTAACTGTGCCTGGTTGGCGTCATACCAGCTTTTGATATCCGAATCAGAAACCGTCACGTCCTTGGCATAAGACTCGAGTGAGAATACTTTACGTGCCACACTACGCTGCTCGGTGATCAACGCAAAAATCTTTTGTCCGACTTCTGCCGGAACGCGTGCAGTCAACCCGACAGGTTGCAACACTTGAGCAAGCGTCAGATCGCGGCGCAAGCCCTGTTCAAACGCAGCCGTGGTCAAACCCTGGGCAGCCAACGCCTGCCGGTATCGCTCGGGCGAAAACTGACCATCTTGTTGAACGGCCGGTATCGCTGCAATACTGCGCCGAAGCGTCTCGTCAGAGACTGAGTAACCCCCTTGCGTCGCGGCGATCGCAATCGCGCGTTGATCAATAAGTGTATTAAGCAATTGCTCACGAAATGCCGGGGTATCAAAGGCCGCAGCATCGAACTGCGCACCTAGCATGTTGCGATACTGTTCAAGCTGCGCACGACGCGCATTATTAAACTCTCCGAGCGTGATGCCTTTGCCATCAACCGAAGCCAGTTCAGGTTCGTTTGACATAAAGCTTGTGTAGCCCTGGACGCCAAAGAACGCAAACGAAGGCAGGATTAAAAGAAGCAGAATGACCTGCATCCAGCGTTGGTGGTTACGGATAAAATCAAACATAGAGGGATCGCACGCCTAAAGTCGAAGCGGGCAAAGTTTAACACTCGGTGCGTTATGCTTGCATCTGGGCCCGTTTGGCCTTCGGATTTATATAATGCAAACTTTGCCACTCTGGCCTTACCCACGTTTTGTTGCCCACCGAGGCGGGGGCACACATGCCCCAGAAAACACCCTCGCCGCCATGCGCACAGGTGTCAGCTTTGGCTACAAAATGGTCGAATTTGACGCAAAACTGAGTCAGGATCACGTTGCAATCTTGCTACACGATCATGAGCTTGACCGCACGACCAATGGTCACGGCCACGCCGAAGCACACAGTTTTGCGGATTTGGCCCAGCTGGATGCCGGAAAGTGGTTCGGACCGGCTTTTGCCGGCGAAACCATTCCAACGCTCGGGGCGATCGCTCGCTACACCTTGGCGCAACAGGTTGCGAGCAATATCGAGATCAAACCCTCGCCTGGTCTAGAGGTGCTCACGGGCACCCTGATTGCCCGGCAAGCCCGAGATGACTGGCAGACGGCCACTGCCCCCCCCTTGTTATCCTCCTTCTCCGTTCAAGCGCTTGAGGCGGCACAAAAAGAATCCCCCGTTTTGCCTCGGGGCTGGATCACCTCAACACTCGACCCGAACTGGCAAAACACCTTAACGCGTTTAGGCTGTGTGTCGATTCACCTAAACCATTCCTTGATGACCCCGGCGCTCGTCAGTGAGATACACGCTGCGGGCTTTCGGGTAGCAGTCTGGACCGTGAACGACCCTGTTCAAGCACGCGAACTCTTACGCTGGGGGGTCGACTCAGTTATTACGGATGCCCTGGCGCTCATTCAACCAGACTAAATTCCGGGCCCTGCGCCCACTCACGGAGAACGACTTGTTTAGTTATCGCCACGGCTTTCATGCTGGCAATCACGCTGATTTACTGAAACACCTCGTGCTGGTGCATATTCTTCAATACTTTAATCAAAAAGAAGTGCCCTACTGGTTTATCGACTTACATGCAGGTGCTGGGCTCTATGATCTGCAAGGCGACTGGGCTCAAAAAAATGCCGAATATGAATCAGGTATTGGCCGACTTTGGGAGACAAAAAAAAGTTGCCCGCCAATGGTGACCGCCTATCTTGACGTGATCCGAAGTCTGAATCCCGATGGCCAGCTACGGCTGTATCCGGGCTCACCCTGGATTGCGCTTGAAGCCTGTCGTAGCCAGGACAAGTTACGTTTATTTGAGATGCACCCAAGCGAAGCGGATATCTTGACCATGAATCTTGAACAGCGCGGGGCGCAAACACTGAAGCAAACGACGCTGTATGAAAGTGATGGTTTCGCCGGGCTTAAGGGGCACATTCCTCCTCCGAGCCGGCGCGCGATCGTATTAATCGACCCGTCGTACGAAGATAAAAAAGACTACCGCACTGTGATCGACACCATGAAGGATGCCCTGCTGCGGTTTCCAACGGGCTGTTACGCGATCTGGTGTCCGCAAGTGCAACGACGGGAAGCGCAAGAATTACCTCGTCAGCTTGAACGCGTGGGCGCCAAAAACTGGGTCTATGCAAGCTTGACCGTGCACAAACCTTCAGAGGACGGCTTAGGCTTGCACGGTAGCGGGATGTTCGTCATCAATCCCCCCTGGACATTGAACGCTGCGCTAAAAGAATCTCTGCCTTGGCTCGCGAAGACCTTGGGACAAGATACGCGTGCAGGTTACAAACTTGATTTTCTTGAACACTAAACGGCAAGCGAAGCGATCGGTCGCATTAATTAAAAGTGTTCATCAGCACGCAGGTAGCGCCACTGACCCACCGGTAAGTCGGCCAGGCGCACCTGGCCAATTCGTACCCGCTTCAGGCCCAAGACTTTAAGCCCGACTAGCTCGCACATTCGACGAATTTGCCGTTTTTTTCCTTCGCGCAAAATAAACTGTAACTGCTCTTCGTTTTGCCAGCGAACCTGAGCACGTTTAAGTTTTTTACCGTCGAGCGACAACCCTTCATTGAGCAGCTCGAGCTTGCCGGGTGCCAAACGTCCTTGCACCCGCACCAAATACTCTTTTTCAATGTCAGTATCATCGCCGATCAACTGGCGTGCCACGCGTCCGTCTTGCGTCATCACCAGCAACCCTGTTGAATCGATATCTAACCGCCCGGCGACGGCCAAGCCTCGCAATTGGGAGCGTTCAAAGCGTTGCGCACTGCGATCAGACAAGGCACGACTTTGGGGGCCAATCAGGGCGACCGCGGGGGTATAACCGTCTTCGGCTTGCCCTGATACATAGCCCATGGGCTTATGAATCAAAATCGTCACCCGCGACGTTTGCTGAACCGCAGCCGAACGCTCGAGCGTGATCTCTTGCGTGGGCAAGGCGCGCTCGCCAAGCGTCACCACAACGCCGTCGACCTTAACCCAGCCGCGTTCAATGTAGCTATCTGCTTCGCGGCGTGAACATAATCCACGCTCAGCCATTAATTTTGAAATGCGTACTTTTTCCATAACTTGCGATAATACAACTATGCAGAAACATCGCGAACTTAACGTCTGGCTGACAAACCCTGCGCCCAGTGCCTCACAACTTCAACGCCATTGGTTAAGAAGATCGGGTGCACTGACCCAGGGATTACGTCAACTCGGCAAACTTAAATTGCGCGTGCTATCTGAAAAAGTGTGTCGCGCCAGCCGCCCAGAGGCGCGCAGACTTGGCTTGCGGCCAGGGCATGCGCTTTGGCAGCGCGAGGTCTGCATGTCGATCGATGGGGTCGATTGTGTGGTCGCCCATAGCCTGACACCGCTCAGCGCGACGCACGGCCATTGGCAAGCCCTCAAACGCCTAAGCAATCGCCCGCTGGCTGACATTTTGTATGACGACCGTGCGATCATGCGCTCTGACTTCGAGTTCTCGACCCTCAGGCTTGGTATGCCGTTATATGCGCTTGCTCAAGCAGCCACGACAGTGGGCTCGCGAGTCTTGGCTCGCCGTTCAGTGTTTGTGCGTGCCAGACAGCCCCTTCTCGTTGCTGAGGCGTTTTTGCCATCCTTTTGGGCAATTGCTCGGCGAGCAGTACTGGCAGATTAATAGGTGAGCACTGTCGTGTCGGCCTGCGCCACACGCTCTAGCATCGTCACCATCCCAATCACGCTTTGACACCCCTCAAGCATGTCGGTTGGCGCTAAGCCGCGATCACGCATGGCGGTGCTACAGAGATAGACCTTTGCACCCGAACGGGTGGCGTCTTCAATATAGGCAGATAGTGGACGATTGAAGGGGGCGACCGCCTGATGCCTGGCTGCGTTATCGCGCACAAATAATTCAATACTGGCACCCAGCGCATGAATCTCAACGGGCCAATCCATTGCCGCAGCCGATGCTGCCAACATGAAAGGTGTCGCAGCCAACTGGGGCACGGCAGTACTGCTTTGCCACAACTGCAGCACCAAGGAGGTCATGGCAATATCACCAGTCGTTGGCTATTAACGTGTGACATCATGACGAACCCAGAGAGCGCTTAAAGTCGGCCAACGAGGTCATCGAATGCAAATCCATCAACTCGTTTGCGCGCACGGCGACCTCTGTGCCGCTCAGCAACACGCTACGCGCTTGTGTTGAATCGTCGGGTTCAAGACGCACCAGCCAGTTCATGTAGGGGCTTCGATTCACTTTAAACGGAGTGGTCTCAAGCGGCGTGTTGATTTCGGCAATGACGCAGGCAAACGGCGTGCGTACCGATAGGATGGTTTTTGCGACTTCAACCAACGCGAAGGCTTTGTTCGCCTCGATCTCGCGCCCAAGCGGTCGGGGGTTAAACATGTATAAATCACCGACCAACGCCAACCCAAAAGCGGTTAAACCCGCCTCAAATTGTCCGCCACCCGAGTCACGAAACCAAACATTAAGTTCGTTGTCGTACATCAGGTCATCCGGAAACTCACACCCACGAATCTCAGCCACGCGATTGGCGCCCTTTAAAAATTTGGCGGAAGAGTATGGGAGTCGAACCCACCAAGGACTGTACGACAGCCCCTCCCGGATTTGAAGTCCGGACGTCCCACCCGAGAGCGTGACTCTTCCTATGTGTTGCACTTTATCAGATTTGCGCCTAACACCTCGCCGTTCAGAGCACCAGCTTACTGCAGACCTGCGTTTGAACCTGACTCTACAAATAACCCCGCATTACGCACGATGCGATGGTCTTTTTCAACACTGCGACTATGGCGTGCATTTGCCACGACGCGGCGCGTCAGCCCAATGCGATCAAACGCCTCAAGCACTTGAATCGCCCGTTTGCGCCCAAGCCCAGAGGCGTCGCGAAACTGCACAACACTGACGGCCCCGTGAAGTTGCAGCAATGCGCGCAAGACATTTGCCAGGGCAATCATGGTTGCGTAAGGGTAAAACAAATCTTTAACCAGTTGCACCACCAACGAGGTACGCGCTTGTTTTTTGAGTAAGGTCCGCAAGCTCTCTTCGCTGGCTTGCACGTTGACGGCCAAGTCGCGCACCCAGGGCGGATCAAAGCCTTGTTCGAGCATCTTCGGAAATATTTTTTGCCAAAGAATTTGCTCTGCTGCACTCAAGGTAATGCGATGTTCAGGCATGTGCGCAAAGCTACCGGTTAAGGCAATCGCACCCGTATCGATTTGGTACTGCGCCCACGCCTTAAACACGGCAACGTCTAGAAACGGCAACGCCATGCGTCGCAGACGCTCGAGCGCCACGCCGGGTTCATCGGGCTCTGCAAGATGAAATGCCTGCAGGCTGCTGAGCATGCGTTCAGTCAGTGTGGTCTGGGCGCGGGCACCTAGCACCAAATCAACTTGAGCCACCTTGAGCGTCGCGGCGATCGGCTCGCTCAGATGCGCAACGAGTTCTCGCGCATCGCGATTCATCGCGTTGGCCCATTGTTCAAGCGCAATTGGTACCAGCGAGGTACGTAACAGCGTATCAATCACCTCGCTGGCCGACGCTTGACACAACACCTTCAGAGTGTCGAAGCGCTCAGGCGTTTTGCGCGCACGCACGGGAGGCGCGATATCTAACACGTGCGCGCCGGCAAGCGTCACGCGAGCACTACCATCACGCAGCACGAGCCGATCATGCCAGCAAAAAGGCAAGGCCCGTTCAAGCACACATTGCGCAAACCCACTCTGGCCTGGCAACAACTCGCTTGTATCCAATAAAATCAGTCGGGCTACCACGTGCTCACAACCGTGATGCAACAGGACCCGTTCACCGTCTTTTAAGGCACGCTCAGAGTCGGTTGGCACACTGAGCAAGCAATCGATGCGCGAGGTCTGCCGATTGAACTGTGGTGCCAGTAACCAATCACCGCGCTGAACCTGAGCCAGCTCAACGCCAGTCAGTACCAAGCCGCAACGCTGACCCACTGTCGCCACGTCAGCGGTTTGATTTTGCGCATGGATCGATCTGACGCGAACCTCAAGCGCAGCATGCGCCAACGTCAACGTATCCCCTACCTGCACCTGCCCAGCAATCACGGCCCCCGTCACTGCAACACCAAGGCCTTTGACCACAAACACGCGATCAATCGCCAACCGAAAATGCTTGGCGCGCTCGAGCGGCTGTTCGACCGCAAGCGCGAACAAGGCTTGCTTGAGCGCTTGCACACCCAAGCCTTGGCGCGACGACACGACATGACACGCAACATTGCCAAACCGGGTCTGGCCGACATGGTGTGCGACCTCAGCGCGCACCTGCTGCGTGCGCGCGTCATCGACCATGTCCGCTTTAGTAATTGCTACCGTTAAACCGGCCACCCCCAGCAAATCTAAAATTCTTAAATGCTCGCGTGTCTGCGGCATGATGCCATCATCGGCAGCCACCACCAGCAAGCCGTGATCCATCCCCACCGCGCCAGCAGCCATCGTATGGACAAATTTTTCGTGGCCCGGCACATCTACAAAGCCGATGATCTCATTGAGCTCATTGGGCGCGTAGGCAAACCCAAGATCAATCGTCATCCCACGCGCTTTTTCTTCAGGCAGTCGATCGGCATCCACGCCCGTCAGCGCCTTCACGAGTGAGGTTTTGCCGTGATCAATATGGCCAGCGGTGCCGATGATCATTACTTTAGGCCGCCAAGCGCTCGGCTGCGGCTATCACATGATCAATAAAAACGTGCTCTTTATCTAGCGTTAAGCAACGTAAATCTAACAACAAGGTTTTCTCTGACAAGCGGCCAATCACAGCCGTCGCCGATGCGCGCAGCAAACGCTCAAGACGCACGACGTTCTTTTCGTGAGCCTTGCTGCTGGCTTCGATCGCCAACGCGACTGAGGGTAACCGCTCAACCGGCAGCGACCCCGAGCCGATCTGCGACTTCACAGACTGTGCCTTGAGCGAGAGCCCACGCGTCGCTAAGGCCGCTTGTACCTGCGGCATCAGGCGCTCAGCCTGCGCTTGCATGTCACTCTCGGGCCGCGTCAACAGCTGCAAGACCGCCAATCGCTGCGGCAGGATATCCGGATTGCGATAGAGTCGCAACACAGCCTCGAGCCCTGCAAGCGTCACCTTGCCCACGCGCAAAACGCGCTTGAGGGGATTTTTTTTAATCTTTTGGATCAAGTCACGACGCCCGACCAAAATGCCCGCCTGGGGGCCGCCAAGCAACTTGTCACAACTGAAGGTCACCAGGTCGGCACCCGCCTCAATTGCTTGCCG
>CALQNE010000074.1 GCA_943331855.1 Bordetella parapertussis
GATTCGTGTCGAAAGGTCGATCACGTCTCCGTTCGGCTGGATGACACCATAATAGGCACGGCCATCGACGAGATAACTGGCTAGTTTCATATTGCGCGTCTCCAAACTCAAAACAAAAAAAGGTGGGTCGCTAAAAGATTAACTTAAATACGACCGTACTGCTCGATATAGGTTCACTGTTTGAGTACTTATTTTTCAGTGATTTGCCAATCCCGACGAAACGCCTCACGATAACTAAAGCGGTCAGCTGGGTGCACACTTACGGCGAATTCAACCAGCTCATCCCGTTCATCCATATAACGCCTGGCCACCCACAACCCTGCACTGCGCGCGGGCGCATCAAGCTGCTTGGCCAGCGTTGCAGGCAGCACCATCGCACGGATTTCTTGCTGAACCGCCTTAATTCGACAGGAAAATTGTTCTTCGAGCAGCTGATACAAAGGTTGCGTCATCCGCCCCTTCACACCGGTCAAAGACCGAAAGCGCGGCGCAACATAAACATCCGTCATACAAAGCGGTCGTGACTGCCCCTCGATATATCTTAGCCCCTGGATATGCAACCACGTCTCACCCACTGCCGCACTCAACAGCGCAGCTTGTTCAGGTTTAAGCACATCAACCGACGTATCGGATATTTGCAGAGAAGTTTCCATCGCATACTGACGTAAGTCAGTAATGCCAGACATCGTCTGCGTGTATTGCGCGGCAGGTTTTCGCGCAACCACGCGACTTCCCACCCCTGGCTGACGTACCACCAAACCTTGCTGGACCAGTTGCTTGACTGCTTCCCGGACGGTAAATCGCGAGACCCCGAACTGCGCACACAATTCATACTCTGTTGGTAACAGATCACCGACTGAGTATTGACTTGAATGAATTTCATTTAACAGCGTCTTTGCCAGCTGCGCATAACGCGGCCCAGAACCAAAAGATTCAAATTTAGCAAGACTCATATCACCGCGTGTTCGCGTAGAAACGCAATCTGCTTTTCAGAAAACCCGGCTTGCGTGAGCAACGCATCGGTATCAGCGCCCATTGCGGGGGCTGCACGTAGCGGCGCAGGGTCGCCACTGCAGCGAATTGGCGTGGCCACACCCAGGATTTCTTTACCCTCGGGGGTTCGCGTAGTCACAACACCTTTACGCGCATGCACAAAAGGGTTATCAAGCGCTTGTGCAACATCATAAACCGGAGACGCAGGAACCTTGCCGGCAAATTTTTTCATCCAGTTTTCTGTCGTGTCAGTACAGGTCACGCTATCGATATCGGCATTGAATTGCTCGCGATTCGCGAGACGATTCTTATACGAGTTGTACTCAACTCGGGTCGCCCATTCTGGCTTGCCCAGGGCTGTTGCCAGGACAGGCCAGAATTTCTCTTTATTACACATAATAAAGATCCAACCATCTTTAGTCTGATAAAGCTGACTCGGTACAAGTGACGGATGGCCCGAGCGGGGTGCGCGTCCCGTAGTATGCGAACCATTTAAGTACCAGGTAGCTAAATAGGCAAGGTTATGCATGGCGACATCAAACAAGCTGCAGTCAACATCGCGGCCGACGCCCGTTTGTCGCGCACCTAAGACGGCAGAAACCAAACCGAGCGCCGCCGTCGTCCCAGTCATGAGATCGATGATTGACAAGCCAAAGCGCGAGGGCGGGCCATCAGGTTCACCCGTTAATGACAAATACCCAGCCTCCGCCTGCATCAAGTAGTCATAGCCAGGCCAACTTGCACGCTCGCCATCGCGACCATAAGCAGATAGATGCACGCACACAATGTCTTTGCGAATGTGCTTAAGCGCCTCATAGGTCAGGCCTAACTTAGCCGGCAAATCACCGCGTAAATTATTGAACACTGCGTCAGCATGCTCAAGCAGTTTATGTAAAACCTCACGACCCGACTCTTGTTTCAGATCGAGTCTCACACTCTTCTTGTTGCGATTAAATGCCTGATAAAAATGACTATCGCCAGGGCCGAAATAATGCGGGCCCACTGCACGCCCCACGTCGCCCCCGTCATGTGGGTTTTCTATTTTGATCACCTCAGCACCGAGATCAGCCAGGTGCTGTGTAGAGAAAGGCCCTGCGCCATATTGCTCGATGGCAAGAATGCGCATCCCTTGTAAGGGCAAACTCATATTGGATTCCTTGCAATCAACTGCTTAGCAATGATGATGCGTTGCATTTCATTCGTGCCTTCGCCAATCGTTAGCAAAGGCGCATCACGATAAAACCGCTCGACTAGATATTCTTTTGAATACCCATAGCCACCATGAATTCTCATTGCTTCCATACTGTTTTCTAAGGCGGATTCGGTTGCAAACAATTTAGCCATGCCGGCTTCCATGTCGCAACGCTCTCCACGGTCGTAGGCCTCTGCTGCGCGCATCGTCAGCAAGCGCGACGCTTCGGTCCGCGTAGCCATGTCGCCTAACTTCAATTGAATCGCCTGGTGCTCACAAATCGGTTTACCAAAGGTTTTGCGCTGCTGCGAGTACTTGACCGCCTCATCTAACGAGGCTTGCGCAACACCCACGCCACGTGCAGCAACATTGATACGGCCCAACTCAAGCCCATTCAAAATCATCTGTAAACCCTTACCCTCTTTGCCACCAATCAATTGGCTCGCGGGCACACGACATTGATCAAATACCAGTTCTGCAGAATCAATGCCTTTATAGCCAAGCTTTTCAAGTTTTCGGCTCGCGCGAAAGGCGTCACTTTTTTCAACAATAAATAAACTCATTCCTTTATGGCGCGGGCTGGCATTCAAATCTGTTTTTACCAACACGGCAAAACAGTTTCCATAGATGCCATTCGAAATCCACATCTTGTTGCCGTTGATAATGTAGTCATCACCATCGCGGACGGCGGTGGTACGAATCGCCTGTAAATCTGTCCCACAATCTGGTTCAGTGAGTGCAATACCGCCACGTAATTCGCCTGTTGCAAAACGCGGTAAAAACGCTTGCTTTTGTGCGGCAGTCCCATTGCGCTGCAGTGCGGCAGCCATAATGACATGCGAATTAATAATGCCAGACACCGACATCCAAACCACAGAAATGTGTTCGATGATTTTGGCGTAGGTCACCGTTGACAAACCCAAGCCGCCATACTCTGGGTCAATCAAACAACCAAACAACCCCATCTCTTTCATTTTTTCAACGATTTCTGCTGGGTACTCATCATCGTGCTCTAACTGCCATGCGTACGGTTTGACCTCTTTTTCTAAAAAGCGATCGACCATATCTAGGATGAGTTGTTCTTGACCTGCGTCCTGGGTGCTCATGTATTTATCTCCGGTGCTGCAGTAAAAATTATCAATGATTCATTTGATTGAAGGGTCATGCGATCCGACCCAAACACTGTGCAATATCTCGTGCAGATCCTTTTTCAAGGCCTAATACAAGTTGTTCAATTTCTAGGCTACGGGCGGCAGACACCTGTCGCGCTGCGTTGTCACGGTACTTGCTCACAATGTCTTGCGCGGTTAAGGGGCGATCTACCGAACCACGATTCATGGCCTCGCGTTCGCGAATGATTCGGCCGTCTTTCAGCTCCACAATCACCTCTCCATCAAAGAATTTTGGAAAGCGACTGTCGGGATCGACCGCATAATCCGTGATCGCCGCAAGTGCCAAGACCTTGGGGTCTGACAGAGCGGGCTCATCGATATCATCCAGGGTCAACCGCCCCTTCAACAAGGCAGTACCCACCAAGTAAGGGATGCTGAACTGTGCTTCATACGAGTTTGCAGGGATGCGCTTCGCGTCTTCAGGCTCACATACTGTTTTAACCACCTCTGCTGGCACCAGAACTTTGATACGCTTGATCTGCTCAGCCCTGACGCCCTGCTCGTAAATCCGAATCGCTGCGTCAATCCCAGCATGGGTGAAGTGACACGCAGGCAAGGGTTTAACCGATACGCGATCAAGCTCCCACACCTGGCCAAGATCTTGCGTTGCCATATTCAAATCGTAGTCATCGCGTCCGACCAAATGGCTGGCATACAAGCCAAAGCGCCCCTCATAGGCCAGCCGGGTTCCGGTGTACCCGTGTCGACCCATGGTGGCCGCCGTCACGCCGGCGTAGCCCGCCCAGCCTGGGTGCATGCGCTTGTTCCAAGCGCCATCATTTAGAAACTCTAAGCTGCCTGCCGCTACAGACAAGGCCACGCCCTGGGCATCCACATATTGCGCAACATTGAGCCCCAACAACCATCCCGCCACCATCGTGCAACCAAACGTACCGATCAAGCCCGTTGGATGAAAACCCACTTGATGAAAACCACCTTTCGCGACCGAACCCAAGCGGGTCGCGATCTCGACCCCCAATACATATGCGGTTAAGAGCTCAGCGCCGCTTTTGTTATGTTGTGCAGCCATGGCTAAGGCCGTTGGCAGCGTTGAGGTTGTCGCGTGGATCACACCTTGTGCGTGCGTGTCGTCATAATCCAGGCCATGAATCAAGATACCATTCATCAAAATAGAATTGCGTAGATCCAGACGTTTGTCTGAGCCAATCACAATCGAACGCCCGCCCGCATTCAATTCGGTCACTGCCGCCATTGCACGCTTAGAAAAATCATAACCATGCGACGCAAGCGCAATGCCAAAGGCATCGAGCATCAGCAGCTTGGCGCGCTCACGTATCGCCTTGGGGATGCTCTCTTCTTTAAAGTTGGCCGCGAACGTGGCCAGCTGCTCTGAGATCGCGCGTCCGGCCCCTGGAGATATATTATTTTGTATCGTCATCGTCATCTCCTCTTAATCAACCTTGGCACCGGACAGCTTGACTGCAATCGCCCAGCGTTTAAGCTCTTCTTCAATGAAACTGCGAAATTCCTCGGGCGAATTTCCCACAGGAACCGCGCCGAGTGCACCGAGCTTTGCTGCGAAATCCTTTTCGCGCAACGAACTCATTGAGATGTGCGAAAGCTTTTTAATCACATGCTCAGGCGTCTTGGCGGGTGCCACTAAACCGATCCATGCAACCGCTTGGAAACCTGGATAACCAGACTCGGCGACAGTGGGGATGTCTGGCGTTGCAGCAGCACGCTGTGCGCTTGACACCGCGATCGCGCGCAAGCGTCCCGATTGAATATGTGGAATTGCGCCCGGACCGGTTTCAAACATTGCCGAAATTCGACCTGCCATTAAATCGGTCAGGGCTGCTGGCCCCCCCTTGTAAGGCACATGCGTCATGTCGATACCCGCCGCCTGCTTAAATAATTCCATGATCAAATGATTCGTCACGCCGCTACCACCCGAGCCGTAGTTCACTTGGCCCGGACTCTTTTGAGCTAACTCAACGAGATCTTTTACGGATTTGACGGGCAAATCAACATTGACCACAAGATACTGCGGCACAATCGCGATCAGACTGATAGGAGCAAAATCTCTTAATACGTCGTAAGGCAAGTCTTTGTACAAAGCCGGGTTTACCGCGAGCGTAGCGCTCGAACCCATCATCAGCGTCAACCCGTCGGGCACGGCGCCGGCAACAATTCTGCTGCCTAAAATTCCAGAAGCCCCCGCGCGGTTATCGACAATAAAGCTCGAACCCGGGATATTGTCGGCAAACTTTTGCGCCATGTAGCGTGCGACTACATCGGTTGCTTGCCCTGGCGGAAACCCAACAATCATTTTTACAGGGCTTTCAGGGTACTGAGCAAAACTCGCAGTGGTAGCAGCCGCCAAAAGCGCGCCGCTGAAGGTCATGATGAATCGTTTGAGTATTTTCATTTTTGTCTCTTTGTTGTTTTTATAGAGTCACTAACAAGTCAAGCCTAGCGCGTCAATCACCCACGCCATGGCCACGCTTCGGAATCAAGGCAGAGCGTATGAAATTCATAATCTCGATGCCGTTTTGATTAAAGGCGCGTGTTTTGACCGTCACGATCCCTTGGGTTGGGCGGCTCTTTGACTCGCGAATCTCAAGCACTTCGGATTCAGCGTAAAGCGTATCACCTGCAAAAACAGGGGCCGTCAAATTAATTTCTTTCCAACCGAGGTTGGCAACGGCTTTACCGCTAATGTCATTGACAGACATGCCCAAGACGATCGCTAGCGTTAAACCACTGCTGACCAGCAACTTGCCAAATTCACTTTTTTCGGCAAAGGCTGCATCGCAATGCATCGGATGGAAATTCATCGTTAACAACGAAAAGTGGATATTGTCAGCATCCGTCAAAGTGCGCCCTGGACGATGCTCGTAAACGGCACCCAATTCAAAATCCTCGAGATAGCGACCGTAGCTAGCTTGATACCGCTTATGACCGACCGTTTTAATCTCCATACCCACCCTCTTTGTCTAGTTTATTAGTTTGTACGGACAAAGTATCGCCCAAAAGAAAAGCACCTGTCAATTCAACGTCACACGCTGTGGCACGTGTGCCAGAAACAACGGGCGCTCAAATACTTTTAGCTTGCGCTGAGCGACCTCAGCTTTTTATGTCTCAGCCATTGCGTCAAAAGAACGACAGCAAAGCCGATAAACCCAATCAGGTCGCTCAGGCCCGAGGGATACGCCAGTGCCACACCCGCTACGACCATCACCGTGCGCTCAAAGATGTTGGTTTTTTCGATAAACCAGCCCTGCAAACCGCCAGCCAAACAAATCACACCCACAACCGCGGTCACGCTTGTCCAAGCAATCTGCATCCAATCCGCCTGCATTAAGCCTTTCATTGATCCCATCAACAACAGACCCGTTCCGGTTTTATCCAGCGTAAACATGAAGGGCACCAAAATAGCGGGCGCGACATATTTCCAGGTTTGCAGGGTTGTCTTATAAGGGTCGCCTTTACAAATTGCCGCAGCAGCAAAGGGCGACAAGGCCGTCGGCGGCGAAACCTCTGACAGTACGGCGTAGTAAAAAATAAACATGTGCGCAGCAAAGGCTGGCACACCCAGGTTAATCAGCGCCGGGGCTGCGATCACCGCACAAATAATATAGGAAGCGGTGACAGGTACCGCTAAGCCCACGACCCAGACTACTAGCGCGGTGAAGATCGTCGTCAAGAGCAGCGAGCCGCCTGCGTACTCAATCACAATCGAGCTGAACTTCAGGCCGAGCCCAGTGAGCGTCACCGTGCCAACAATAAGACCGGCTCCGGCGCAAGTGACGGCAATCGCCAACACGCCAGTGGTACCCGACGCTAAGGCTTTTGTCAGATTCGATTGATACAAACCAGAGATGAAGGGCTGCTTTCCGGTAAGCCAATCCCAAGACAAAATTGCAGTGTCTCGTCGCAACATACTGCTGGCCGCAGACACAACTGTCGCCCAAAAAACGGACATGACGGGCGAAAAACCATAGAGCATGAACACCACGATTGAGATCAGTGAAAAGAAATGAAACCAATATTTCTTTGTCAACGACCACGCGCCCTCAGCAGATTCAAAATGGATATTCTTCATGCCGTACTTGCGCACATCAATCTCAACCATCACAAACAAACCAAGGTAAAACAATATGGTTGGAATGCACGCCATGAGCAACACGTCGAGATAAGAGATCTTTAAAAAATCTGCGATCAAAAACGCGGCTGCACCCAATACAGGCGGAGAAATAATTGCGCCTAAGCCGCCCGCGGCGAGTAAGCCCCCCGCAGCATTGCGCTCATAACCGACTTTTTCTAACATCGGCGCCGCGACTGACCCAACCGTCACTGTCGTCGCCACACCGGAACCCGAAGGCCCGCCTAATAAAAATGAAGACAACACAATTGTGCGACCCACACCCGAAGACTTGCCCCCCATCGCCGCGAAAGAAAAATCAATAAAAAACTTACCCGCGCCAGTGAATTGCAAAAAGGCACCGAAGATTGTGAACAATATGATGAGCGTTGCAGAAACATCAACAGCGGTGCCGAAGATACCCTCAAGGGTCATATACATATAACCCACCAGGCGTTCGATCTCGTACCCTTTGTGCGTCCAGGGTGCAGGTAAATAATTACCCAACAAGGCATACAACAAAAAAGACGCCGTGACGACCACCAGAATCATGCCGTTCGTGCGGCGAACAGCCTCTAAAATCATCAGAATAAAAACCACACCCACCATCACATCAAGTTGATTAGGTGCTGTGTTTCTATCTGAAAAATCATCGCCACCACTCAAGATGTAATAGACGATGTACAGTGCCGCCAACGCAAAAACGATATCCCACCACATCAATCTGTTTTTGAACCGCGCCGTTAGCGGAAAACTCAAATACACCAAGAACAAAACTAGGCCGACATGGATAGTGCGCAATTCTTGCGTGGGCACGATTGAATAGGCAGCATAAAGATGAAACAACGACAAACCTACTGCCACGAGCGTAATGAACACCGCGAGCCAGCCGCGGTAATCATTTGAATCCCCCTCCTCTTGTTTGATAAACGCGTCGAGTTGCTCTTGCGTTGCCGCATCTATTGAGGGCTGGGTCATCTCTTTATCCAAGTTCGTCAAGCGAGTCGCAATTGACTGTCAAAGTCATCCGTCGTTTAAACACCCGATTGGCATCTAGTTGATTTTGATACCTTGCTCTGTCAAATACTTAATCGCACCCGGATGAAATGGAATCGGCGTTGCGGCTTGTTTTTGATCTTTAAGCGCAAGTGTTGCGTACTCTTGATGCGTGCGCACGAGCTCAGCCTTATTGTCAAACATTGCCTTGACGATTTTGTAGGCCTCATCGTCACTCATCTTCGAGCTTGAAATCAAAATATTTGAAACCGAAGCAATTTGATTGTCCTTGGCCATACCGCTGTAAGTGGCCATGGGAATCACATCTTTAAAATACAAATCGCCATATTTTTTATTCATGGCTTCAACTTCAGTAGCGTGGTCAATCATGACAATCTTCATGCCAGGACTATTGGCCAGATCGGTGACCGCCGCAGTCGGCAAACCACCCACCCAGAAAAACGCATCAATCTTTCGATCTTTAATGGCATTGACCGATTCTGCAACGCTTAAGCGCTCGCGCTTAAGATCTTTTTCTCGGTTCAAACCTGCCGCTTCAATCAAACGAAAAGCCATCACCTCTGTGGCACTACCTGGAGAACCGGTACTGACACGCTTGCCTTTCAAGTCAGCCATCGTCTTGATATTGGTTGATTCAACCGTTACGACATGCATACGATTTGGATACAAAACCAATAACGTGCTCAAACCCACTTTTTTACCGGTGAATTTACCCTCGCCGACCAAGGCATCTTTGGCAGCATCTGACATCGAAAACGCAATGTAAGGCTTGCCTGAACCGATGAGATTCAAGTTATCAACCGAACCACCGGTGACTTCGGCGGTGGCCGACATACCCGGAACCTGTTTAGACAACACCGCAGCCAAGCCGCCGCCCATGGGGTAATACACCCCACCCGTACCGCCCGTTGCAATCGATAGATTTTGTGCTTGCACTCCTGTGCAGCAAAGCGCAAACAATACCGCTAGCGTTTTAATCAGTTTCATTTTAGATCTCCGAAACATACATCAATTGATCAACGGGCATTAAACAAACAACAGGTTCGACGCCCTTGGGACTTATTCTTTATAACTAGCGTCTACCTTATCAAGTTGGCGCAACATTGCAGGCCATTCAAGAATGCCATAGCGACGCGTTACACCCGGATCCCATTGCGCATTGGCTTTTGCAACCACATCAGCGGGTGGAATAATCAACTCGGCATTACAGGCCATGGCATCGACCTGCACTTTACACGCGAGTTCAAGGCGATAAATACTGTTAAAGGCCTCGGGGATCGAAGGGCCGAGCGCTAACAAACCATGGTTATGCAGAATCATCACCTCGGCATCGCCTAAATCGCGCTGTAAACTTTTTTGCTCGCCAAGATCCACCGAGATACCTTCGAAGTGATGATAGGCCACCTTAGCAAAACGCGTCGCAGTCTGCGTCAAAGGCAGTAAGCCGCACTTTAAAGTTGAGACGGTCATGCCCGCACGCGTGTGTGTGTGAATAATGCAGGCAGCATCAGGACGCGCTGAATGTATCGCACTGTGGATCACAAATCCCGTACGATTGATCCCATAATCTTCATTGGGACGATCAACAATATTGCCGTCAATATCAATTTTAATCAGGCTTGAAGCCGTAATCTCTGTGTACAGCAACCCGTAGGGGTTGATCAGATAATGATTTGGCTCGCCAGGCACCATCGCCGAAATATGATTGGCGATCATGTCGGTCATGCCGTAGAGTGCGCACAACCGGTAGCAAGCGGCAAGCTCGACGCGCGTCTTCCACTCGTCAGCGCTCACCCGATCTTTTAAAGGCCCGGGTGGAATTTTGGCTGAAGTACTCATCATGATTGGTGAAACGGTGCCCATGTGATCTCCTTGGTGCTTGTTTAATATCGTGTTGTTATTAATAACTTACCAATGTCGGCAACATCTGGAATGTTTTCCAGATCCATCACCATATCGTGTACAACCTTGGCCCGAGCACCCAGCACTTCTTGCGTGTGTGCGTAAAACTTATCCACCATCTCAGAAGCCTGTAATGGCCATTCGGGCTCTCCACGCGCGTTATCGATAGCATGTCTAAACGTCTTGCCATTGAGAAGCTCAATTTCGATCGTCGCAGCGCGCTTCTCGGGATAGCCTACATCAAGCCCGCTATCTGCGACAACGTGAATTTTTTTCATCAACTCTTGCACGGCCGGCTCGTGTAGCCTTGCCTCAGTATATTGAAAGATCGATGCATTGCCGTGAAGCAAGGCAACCGCAATTGAAAACCCGATACTAAACTGAGTTTGTTCACCGTTCAGCGGGGCCTCGATCGAAGCCGCCAACGTGACGGTATCCACACCCACACGCATCCGTTTGATATCAGCCGGATCAAGCTGCTCTTGCTTGATCACCTCTAACGCCACATCCAAAGGCGCATGATTGCCTCTGCAACCCGCATGCCTTTTAAGATAGGTTTCTGAGATTCTATATTCTTGGCCTAACCCAACTAAGGCCGTTGAGGTCTGAACTGAGCCACCAAACGCGGGTAAAAAGCCTTTTTCGAAAACTTCAGGGGCGCCTTGCATGCCCGTACGGGCTAGCAACGCCGCAACAATCCCGCCTTCGCAACCACGGGCAACCTGCAGGGGTTGTGACGCAGAACTCTTCAAGGCTTCCTTCATCCCGACACCGAGATTTGCCGCAATGGCCAACGCATGCGCTGCTGCTTTCGGTGCAAGCTTGAGCAGCCGAGCAACACCACCCGCAGAAGCAATCGCCGCTAAAATCGCAGTCGGCTGAAAACCTCGACCAACGTTTGCAGGGTAGGTATCGCGGCCTAATCTTAAGAAAACTTCATAGCCCGCCAAGGTCGAGGCAATCAGCTCAGCGCCCGAGCAGTGATCAGCTTCGGCTTGTGCAAACACTGCAGGAATCACCACCGAAGAGGGATGGCCGCCTGTAAAGCGCGACCCGTCTTCAAGATAGGTGCCATGCGTCGCATAACAATTTGCCAGCGCAGCTTCGCGCACGCTGCCTTGCATGGGCAGCCCCCACACCTGTGCCGCCATGGTCGCCGACTCAAACAAACCAATAACCGGACGGCTCAAACCCAGTTGAGCACCCGCGACACCCACCCCCAAGGTATCGAGCACACGCAACTTAATCGCGCTCGTCACCTCTTCGGGCAAACTCTTGGGGTCAAGCTTCGATACGAATGCGCCAAGCGCCTCTGCAATCATCACTATTCAACTCTCAACTTCAGATCAACAATGACTTTCTTCCATTTGGCAATATCTGCATGCAGTCTTTGAGTAAAGGAGACCGAGCTATCGGCAACGATCTCAGCGCCTTCTGCTGAAAACTTTTGACGAACATCAGGCAAATTCAATACCGCGACAATATCCTGATTCAACTGAGCGAGCACCGCTTTAGGCGTCTTGGCGGGTGCAAAAATCCCAAACCACGTGTCTGCCTCGTATCCCTTTAACCCCGCCTCATCGATTGTTGGAATATTGGCAGCTACCGCCGGACGCTTTGCACTTGTTGATGCGAGTGCTCGCAGCTTGCCCGTCTCAATATGCTGCAACACGACGGGGGAGTTGGCGATCCAAAACTGAATTTGCCCACCCAGCATGTCGGCGAGCGCGGGCCCACTGCCCTTGTAAGGCACATGGACAAGCTCTACACCTGCCATACTTTTAAAAATTTCAGTCGCAAGATGTGAGGGGCTACCGTTACCTGGCGAAGCGTAATTCAATTTATTTGGATTTGCTCGTGCATACGCCAACAATTCTGCCATCGTTTGAGCCGGCACCGAAGGATGGACCACGAGAATATTCGTCGTGTTGGCCACCATGGTGATCGCAGCAAAATCAATCGTTGAATCAAAGCCCGCGCTCACATACAAACTTTGATTCACCGCATGCGTGCCTACGGTACCAAGTATTAAGGTGTAACCATCTGCGGGCGCATCCGCAGCAGCCTTGGTGCCAATATTGCCGCCTGCACCTCCGCGATTTTCAACAATGACAGTTTGGCCCCATTTTTCAGTCAGTTTTTGTGCGATGGGTCGCGCCAAGATGTCGGTTCCACCACCCGGGGGAAACGGCACGATCAATTTGACTGGCTTGGACGGAAAATCCTGAGCCTGCACAAGCGTCGTGCAGCCCGCCCACAATGCCAGCCATATTCCTAAAATTTTTACGATTTTTTTCATTTTTTTTGCTCGTTAATTTCAAACAATTGACTTCAATATTTTGACGACCAGGCGCGCATACGATCAACCATTTCTGGCGCAGCGCCCAAATAGTTCGCGGGGTCACATAGGCGGTCAATCGTCGCTCGATCAAGCTTGTCTGAAATTTTTGGATCGGTATAGAGCACCTCAGCAAGCTTCAGCCCTTTAGTCGCAGCAATGCGACAGGCGTCATAGACCACATCGTGCGCAGTCTGACGACCAATGTGTGGGGCTAAGCCCATCATCACCGCCTCGGACACAATCAAACCACCCGATAAATCTAAATTTTTCAGCATGCGGGCCGTATCGACCTCTA
>CALQNE010000075.1 GCA_943331855.1 Bordetella parapertussis
CTTCGCAAAGCAGGTCGGATTGGCTTAGTTTTTCAACAAGCCAATCTCATGCCGTGGTTGACTGTTGAAAAAAATATCAATTTACTCAAAGATCTGGTTGTTGCGAAAGGTTTGGATGCTTCGTTAACGCCCAGTCGAGGCACACCGCAAAGTGTTGAGCAACTCATTGAAGTCGTGGGCCTCAAAGGTTTTGAAAAGAAACGCCCGCATCAATTGTCTGGCGGCATGCAACAGCGCGCGGCCTTGGCGCGAGCGCTGACGCTCGACCCCTCGATATTATTAATGGACGAACCCTTTGCCGCGCTAGACGAGATCACACGCGATCGCATGGCCTTTGAGTTGATGCGTATTTGGCAACAATATCAAAAGACTGTCATCTTCGTCACGCACTCACTCGCCGAAGCGGTTTTTTTGTCAGACCAAGTCGTGCTGATGTCGGCACGACCAGGACGCATTCATAAAATTTATAATATCGATCTACCCCGTCCTCGCAACGAAGACACTCGCTTGTCAGACGAATTTATTCGCTTGGTGAGCGAGATTAATCGCGAACTTTATAAGGTGATGCTACTTTGAGTAGACGAGACAAAATGCCCTGCCTCACGGTGGGAGACAACGCCTTTGAACGTGGCCTGGTGCACGGCAAAACCTTCGCTGCGGATGTCGCAGCAAATCTTGAAACGTATTTGCGCCGCTTTGAAGCCTCGGGCTTAGCACGCGCCGAAGCGCTTGAAGAAGCGATGCGTTGGCAAACCGCCATGCAAAACCAGAATGCCGATTACACCGAAGAAATGCTTGGCCTGGCTAAAGGTGCCGAGCAAAGTGTGGCGGCCATCGCTCTTCTGAATGCGCGTTATGAAATCGCCTTTATGATATTTGGTAAAGATGCCCGCAAACAAGAGCAATCTTTACAGCAAGCCACCAGCGAAACCGACGGCTGTACGACTTTTGGTTTATTGTCAGACGTCACAGCTGACGGACATACCTGGCTTGGGCAAAATTGGGATTGGATTGCAGGCGTACATCAGCGCACGATCGTTTTACGCATTAAACGCTCGAATAAGCCTAGTCTGGTGTGTATGACCGAAGCCGGGATCGTCGGTGGAAAAATGGGTGTCAATGAGTGCGGAATCGGCTTAGTCGAAAACGGACTAGCCTCGCATCTAGATGGCAGTAATCCATATCAAAAACCTTTTCATATGCGTTGCCGCGAAGTGTTAGATGCCGATCGATATGCCGACGCGCTCACCCCGATTGTCTCAACGAAACGAACTTGCTCAGGAAACTTCGTGATTGGCGCAGCACAAGGCGAGATCATTGATTTTGAAACGAGCCCGAATCACATTACCTATTTGAATCCTATCAACGGTATCGTGACGCACTCGAATCACTTTGTAGGAAGTGGTCACGGCGAATCGCAAATGGAAAAAGTGAGCCCCGGTACGCTATTTAGGGCTTCGCGTATGCGTCGACTGTTAGAACGCGATGGCAAAAAAATTGATGTCGCTACGATGACGGCGGCGATGAGCGATCATTTCAGTGTGCCCCACTCGCTCTGTCGACACCCAGATCCACGTCAGCCTGAAGCCAAACAAACCATGACAACGGGTGCCGTGCTGATCGATCTAGAAAGTCGTGTCATGCACGTGGCTGATGGCCCACCCTGCGAATACCCCTTTGTTGCTTATTCTGTTTTTGAGAGCTGACCCACGCGATGTCTACTAAAACCATTCAAATCATTATCGAAGGCGCAACGGGCCGCTTAGGCAACATGCAGCATTTGCGTTCGTTACTCAATATCCGCAAAGAAGGCGGGCTGTTACTCAAAAATGGCGACAAGCTCATCCCAGAACCTGTTCTACTTGGCCGTAATGCCGATAAACTCAAGGCCTTGGCTGAGCCGCACGGCATCACTTGGTCGATTGATCGTGCTGCCTGCTTAGCAGATAAAAAAAACGAAATCTATTTTGATGCTAGTGTGACAGCAGGTCGCTTTGAACGTGCGCAAACTGCCATGCAGGCTGGCAAACATATTTATCTAGAAAAGCCGATCGCAGAATCGCTTGACGAAGCCCTTGAACTTGCGCGGATGGCTGAACGATTAAAGCTCAAGAATGGCACGGTGCAAGACAAACTGTTTTTACCCAGCTTGCACAAGCTGCGTAAGGTCAAAGAAGCGGGCTTCTTTGGTGACATCATCCAGGCCAAAATCGATTTTGGCTGGTGGGTCTTTGATGGCGAAATCCATCCCGCGCAGCGCTCAAGCTGGAACTATCGCAAGCGCGATGGCGGTGGTTTGGTGTTGGATATGTTTCCGCATTGGCGTTACATCGTTGATACCCTTTTAGGCGAAGTAACATCGGTCTCTTGTCGCACAAAAACAGCCATTGCCAAGCGCCGAGATGAACAAGGCAAACCGTATGACGTGGATGTTGAAGACGTTGTGCTTGCCACACTTGAACTCGCCAATGGCGCCCTCGTTGAGATCAATGCCTCGTGGGCTGCACGTATTAAGCGCGACGACATTTTGACCTTGCAAGTCGATGGCACACAGGGCTCAGCCTCTTGTGGTTTATATCGCTGTTTTATTCAACCCATGGCTGCCACGCCAAAGCCCGTTTGGAGCATTGACGTGCCCACAAGCGAAAACTTTGACGCGCAGTGGCTTGAAGTACCTGATGTCGCGCCCTACCCAAACTCGTACCGTGCCGGCTGGGAATCCTTTTTAAAGCATGTGATTGACGATACGCCCTTTGCCTCACCGTTAAAGGCTGGCGCAAAAGGGATACAGTTGGTTGACGCCTGCTATCGAAGCAACGCCGAGAGGCGTTGGATTGATTTGCCAGAACTGAGCCTATAACACCCACCAAACCCGTGTCAGCTACCAGGCAGACTCTAAAATTTCGAGCAACTGACTGGTATGCGTCACGGATCTTGGATTATTTTTAATGCCAAAATCATGCATGACTTTGTCAGCAATCACCTGAAAGTCTTCGCGCTTGACGCCCACATCGCGAATACGAGTCGGTAAGTTCAAGCTGCGTACCAACTGCTCGATTGCATCGGCAGCCTCCATCCCCTCGCAACCCATCGCCTGCGCAATCATTTTTTGTTTAGGCGCGTTCACGATTTTGTTGTAGCGCATCACCGCAGGTAGCAATACGCACGAGGTATAGCCGTGCCCGACCCCTGCATGCGCACCAAACACATGGCCGATCGCATGACTCGCACCAACACGCGCGCCGAATTCAAGAATACGAATCGACATCGCCATGCCGCGTTGACAGTCGAGTCGCGCATCTAAATCAGACGGGTTGGCCAGAACACGCGGAAGCCCTTCAGAGAGCAGTTTCAAGGCTGCTGCACCAAAGGCATCCACACAAGGATCAACGTTTAACATCGCCATGAACTCGGCGGCGTGATCAACTGCTTTAACGCCACTGGATAAAAACAAAGACATTGGTGTATCAAGCGTGACCAAGGGATCAACAATCACTGCTCGCGGCGCAGTCATTGGATAGCCAAAAATCTCTTTGACGCCCGCCGTGGTATCTGAGCAACCTGCAAACCACGTGAATTCTGCAGCTGATAGGGTTGTGGGCACTGCGATCATTCGCAACCACTGCGCTGCGTCCGCTGGGCGCGCGCTACCGTCAGTTGCGGCAAATACAGCCGCCTCGTGCAGCTGGGCGTGCGTGGTGAGGCCTTTTTGCAAGGCGACCAGAATCACTTTAGTCGCGTCAATCACTGACCCGCCACCGATCGCCAACAACACGTCTGCGCGCGCCAAACGAGCGGCGCTCGCGCCTTCGAGTACACACGCTTGTGGAACATGCGCCGTGATATTTGTAAATTGCCCGACACAGCGGGGGCCCAGCGCCTTGACAATCGCCTGATATGAGGGCGTTGCAGCAACCGACTTGCTACCTAAAACAAAGACACGCTGGCTTTGGGTACGTTCGAGCTCTTTGACTACCGCGGTGACAGCGGGCTCGCCAAAGCTGATCCGTTCAGTGGCGTTAAAGCAATGAAATGAGGCTTGCATGGTCGGTCTCCGTGAGGCGTCTATTTGGCGCGCCGTTCTTAGGTATCCAGATTATGCCATTGTGTCTGATATAATTTTTGACCACGCCGATGTAGCTCAGTTGGTAGAGCAGCTCATTCGTAATGAGAAGGTCGACAGTTCGATTCCGTTCATCGGCACCAAAAACTCTTATGCAAATTGCTGCGTAAGAGTTTTTTTTACCCTAAATATCCTCGAACAAACGCTGCGCACTCAAGCGCTTTGACGTTATCATTACCCAAACTAAAAATACTAAGGACTTGATTGTTTTCAAGCTTTAGAACATCGGAGACTCGCAATGCGCTTATTAGGCGGACCTTGGTTTGCATGGCACCGCGGGTGCCACTTAGCTGCTGTGTTACTGATTTTGCCCACACTGACCTGGGCTCAACCGCAACCCTATCCAAACAAGCCGATCCGTTTGGTCTTGCCTTTTGCTGCAGGCGGCGGCGCAGATAACAACGCGCGAATCATTGCTGAACCCCTCTCAGCCAGATTAGGTCAACCGATCATCATCGACTATAAGCCGGGCGCAGGTGGCACACTAGGCGCCAACATCGTGGCCAACGCCTTACCCGATGGTTACACCTTGCTTTACGCAACACCGGGCCAGCAAATGACCAACCCGCATTTGATGGACAAGATGCCCTACGATGCGCTCAAAAGCTTTGCTTCGGTATCGCAAGTCATCGAAGGCAGCAACGTATTAGTTGTCAATAAAAATTTGCCCGTGAATTCGGTCGCTGAACTCATTGCACTCGCCAAAGCCAAACCAGGCACCATCAATTTTGCAAGCTCTGGCATTGGCTCTTCAAGTCATTTGGCTGGCGAATTGTTTAAATCGATGGCTGGCATCGATATTGTGCACGTCCCGTACAAGGGCTCGGGCGCCGCAATTACAGAGGTGCTCGGTGGCTCAATACAAATGACCATTGACACGGTGTCGGTCTATTTGCAACAAATCAAGGCAAATAATGTCAAAGCCTTGGCGATCTCGACACTAGAGCGCAACCCCATCTTGCCCGACCTACCCCCCATCGCTGACACTTTGCCAGGCTTTGCGGCAGCTCCGGTTAACTACATCACAGCACCTGCGGGCACCCCTCGCCCGATTATCGAACGATTAAATCGCGAAATTAACATCGTGCTTAAACTTCCTTCTGTACATGAACAGTTTGCACAAAATGGTGCCACCGAAAAGGGCAGCACACCAGAAGACATGGACGCACTTATTCGTTCTGAGTCTGCCAAATGGAAGAAAATTATCGATCAGTCGCGTGCGACTGCAAACTGAAGCAGGCATCTTACCGCCCCGTCTAGAACAACCGAAACCTAGCAATCCCATGAGAATAATCTCTCGCACGTTGATCGCTGGACTATTAAGTTGGTTTATCGCGTCGGGCTCAGTGCACGGCGCGACGTACCCTGACAAACCAGTGACCATCGTCGTGCCTTACACCGCGGGCGGCGTCACAGACGTGTTCGGTCGAGCCATTGCCATGAAACTCTCGCGCAAGTGGGAGCAAACAGTCATTATTGATAACCGCGCAGGCGGTGGCACCATCATCGGCACCCAGCACGTAAGTCGAGCAGCGCCTGATGGCTACACACTGTTATTAACGAGCTATGGGTTTACGTCGAATCCTATTCTTCGCAAAAGCCTGCCCTACGACCCAGCCTCACTCACGCCACTGTTATTGATCGGCACATCCACCAACATGTTGGTCATCAATGCCAAATTGCCCTTTAAAGATCTGGCCGATTTATTAAAAATGGCGCGTGAGAAACCTGGTGCGCTAATACTAGCTTCGTCTGGCAATGGCTCAAGCCCTCATGTCGCAGCCGAGCTGTTTGCCAAAGCCAGCGGCATCCAAATTACTCACATTCCCTACAAAGGAACGTCTCCCGCCATGAACGATTTACTGGGTGGTCAAGTGCATGGGATTTTTGACGGCACCTCTGCCCTAGGAAATGTCAGCACTGGCAAGCTACGTGCGATCGCGATTGCCTCTGCACAAAGACACCCCAGCACACCCGATACGCCGACCTTTCGAGAGCTTGGCGTGGATATGGTGTTTGGAGGTTGGTTTGGTTTTTTTGTACCCGCCGCAATGTCGCAGCCTCTACAAGACACAATCTTTAAAGAGATCGAGGCTTCTATTGCTGACCCAGAGGTGAACGCCATCATCGCAAAAACTGGTTTAGTGATTGAAAACAAAACTCAAGAGCAATTTAAATTATTTTTGAAAAATGAAAGCGAACGATTAAAACAACTGACCGAATCTGGAAGCGCCAGTATCACGATTGAATAGCACCAAATGCCGCATCACGATCAATTTCGAATCACAAGAACCGGAGCACACCATGACACTAGAAACAATCACCGTCGATATCGCCGACAATATTGCAACGGTTACGCTCAATCGCCCACCTGCAAATGCACAAAACGCGCAGATGCGCAGTGAGCTGATTGAAACCTTTGACGGTTTCAATGATAACAACGCAGTCAAGGTTGTTGTGTTAACAGGACACGGCAAAATATTTTCAGCAGGCGCAGACTTGAACGAACGTCCGGGCCTGCGCGACCAGGAGGGCGCATATTGGCGACACAATCGTTTGGTGCGTGAAACCGGCAACTCAATCATCGAGTGCAATAAACCGGTCATTTGCGCCGTTAATGGTCCGGCCATTGGCGCCGGTTTCGGACTGATGACCACCTGCGATATCTGGATTGCCTCGAACACCGCCTTTGTTGCGATGACTGAAATTAATGTGGGCTTAGCCGGCGGCACTGCAATGTTGCAAAGTGTGTTTGGCAAATCGCGCGCCAGACGCATGTTTTTTACCGGCATGAAAGTCTCAGCAGATGAGCTTTACCGCCTGGGTTTGATCGAGGCAAGCCTCCCTCCAGAGGAGTTAATGCCCTACACCATGGAGCTTGCACGCGAGATTGCGAGCAAAGCACCGATCGCGTTGCGCTATGCCAAGGAAGCCGCACAAGTCACGGCTGTGATGCCACGCCGCGAGGGCTACCGTTTTGAACAAAACTTAACTGTTGCATTGTCAAAAACAGAAGATACGGCTGAGGCGCAACGTGCATTTAAAGAAAAACGGCCACCGGTCTATAAAGGTCGTTAACCCCCCTACCTTGTCAATTGTTCTAGAACGTAAGAGCATGTATGAACTCAACTCTTAAAGATGACGCATTTTATGATGCGTTCAAACGCGAACTTCACACCTTCGCAGACGAGCAATGTCCGCCTGAAGTCCGTGCGGTGGTCGCAAGTGGCGGCAAACTTGGTCGCGAACAATACAGCGCCTGGCAACAAAAGGTGTTCGCGCGCGGTTGGGGCGCACCTAGCTGGCCCGTTGAACACGGCGGTACGGGTTGGGATGTCAAACAGCGCCTCATTTTTGAAGAGGTAATGGCCGAATCACACTGCCCGCCAATCTATCATCATGGCGTTGGGCACATTGGCCCCGTCATCATGAAGTTTGGCACGCCGGCTCAGCAACAACGCTTTTTACCAAGAATTTTAGATGGCTCAGAATGGTGGTGTCAGGGCTATTCAGAACCTGGCTCGGGCTCAGATTTGGCGTCGTTGCGCACGAACGCCGTACTAGAGGGTGATCATTACGTGATCAATGGCCAAAAAATGTGGACGTCTCATGCGCACGAGGCCGACATCATGTACACACTGGTCAGAACCTCAAAAGAGTCTCGAAAACAAGACGGCATCTCTTTGATTTTGATTCCACTTAATACACCGGGGATATCGATTCGTCCGATTCGCACGATCGACGGTTGGCACCATGTGAATGAAGTGTTTTTAACCGACGTCCGTGTCCATAAGAACCACTTGGTTGGCGAAGAAGGTCGCGCCTGGCGTTATGCCAAGTATTTGCTTGAACGCGAACGACTTCCTCCAGCCAGCGTCGCGCGCCTCACTTTGTTATGGCAACGCGCCAAAATGCTGGTCGAAGCACAGGCACTTAAAGATCGTGAGACGCGCGATTTAAGTAGCCTGTTGCACCGCTTACTGCTCATTGAAGGTGCCTTACTTGGTGCACGTGAAATGCTTTCGAGTGCAACCGAGGCGCTGATGCAACAGCAACCTTTAGGAATGAAGCCCTCAGCGCTTAAATTGCAATGCAGCGATTTAGCCCAACAAATCGTTGAGCTTGCCATCGATGCAGTCGGCCCTGAAGTTGCGACACGCTTTATTCACTTAGACGGAACTGAACACGACGACGCGCTCTGGGCGCACAACTACCTGTACTTCAGAAGCCGGACGATCGCGGGAGGCACAACCGAAGTGCAACGCAATGTGGTGGCCCGTGAAATATTTGGAGAATGAGCAATGACCTTCACCACTCAAGCACTCGTTGAAGGACCGGTATTTGATGCAGCACTGCGCTTTGCCGTCGACGGCGTTTCGCAAGGCGAAGCAAACGCAACCGACTTGATTGCTCAAATGGGCTGGGCGGCAACCTTAATTGCCGAACAAGATGGCGGTTCGGGCGGAAGCCTTGAAGACCTTGTTGCGATCATCGATGCGCTCGGGCAACACGCTATTCAGTTGCCACTGCTCGAGCGCTGCGCACTTGCACCGCTTTTGCTTGCTGCCGTCGAACAGCCAGTTCAGCGACGGCAATGGCTGAGTGCAATCGCTGCGGGCACCTGCGTGATCTCTACCCTGAGCACCACAACACCCGATCTAGGCAGTACTGCACTGAGCGCTGTACTCAATCAAAACGGCGATGCCTATCTACTAAATGGTAGCCTGCTTGGGGCTAGCCAAGTCGCGCATGCTACGCATTATCTGCTGTTGGCCTTGCAAGAAACAACCAACATACCAATGATTTTTTTGATAAACGCGGATGAAATTCCTACGCCTACCAAACATTATCATTCGATCGACGGTTTCAGTACGGTTGATATCGTGTTTACTAATCACAGTGCCGCTAAAGCACACTGCCTTGTGCAAGGCTCACCCGCCGCTGCGGCGATCGAAGCTGCTAAAAACATGGCGGTACTAGGAGCCTCGATTGATATCGTAGCCGCCTTAGGCGCGTTACTTGAACGTACGATTCAATATCTTAAAACGCGCACACAGTTTGATGTTGCGCTATCTAGTTTTCAGGCGTTACGACACCGAACTGTTGAAATGTATGTACGCTATGAATCTGCCCGTGGCATGCTGCAAGAGTGTCTGCGCCACGATTTAACCAGCGTTGGACAAACGCGACGCCTGCGTCTGCTCAAACTCTGTCTGGGTGAGGCAGCACGATTTTCAGCACAAGCGGCAATTCAATTGCATGGTGGCATGGGGATGAGCGAAGAGACCCTTGCTGCACGTTTGGCTCAACGCTTGATCACCAACGAGTATCGCTATGGCGATCGTTTATTTCATACTAAAGCACTCAGCCTCGAGACAAACTAAATATTATGACAACACCACACCAACAGCACCCACTCTATGGTTTGTTTGAGCCTCAGGCCGTTGCGATTTTAGGCGCTTCGTCAGATCCAAATAAGCTCGGCGGAAGACCCATTCGTTTTTTACGTGACGGCGGTTTTCAAGGCAAGGTCTACCCAGTCAATAGTCGCAATCCTGAGATTCAGGGCTACCCAGCCTTTGCCTCGATTAAAGATATCCCGGGTCCCGTGGATCAAGCCATTATTATTTTGCCAGCGACCGCTTGCCAAGCTGCGCTTGAAGAGTGTGGTGAAAAAGGTGTCAAAGTTGTTCAGGTGTTTAGCTCAGGCTTTGCTGAAGTCGGCCCTGAAGGCGTGCTCGCGCAACAACAATTGGTTGCTACTGCTAAACGCTATGGGATGAAACTACTCGGACCCAATTGCTTAGGCGTTGTTGGGGTCGTAAACCGTTTTTTCGCGACCTTTTCTACGGCACTTGAAGCCCTAACCCCCTCACCCGGCACCATTTCTATCGCCACACAGAGCGGCGCGTTTGGTTCCTGCGCATATTCGATTGCGATCCAGCGTGGCATGGGACTAAGCCGGATTGTTGCAACCGGTAACGAAGCGCATATCGACGTCGCCGAATGCATTGATTACTTTGCACAAGACCCCGATACAAAAGTCATTTGCGCTGCGATCGAAGGCTGTCAAGATGGTGAGCGCCTAAGATCGGCGTTGCTAAAAGCCGCGCAAAACAAAAAGCCCGTCATTATCATGAAAGTCGGTACCTCAACTGTGGGAATCGCAGCAGCTGCCACCCATACAGGATCGCTTGCAGGTAACGACGCAATCTACGACGCCATCTTTGCTGAGTGCGGCGCCTGGCGCGCACAAACCATTGAAGAAATGCTGGATGTTGCCTATTTTTGTTCGAAGCTACCCGTACCTGAAAATGATCAGGCCGGGATTGTGACAGTCTCAGGCGGGATTGGTATTTTGATGGCCGATGCTGCAGAAAATAATGCGATTGCTTTGCCCGAATTACCACCGAGTGCAGTACAAAAAATGACTGAATTATTGCCATTTGCACCGCTGGGCAATCCGATGGATACCACCGCGCAAGTCACGGCTGTTAAAGATGGCACGACGCGCACGATGGACGTCATCTTAAGCGAAACGCAATGGTCGACGATCTTCTTGTACATGGCCCAAACAGCTTGCGCACCTAAACGCTTCGAATCGATGCGTCTCGCACTGATTGCCCTCAAACAGAAACACCCCACGCGCAGTTTCATCTTAATTGGACCGTCTGACGATACCGTACGCCGCTCTCTTGAAAACGATGGTTTTATCGTGATGACAGATCCAACGCGCGCCATGGTTGCTGCGAGCGCCTGTATCGCCCTTGCCCAGCGCCGTAAGAACTTAGTTCCATTGCAGCCGCGGCAAACGGCCCCAAACAAGCTACAAAACATTCAAACCGAAGCGCAAGCCAAGCAATTACTGGCGCAACATGGCATCCCGGTTTTGCAAGAGCGCGTCTGCACCTCTAGTCAAGAGGCCGTCTCGGCCGCCCAGGCGCTTGGCTTTCCGGTTGTCGTCAAAATATTATCGCCAGATATCCAGCACAAAACCGAAATTGGCGGCGTTCTCTTAAACCTGACAACTGAAAAAGCTGTTTCTGACGCGTTTGATATCGTGACACAGCGTGCGCGTAGTGCACAGCCTGGCGCACGCATTGAGGGTGTATTGGTCTCGCAAATGGCGGGCGCTGGACTCGAAACAATTCTTGGTGTTCATCAAGACCCCGTCTTTGGCCCGATGATGATGTTTGGCCTAGGTGGCATCTCAGTTGAACTTTTTAAGGATGTGGCCTTTGCTTCTGCGCCGCTTTCGCAGATCTCTGCACGAGCCTTAATTAAACGTGTGCGTGCTTCAAAGCTTTTGGCCGGCTGGCGGGGGCAAACTGCTTACGATCAACAGGCTCTGATCGACGCACTGGTAGCGCTATCTAAATTTGCCCTCACCTACTCAGATCAACTTGAAGGCGTCGACATTAATCCCTTTTTGGTTCAAGCGAGCGGCGCCGTCTGTCTAGATGCATTGATTACAATACGCGCTTAAGAGCACCGCAAAGACCCCTGAAAAAATGATCCCCTACCCTGAAACGCTTTGGCAAATCGTCTTGATGGCAATTCTGTTAATTGCCGCTGTCATCAACGCCGTACATCAAGCTGAAGTAATCGCGCACAAAACTGGCGAACCACTTGGCACCCTTGTTTTAGCCGTTTCGGTCACAATCATTGAAGTGGCGCTTATTGTTTCAATTATGCTTTCAGCAGGCGCAAACGGCGCACTGATCGCGCGCGACTCTGTGTTTGCTGCAATCATGATTGTCATGAATGGCGTGATTGGCGCCTCAATCTTTTTAGGTGGGTTAAGGCATCGCGTTTTATTATTTCGCGTCGAGGGCACCAACTCAAGTCTTGCCGTCTTAATCGCCTTAGCGGTACTGACGCTAATCATGCCAAACTTCACCACATCTACCTCAGGTCCAACGTTTTCGAATAGTCAATTGGTGTCAGCGGGTGTTTTATCACTCGTACTCTATGGCACTTTTATTTTTGTCCAAACCGTACGCCATCGCGATTATTTTCTTCCAGAGCAAGAGTCTGACCAGGCAAACCCGCAAAGCCATGCGCCGGCACCTTCAAATGCGAAGACAGCCATCAGTGGCGTTTTACTACTGATCTCATTAGTAGCTGTGGTGCTGCTGGCCAAAGCATTAAGCCCTTCCATTGAAAGCGCGATCGACAAAATGGGTGCACCACGTTCAGTAGTTGGTATTGCCATTGCGCTGCTAGTTTTATTGCCCGAAGGTGTGGCCGCCGCACGTGCTGCGATGACCAATCGCTTGCAAACAAGCTTAAATCTATCGCTTGGCTCAGCACTCGCCAGTATTGGGCTCACAATCCCAGCAGTAGCGTTTGTCTCAATCGTTTTTGATATGCCCATCAGCTTAGGCGTCGATGTACTTGGCATGACTTTCTTAGCGCTTACGTTTTTACTGAGCATACTGACGATCGCGATCGGTCGCGCCACAGTATTACAAGGCGTCGTGCATCTGGTTGTTTTTGCGGCCTATCTCTTTTTAAGCCTTGTACCCTGAGTACAATGGCACAATGAATACACCAAACAGTTTGCCCGAATCAGAGTCCGAAGAACTTGCCGTCATTCACGAACCGCGCTTATGGTCACAAAAAGGCTGGACAGCGCGTGTCATCAAAAATGAAGATGACGACGGTTGGGCCGTTGAGATGACCCCAGATGGTCAAGCTGAGCCCGCCTTAACCGGGCCGTGGACCATGGGTCGCGACAAGAAAAATCCAAAAC
>CALQNE010000076.1 GCA_943331855.1 Bordetella parapertussis
GGTTTTGTGAAAAATTAAATTACCACTGCGATCAGCGATATAGGCCTTGACCAGAGAAATCTCGGGTACGAGCGAACGTTCCATCACGTACTTTTCGCCGTCAAACTCGCGGATCTCTTTACCATCGGCCACCACCGTACCGACTCCAGTGCGGGTAAAAAAGGCGGGGATACCCGCGCCACCGGCTCGCAAACGTTCAGCCAGAGTCCCTTGGGGCGTGAATTCAAGCTCAAGTTCACCAGCCAGAAACTGGCGTTCAAACTCTTTGTTTTCACCAACATACGAGGCGATCATTTTTTTAACTTGACGCGTTTGCAGCAGCATGCCCAGACCAAAGCCATCAACGCCCGCGTTGTTGCTGATGCAAGTTAGATTTTGCACGCCAAGATCGCGCACCGCAGCGATCAGCGCCTCAGGAATGCCACACAAGCCAAAACCACCGACACCGATGGTTTGCCCATCTTTAAGGATATCTTTCAGTGCCGCGGTGGCACTGGGATAGAGCTTATTCATTGAACCGACTCCTAAGTATGCACGTTGACCAGATTATCGACGATTTATAGGCTTTGCCAAAGCCTGAAGTACCTCGGCAGGCCAGGGGTGTGATTTATTCAGTTCAAAATCCATCCAGACCATCACAGACTTACCTTGCGCGCACAACTCAAGGCGGTCGGGGTAGACCACTGAAATATCAACCGACTGCTCAAGGCTTGAGCGACCAATGCTCTCGACGCGCAGACTAACGCGCACCGTTGCCGGGTAGGTAATCGATTTTTTAAAATCGCAGGCGCAGTGCACCACCACCGGCCCATAGCGTGTGGATTGCGGGGCGTCACCCTCGTAGAACATCTTCAACCGCCCTTCTTCCATATAGCGGAAATAATTGCAGTTGTTTAGATGCGCCAACGCATCGGCGTCAGACCAGCGCATCGGGATATCTAAATCGTAAATATCGCCAACCGTCAGGGTTCGGGGTTCAGAACTGACCACACACTTCTCCAAAAAATCATGCCACGCCGCGCAAAAGAGGCAGTTCACGAGTTTGCAAGGCCTGCAACACGACAGCCTGTGCCCCTGTGCAATACAATCGCTGCAGCAAATAAACATCATACCTTTGAAGCAGGGAGACTCTCATGTCAGCACGCGAATCGATGGAATACGACGTTGTTGTGGTCGGTGGCGGCCCAGGCGGCCTGGCAACTGCGATCCGTCTCAAGCAGCTCGCGGCCGAACGTCAGCACGAGGTTTCTGTCTGTGTACTTGAAAAAGGCAGTGAAATCGGTGCCCATATTTTGTCGGGCGCGGTGATGGATCCGCAAGCACTGACAGAATTGCTGCCAGACTGGAAAGCCCTGGGCGCCCCACTTGATACGCCCGTTAAAGAAGACGAGTTTTTGTTTCTAAGCGAGACCGGTGCACGAAAAACGCCCGAGTGGTTATTACCCGAGTGCTTTCAAAATCACGGCAACTACATCGTGAGCCTGGGTAAAGTCGCCCGTTGGCTTGGCGAACAAGCCGAAGCGCTGGGCGTTGAAATCTTTCCGGGCTTTGCTGCCGCTGAGGTGCTCTACAACGAGCAAGGTGCCGTGCGCGGCGTCGCCACGGGCGACATGGGTGTTGGGCGCGATGGCCAACCCACCGATCAATATCAGCAAGGCATGGAGCTTTTAGCGAAATATACGATTTTTGCTGAAGGTGCACGCGGCCAGTTGGGTCGCGAACTCATCAGTAAATTCAAACTTGATCAAGGCCGTGATCCGCAAAGCTATGGCATTGGCATTAAAGAACTTTGGGAAGTCGATCCCTCAAAATCACGCCCCGGTGTGGTGGTACACACAGCCGGTTGGCCACTTGACTCGGATACCTATGGCGGCTCGTTTCTGTATCACCTGAACGACAACCTGGTTGCCGTGGGTATGGTGGTTGGACTTGATTACGCAAATCCGTGGATTTCACCTTTCGAAGAGTTTCAGCGTTATAAAACGCATCCGTCTATTCGCGGCACGTTTGAAGGTGCCAAGCGGATTGCTTACGGGGCGCGTGCCATTACGGCAGGTGGTTTACTGTCGTTACCCAAATTAGTGTTTCCAGGTGGTGCCTTAGTCGGCTGTGAGGCCGGCTTTTTGAATGCCTCGCGCATCAAGGGCAGCCACGCCGCGATTAAGTCCGGCATGATGGCTGCTGACGCGGCCTTTGACGCCTTGGTCGCTGAGCGCAGTGCTGATGAGTTGCCAGCCTATCCTGCAGCGTTTGAAGCCTCGTGGTTACACACCGAGCTGAACAAAGCACGCAATTTCAAGCAGTGGTTTAAAAAAGGCCGCACCATTGGTACCTTAATGACGGGGATCGAACAATTTGTGTTGAAGGGCAATATTCCCTGGACAATCCATCGCACCAAACCCGATCACGCTTGCCTGCAGCCTGCGGATCAGTGCCCAAAGATTGAATATCCAAAACCTGATGGCGTCTTAACCTTTGATCGCTTGAGCTCGGTATTTATTTCAAATACCAATCACGAAGAAAATCAGCCGATTCACTTAACACTGAAAGATGCTTCGGTACCCGTCAGTATTAATCTGGCCAAGTACGGTGGCCCTGAGGCGCGCTACTGCCCGGCTGGCGTGTATGAGTACGTCAAAGACGAAAACGGCAGCGACCGCCTGCAAATCAACGCGCAAAACTGCGTGCATTGCAAGACATGTGATATCAAAGACCCCACACAAAATATCGTTTGGGTCACACCTCAAGGTGGTGAAGGGCCCGTTTACAACGCGATGTAGCATCGGCCCATGAAAGCCGAAAACAAAGGCATGCTGCTGGGGCTCATCGGGGTCACCTTATTTGGGCTGACGCTGCCAGCAACGCGCATGGCACTCGAGTCTTTTCACCCTGTTTTCATCGCAACCGGTCGTGCTCTGCTGGCCACCATCCTGGCCGCGATTTATCTTGCCGCGGGCAAACATCGCCGCCCCACGTTTCACGAATTCAAGTATCTATTGCTTGTTGTTGTGGGTGTTGCGATTGGGTTCCCAGTGTTTACGGCCTTGGCGATGCAGCAGGTTGACGCCTCGCATGGCGGCGTCATGCTCGGGATCATGCCCTTAACCACTGCAGCGTGCGCTGCGCTGTTATTCAAAGAACGCCCCTCGCTGGGATTTTGGCTAATGGCCTTTCTAGGCAGCGCGCTAGTCATTGTTTTTTCATTGATGCGTGGCAACGGCAGTTTGCACTGGGCTGATCTGTCGCTACTTCTTGCGGTAGTGACAGGATCGCTCTCGTATGCGACCGGCGGCTATTTGGCTCGATCGTTGGGCGGCCTGCAAGTGATCTCTTGGACGCTCGTGATTTCAGCGCCAATTTTAGTTTGGCCAACCCTCTGGTTTGCACCGAGTTCTTGGCAAGCAACAAACACGGCGTGGATTGGCTTCGTGTATGTTGCCCTTATTAGCCAGTACCTTGCCTTCTTACCTTGGTTCAAAGGGTTGTCACTCGGCGGGATCGCACGCGTGGGTCAAGCGCAGTTGCTACAACCCTTTATCACGATCATCGCCTCGGGTTGGCTCTTAAGCGAAATGATCGACTGGCAGACTTGGGCCTTTGCAATCGGCGTTTTTGTTGTGGTTGCAACGGGCCGAACGCTGAACATCAAGCGTTAAGCTAGCCCTTTCAAACGCGCCTCGCCGCACAATAGCGGCTGAGTGCGGTATTCTTAAAGACACTGCAGCGGCCTGTTCAATGGGCCTAGAACCCGATAAAAAGGACGAGACACCTCATGCTAGATCCACAAGCTAAAGCCCTGATTGATTTGATGATCGAAAAAGGGATTCCTCCGGTACACACGCTTACCGCAACGCAGGCGCGCGAAGCCTACGTGCAGCGCCGTTTTTTTAGTCAACCCGAAGCGCCCGAAGTCGCCTCAAGCGTTGACACCGATATTCCGGGCCCTGCTGGAAGGATTACGGTACGTGGCTATCGCCCGAAAGGCAGCGTAGCCTCAGAGATATTGCCCGCACTGGTCTACTACCACGGTGGTGGTCATGTGATTGGTGATATCGACACACATGACGTGTTGTGCCGCACACTTTCAAATCTGGCGCACTGTGCAGTGTTTTCCGTGCACTATCGACTCGCCCCAGAAAATGTGTTTCCAGCCGCCTCTGACGACTGTGTGGCTGCCACCAAGTGGGTGCATGCCAATGCCGCCTCGCTGAAGATCGATCCTGCGCGCATCGCAGTGGGTGGCGATAGTGCGGGCGGTCATCTCGCTGCGGTGGTGGCATTGTCTTTGAAAGCCGACAATAGTTTTAAGCCCGTATTGCAGTTGCTGATCTACCCCGTCACTGACCCCAGTTCAGAACGTGAATCAATGCGCACGAATGGCCAGGGCTATATGCTGACCAGAGACTCTATGAATTATTACTACGGCGCTTACATGCCCGAAACATGGATGCGCACTGATTGGCGCGGCGCCCCAATGCTTGCCAAAGACCACTCTGGCTTGGCACCAGCCTTCGTCATGACCGCGGGCTTTGATCCGCTGCGCGACGAAGGTGCTGACTATGCCGACAAGTTAACGATGGCAGGCGTACCCACTCAGTACGTTTGTTTCGAACGCCAAATCCACGGCTTTATCACCATGGGACGCATCATCGACGAAGCCAACACCGCCGCCGAACTTTGCGCGGCGGCGCTACGCGCTAAATTCTAGTGATTGTCACGCGGCACAGCGCTGCCGCTGTTACCGACCAAGAAATCCAAGTCAACGCCATCGTTGGCTTGGTTCACATGATCCACATACAACTTGTAATAGCCTCGGTTCATCGGTGGCTCAGGGGCTTTCCATTTAAGCTTGCGTGCCGCCAAAATTTCGTCGCTGACATCTAAATGCAAACGACGTTTGGCCACGTCCAGTTCGATCATGTCACCATTTTCAACAAGAGCTAACGGCCCACCCGCAGCAGCTTCTGGCGCAACGTGCAAAATCACGGTGCCATAAGCGGTGCCACTCATGCGCGCATCTGAGATGCGGATCATGTCGGTGATCCCCTTCTTTAGAATCTTGGGTGGCAGCGGCATATTGCCGACCTCAGCCATGCCTGGATACCCTCTAGGGCCGCAGTTTTTAAGTACCATGATGCAGGTTTCATCGATATCCAATTTAGGACTATCGATGCGCTTATGAAAATCTTCGATATTTTCAAATACCACGGCACGGCCGCGATGCTTGAGTAATTTTTTAGTGGCAGCCGAAGGTTTGATGATCGCACCATCGGGGCATAAATTGCCGCGCAAGACTGCAATACCCGTATTCTTTTTAAACGGCTTTTCAAAGGTCGTAATCACGTCGCGGTTATAGCATTCAGCTTTCTTGACGTTATCCCAAAGCGAATTGCCATTCACGGTCAACGCCTTTTTGTTCAGCAGGCCCTGCTCGCCCAACGTGCGTAACACCACTGGCAAACCACCGGCGTAGCAGAAATCTTCCATCAGATACTTGCCACTGGGCATCAAGTTCAACAGCGTATGCACATCGCGCCCAAACTTATCCCAATCATCGATATCAAGCTTGACACCAATACGCCGCGCAATCGCGATTAAATGAATCACAGCATTGGTTGAACCACCGATTGCGGCATTGGTACGAATCGCGTTTTCAAACGCCTGGCGCGTCAAAATTTTATCGAGCGTCAGATTATCTTTGACCATTTGCACGATGCGTCGACCCGATTCGCGTGCCAGTACATTACGACGCGCGTCAACAGCAGGATACGCTGCGTTACCGGGCAAGGCCACGCCTAACGACTCAACCATACTGGCCATCGTTGAGGCCGTGCCCATCACCATGCAATGCCCGTGCGAACGATGCATGCAGGACTCAGCCTCATGAAACTCATCGAGCGTCATCTTGCCGGCGCGTACATCTTCAGACATCGACCACGTATTGGTACCCGAACCAATATCCGAGCCCCGATATTTACCATTGAGCATCGGCCCACCCGACACACCAATGGTCGGAATGTTGACACTTGCAGCACCCATCAACAACGAAGGGGTCGTTTTGTCACAGCCAAACAGTAGCACCACCCCATCAAGCGGATTGGCACGGATGGTTTCTTCGACATCCATGCTCGCAAGGTTGCGTAACAACATTGCAGTGGGGCGAACAAGCGTTTCACCGATTGAGGTCACCGGAAACTCTAGTGGAAAGCCACCCGCTTCGAGTACCCCTTGACGCACCTGATCGGCTAGCAACCTGAAATGCGAGTTGCACGGCGTGAGTTCAGACCAGGTATTGCAAATACCAATCACAGGTCGCCCATCGAACTGATCGTGAGGAATCCCACGATTTTTTGTCCAACTTCGGTAGATGAAACCGTAAATATCATTACGCGAGAACCACTGACTTGAACGGCTCGGTGCGGCCGGTTTTTTACTTTTGTCTGACTTAGCCATTCAAGTTTCCTCTTTAAGATCGCGAATGAAGTGACTTACTTTTTAAAGGCAACAACCTTTTGCGTTTGCTGCCCCAGACCAGCAATGCCTAGGGTCATCACATCGCCAGCCTTCAGGAAACGAGGCTTAGGCTTGACGCCCATACCCACGCCTGGAGGTGTGCCGGTCGTGATAATGTCGCCAGGCATCAAGGTCGTGAATTCGCTGACGTAACTAATAATTGTCGCCGCATCAAAAATCATGGTCTTGGTGCTGCCGGTTTGAAAGCGCTTACCGTTCACATCAAGCCACATATCCAGCTGTTGTGGATCTTTGATTTCATCGGTCGTCACCAACCATGGGCCGACTGGGCCGAACGTGTCGCAGCCTTTGCCCTTATCCCAGGTGCCGCCACGCTCGATCTGATATTCGCGCTCTGAAACGTCATTGACCACGCAATAACCTGCCACGTGTTTAAGAGCATCTTTTTTGCTGACGTAACGCGCCTTCTTGCCGATCACGATACCGAGCTCAACTTCCCAGTCAGATTTCTTCGAACCTTTGGGCAACATCACGTTATCGTTGGGGCCGGTCAAACTGGTGTCGGCCTTATAAAACATGATGGGCTCTTTTGGAATTGGCATACCAGCTTCAGCAGCGTGGTCTGAATAGTTCAGGCCGATCGCCAAAAACTTACCCATATTGGCAATTGGCACACCATAGCGAGGCTTGCCCTTCACTAAAGGCAAGGTGCTGGTCTTGATCTTGGCCAGTTTCTTCAGTGCAGCAGCCGACAATTGATCATTGGTGATATCAGCGATCACACCTGACAAATCGCGCAGTTTGCCTTCTTTATCAATTAAGCCTGGCTTCTCTTTACCCTTGGCACCGTAGCGTACGAGTTTCATTCAGTTTCCTTCGTGTTGAAAAAAGTTAAATCGAAAATAAAAAATTACAGAGACCAACCACCATCAATAATCTGCGAGGTGCCGGTTGTAAAGGCAGACTCATCCGAAGCCAAATAAACCGCTAAATGCGCGATCTCTTCGGGCTTGCCGATTCGGCCAATGGGCTGACGCGCCACAAACATATCGCGTACCTCGGCAACTGACTTACCTGTTTGGCCTGAAACAGCCTGAATTCGATCACCCAGTGAGGGCGACTCGACAGTCCCCGGACAAATCGCATTGAAGCGCACACCCTTGGCAACGTAATCTGCGGCCAGCGCACGGGTCAAACCGATGACAGCAGCCTTTGAGGCGCCATAAATCACGCGGTTTGGAGCGCCCTTAATATTTGAAGCAGCAGAGGCCATATTGATCACGCTGCCTTTACCTTGCTCTAGCATGCCAGGCAAAAACGCACGAATCGTGCGGTACATGGATTTGACATTCAAATCCATACTGAAATCCCAATCGGCCTCAGTCACTTGCATAATATCGCCTTGATGCACGAAGCCCGCACAGTTGAACAAGACGTCTATTTTTCCAAGTTTTTTAGCGAAGGCATTGACCTCATTAGTATTTAAGACATCCAAGGTATGCGTCTTGATATTGGGCACGCCTTCGAATGACTTGAGAAGATCTGCCTTGAGGTCGGTGGCCCAAACCGTTGCGCCTTCTCGCGCCATCGCGAGGGTACAAGCTCGACCGATGCCTTGTCCGGCCGCTGTAACCAAGATTGTTTTTCCTTGCAAACGCATACTTGTTATCCCGAATGATCTGGCCAAATTGGCTTGACCAATTTACCAGTTTTCGTGTCAAAATGAAATCATGACGACTCAAACTACCGACACGCGCCGGGTCTACCAACAAATTGCAGATCAGGTCTTGCAACTGATCCAAGCAGGCGAGTTTGCTGTCAATAGTCGTTTGCCCTCAGAACGCGATCTCGCCGAGCAATTCAAAGTGTCTCGCCCTTCAGTGCGTGAAGCCTTGATTGCTCTTGAGGTGATGGGCCTGGTACAGATCAAGATGGGGTCAGGGGTCTATGTGTGCAAACCTGATCAGCGTAAAAAGCACGAACAAAAGCCTGTCAAAGACTTTGCGCCGTTTGAATTGATTCAGGCGCGCTCCCTGATTGAGTCTGAAATCGCAGCACAGGCTGCAATCAGCCGCAGTCCAGATCATTTACGTGAGCTTGAACAGTCGCTGAACAATATGGTTTCGCAAGCAGACAACCAACGAAACCCCCTTAGCGCAGATCGGGCGTTTCATACGGTGCTTGCACGCGCTACAGGTAATCAGGTGTTAGCAAGCTTGGTCGAACAAATGTTTGATGCGCGCATGGGCGTTCTTTTTTCCAGGCTTTCGAATTATTTTGATACCAAGGCGACCTGGGATCAAGCGATCAAAGAGCATCGCGCAGTGCTGCGCGCGGTCGAAGCGCAAGACCCCGAACGCGCGCGACAAGCGATGCGGCATCATATGGAACGCGCCTACAAACGATTCTCGGTCAGCTGGTTGAAAAGCACAGAGCCCAATCGTGAACCAAACCCGTCTGTTCAGCCGGCCAGTGCCTCAGGCACAGGCAAACCAAAGCGCTCTGCGAAAACAGCCAAACCAGGCAAAATCGCCGGGTGAAGTTTGACGCCCGAACTTAATTGCTGCGCGCGTGCGGCCAAACCGGCATGACCCGGCAAACGTACCTTTGACACGCCAGGACGCGGCGGATTACTCAAACAAGAATCCGCTAACTGATCCATTTGCCGTAGAAAATCTTTTTTTCCACCAAACGCATCGGGATCGTACAAAGTAATGTTGATGGTGGCGCCCCAGCCTTCTTTTGGATCTGCCCGCCCAAACCCTGACAGACCGCCCGTCAGCGCCTCAACCATCAAGCCAAGACCAAAGCCTTTGTGGCCATACGAAAGCCCGCCGATTGGCAAGATTGTTCCGGGTGGCGTTTGACTAAACACACCGGGATCATTGGTGGGCAACCCTTGCGCATCCAGCAACCAGTCTTCAGCAAATTTTTCACCTGCTGCGGCTTTGCGATTGCTCATACCGTTGGTCGTGATTGAGGCCGAGATATCAATCAAGACGTCGCCGTGCGAACAAGGAAACCCCATCGCAATGGGATTCGGTGTGAACACCGCCCGAGTGCCGCCAAACGGTGCAACGCTCGCGACGTTCGGATCAGAACTGGCCAACACCATCAGCATGCCTTCGCGCGCGGCACGCATCAAATACACCGCCAAACAGGCGATATGGTGGCTTCGTCGAATTGCAAGAGAGGCAACACCCATTTCTTTTGCGAGCGGGATCAATACATCTAGACCGCGTTCAATTAACCACGGGCCAGGCAAGCGCATGCCATCCCAAAGCTGCACAGCGGGCTTTGCGTTCACAACGCGATAATCGCCCTGACGCGTCATGCCACCTGCCTCAACATCTTTCAGATAACCAGGTAACAGCGCTAGGCCATGGGTGTCGTGACCCAGCAAGTCGCCCTCGACCAGCGTTTGGGCCACCACCTGCGACATCTGCGCATCAAGTCCGGCCTTGATTAACAACTGCGTAGCCCACTGCACCAGTGCCACACTTGAATAAGCAGCGCGGGCTGCAACGACTTGATTCATCAAAAATCTCTTTTATTAATACGTTGCGCGACCGCCAGAAATATCAAACACTGCACCCGTCGAAAAGCTCACTTCATCTGACGACAACCATGCAACCAAATTGGCGATCTCTTGCACTTCACCGAAACGATTCATCGGGATTTTTGACAACATAAAATCGATATGCTGTTGGGTCATCTGCGCAAACATGCCGGTCTTCACCGCAGCGGGAGTAATACAGTTCACCTTGATCTCGGTATTGGCCAGCTCTTTACCAAGCGATTTGGTCAGCCCCATCACCGCAGCTTTGGACGCGCTATACGCTGACGCGTTGGGGTTACCCTCTTTGCCTGCGACCGAAGCGATATTGACAATCCGTCCATATCCCTTGCCACCGTTGGCCAGTTTCATCAGCGGCGCAATGGCACGACAGGTCAAAAAGGTGCCGCGCACATTGATATCAAACACACGATTCCACTCGTCAACGGGGTAATCAATTACGGTCACATTAGGCCCAGTGATCCCGGCACTATTGACCAAAATATCAATCGACGCACCAAAAGCCAGAGTCGCTTTCACCGCTTGTGCGACCGACTGCTCGTCAGACACATCCACCTGCACGCCATTGGCTGACGCACCCAAGCGCGCCTGCGCATCTTTCAAATTTTTGGCGTCACGATCCCAAATCGTGACCTTTGCACCGCCACCGATCAACCGCGCCGCACAGGCCTCGCCGATACCGGCTGCGCCGCCTGTAATCACTGCGTGCTTGCCTGAAAAGTCGTATTGGGCTGGTTTGGACATGTCGTTTGCCTCGAATAGTTAAGGGTTTTCCCGTCTTTTGCAGAAAAATTGGTCAGGCCAATTGCTCTAAGAGTTCAACCATAATATCCTTTCCCTTCACAGTCAAACAAACGATGACGTCCCTTGGGTCGCACAGATCAAATTCAGCCAAAGGCAGGCCGTTTTATGAAAGTATTAATCACTGATTTCGACTTTCCGGATGTAGAACTCGAGCTTGGCATGTTTCGCCAGGCTGGGTTAACGGTGACCACTGCACAATGCAAAACCGAGGACGAACTGATCGCAGCAGGCAACGGGGTGGATGCGTTTTTGCTTCAATATGCGCCGGCTAATCGCAAAGTCTTTGAGGCCTTACCTGGTTTAAAAATTGTCAGTCGCTATGGCGCAGGATTTGACACCATCAACACCGACGATGCACAAGCGTGCGGTGTGTGGGTCGGTAATTCGCCGGATTATGGCGTGCATGAAGTGGCCAGCCACGCCTTTGCAATGGCCTTAAACCTAACCCGCCACATCTCTTTCTATGACCGCGATGTACGTGCAGGAAAATGGCATTATCTGACACCAGGTGTACTCAAGCGACCATCAAATATGACTGTCGGTGTGCTCGGCTTAGGTCGCATTGGCCGTCGCTTTGCGCACCTTGCGCGCGAAACCTACGGCAAAGTCATTGCCTGCGACCCGCACATCATGGCCTACGACGTGCCGCCCTATGTGCAGCGGGTGAATATGGAAGAGCTCTTCTCAACCGCCGATATTATTTCAGTTCATACGCCCCTGAATGATGAAACGCGCAACATCATCAACAGCAGCGTCTTGAACTTAATGAAACCAGGAAGCTACGTCGTCAATACTGCACGTGGCGGTCTCGTCAATGTTGATGATGCACTAGCCGCTTTAAATTCAGGGCAACTTTCAGGCCTCGCCCTTGACGTATTACCGCAAGAACCTCCGGGCGACCACCCTCTGGTGCGACATCCGCGCACGATCTTGACGCCTCACGCAGCCTTCTTTTCAAAAGAAGCTGAAATTGAATTGCGCAGTAAAGCCGCGCAAAATATCATCACCTTTGCCCGAAGTGGCAAGCCTGACTACATCGTGACCAAAGGAGTTCGCTGAGGGCCAGCGCACTGCGCACTCTCTTAGGCTAGCTACCCCTTACCTTTATTGACTCATTTTTCGTTACACACTACGTATCCGGCATGACCGGATACGTCAAAGAATAGGAAACAGCATGGAACCAGTTATTCGTCTTCATCCGCACGATGATGTGGTCATTGCACGTCACCAGTTGATCTCAGGTACAAAGCTTGCCTCTGAAAATCTGACGATTCGGGGCTTGGTGCCACCGGGTCACAAAGTGGCAACAAAAAAAATCAAACAAGGTGATCCGGTACGCCGCTATAACCAAATCATTGGTTTTGCCAGCGCAGATATCGAACCGGGTTCGCATGTTCATATCCATAACTTAAGCATTGGCGCTGAGGGTGGCGCCTTTAGTCGCGACTACGCAGTTGGCGTCGACGCCAAGCCAACCCAGTACGTGGCGACACCGCGTACCTTTAAGGGTATTGTGCGTGCCGATGGCCGTGTCGCAACACGTAACTATTTGGGAATCTTAACCAGCGTGAACTGTTCGGCGACTGCGGCGCGCGCAATCGCCAGTCACTTTGATCGCGAAACGCATCCTGAAGCTTTAGCGGCGTTTCCAAACGTCGACGGCGTCGTTGCACTCACCATGGGAAGTGGTTGCGGCATGGGTAGCACTGGAGAAGGTATTGACGTTTTACGTCGCACTTTATCAGGCTACACGCGGCATGCAAATTTCTGTGGCGTATTGATGGTGGGCCTGGGTTGTGAGACCAATCAGATTAGTGACTTATTAAGCGCTGAAAACTTATCTGAGAACCCCTTGTTTCAAACCTTTAACATCCAAGAAACAGGTGGCACACAAAAAACAGTTCGCAAGGGGGTTGAACTCA
>CALQNE010000077.1 GCA_943331855.1 Bordetella parapertussis
ATCACGATGGGCTCAAGCAGTGAATTTAACTTCACCAAGATCTGGGCCTTTTTACCAGCCCGCGCTGCGCGCGCCTCAGATCGAATCATAGAAACGACCGACTCATGCAACGTAAAAGGCGACTGCAAGAGTTCTTTGAGCACGCGTCGCGAACCCAATCCAGTGAGTTGCGAAAATACTTTATCCATATCTTCGCAAAGCCGAGGCTCAGCGGTCAGCAATCCAAAGTCGGTGTAAAGACTCGCCGTGCGCGGATGATAGTTTCCGGTGCCAAGGTGACCGTAGCGCCGAATTCGACCTTTTTCGCGACGAAGCACCAGCACCATTTTGGCGTGTGTTTTATGGCCCACCACCCCGTACACCACGTGTGCGCCCACCTCTTCAAGGCGTGCAGCCCAATTAATATTTGTTTGCTCATCAAAGCGCGCCATCAACTCTACAACGACCGTCACTTCTTTACCTGCCTTCGCAGCAGAAAGCAACAATCGCATCAACTCTGAGTCTTCACCAGTGCGGTAAATAGTTTGCTTAATCGCCACAACATCCGGGTCGATTGCCGCCGCCGTCAAGAAATCAATAACCGGTTGAAAAGACTGATACGGATGATGCAACAACTGGTCGGCTTTAGCGATGAGCTCAAAGATCGCAGAGGGTCGGTTTGCTAAGGCGTCAAAAGGTGCTGGGATAGGCCCATGAAACTCTGGAAACAATAAGTCGGGTCGTTTCACCAAGCTACAAATCTGCATCAGGCGTGAAACATTGGCTGGGCCGTTCACACGATAAGTATCAGCCGCCGTCAACGAAAATTCTTTTTGCAAAAACACTTCGATTTCAGGCGGCGTGAGCTGATCAATTTCGAGTCGAACCGCTGAACCAAAATTTCGCTGTGACAGCTCGCCTTGCAAGGCCTGGCGCAAGTTGGTGACTTCTTCTTCATCGACAAACAAGTCACTGTTACGCGTCACGCGCCATTGATAACAGCCTTGCATCTGCATACCCGGAAACAATTCGCCCACGAACGCACGCAACAAGCTGGTCAGCAAAATAAAGCTATGTGGCTGACCCGAAACCTTAGGCGGCATCTGTATCAGGCGGGGCAGTGCGCGTGGTGCCTGAACAATGGCAATCGTTGCCTTGCGACCAAATGCGTCAGCGCCAGACAGCGGAACAATAAAATTCAAACTCTTGTTATAGACGCGTGGGAAAGGATGAGCCGGATCTAAACCAATAGGTGTCAGCAAGGGCATCACATCACGGTGAAACACCTCTTTGGCCCAAGCCGTTTGCGCCTCATTCCATTCGCTCGCGTGATGCAGGTAGACGCCTTCAGTGCGTAAGCGGGGATAAATCTCATCATTGAGTAAAGCGTACTGACGGTCAACCATCCGGTGCACTTCGTGCTGCACTTGCTCGTACGCCTGCTCAGTGGTCATCCCGTCGGGGCCCATCAGGTTCGGATGGTCCGCGAGCTGCTCTTTGAGACTCGAGACTCGAATCTCAAAAAACTCGTCCAGATTCGAGCTCACGATACAGACATAACGCAGACGTTCAAGCAAAGGCGTATCGGGATGTTCGGCCATCGCCAACACCCGTTCGTTGAACTGGAGTAATGACAATTCTCGATTCAAAAAAAGCGGCTCGGCCTTTTTACGCGCTGGCATCGTTTATGACCTTGATTTTTTTAAGTTTTATTGTTTTACAACAACTAGATTACAGTTTTGTAACACCGAACCGGTAGGGGCCGTCACTCAGACTTTCGCAGACCCTTTTATAATACGTGCAATTGAATCACGGATGGGTCGTAATGGAACACCTTTTGGCCGCTGTTGACTTAGGGTCCAATAGCTTTAGGCTTTCAATCGGCCGCGTTGCTGAGCAAAATGGTGCCAAACACATCTATCAAATCGACCGTCTGAAAGAAACCGTTCGGCTTGCCGCCGGACTGAATTCGGCCAAAATTCTTGATAACGAGTCCGTTGAGCGCGCAATTGAAGTCTTAAGTCGCTTTGGCGAACGCCTGCGCAGTTTTCACCCAGATCGGGTGCGTGCGGTGGCCACCAACACCTTTCGTGTCGCACGCAATGTTGCTGAGTTTTTACCTCGTGCTGAGGCTGCACTGGGTTTCCCGATTGAAGTCATCGCCGGGCGCGAAGAAGCCCGCCTCATTTATTCGGGTGTCAGCCATACGTTACCGGTCTCAAATGACCGTCGCTTAGTCATCGACATCGGCGGAGGCTCAACGGAGATCATTATCGGCAAAGGTGACGAGCCCTTGCTCACCTCTTCACTTTATATGGGCTGCGTCAGTTACAGCCGCAAATTTTTTCCTGAGGGCGTGATCGACAACTATTCGATGAAACTCGCCGAGGTTGCAGCACGTCGCGAAATTGAGGTTATTACCAAGCCGTATCGCAAAATGGGTTGGGATGCTGCGTTTGGTTCGTCTGGCACCGCTAAAGCGCTCTACGCGATTTTGACTGAAGGGCGACTCTCACCTGAAGGGATCACGCGCGATGGCCTCGAGCGACTCAAGGCAAAACTGGTGCGTGCCGGCCGCGTGATTCCCGACGATCTGCCCGGGATCAAACTTGAACGTGCAGACGTCTTGACGGGCGGCCTGGCCATCATGAGCGCGTTCTTTGACGAGTTTCGCGTCGATGTCATGAAGACCGGAGATGGCGCTTTACGCTTGGGGGTCTTAGTCGACCTTGCAGGTCGCGAAGAGGCTCACGACCGTCGAGATGTATCGGTGCTGGCCTTTACCAAGCGTTATCACGTCGACACCCGTCAAGCCGCTCGCGTCAAGCGAACCGCTCTCAACCTCTTTGACGCTGTGTTACCTCAACGTAGCGAACAAGACGAGTTACGTCACACCCTAAGTTGGGCCGCCGACCTACATGAGGTTGGCTTATCAATTGCACAGGCCGGCTATCACAAACACAGCGCCTACATCCTGAACAATGCAGATATGCCTGGATTTTCAAGAGTGGATCAGACTCAACTCGGCCTACTCGCCTTGGCGCACACAGGCAAACTTACCAAAGCGCAAAATTTAGTTAAAAATCGCGAACAGTGGCTAACGATCTTGTGCCTGCGACTCTCGGTCTTGCTCTGCCGACGTCGCGAAGACATCACCAAGCTACCGCTCTCGGTCAATGTCAAAGGCGACTCGATCGTGTGTCAGGTCGATAAAAAATGGCTCGCCTCACATCCTCTGACCGACTTTTCACTACATGGCGAAGAGACCGAATGGGCAAAAGTTGGTTTTAATTTTGCACTCGTCCCGATTTAACACCTTCAAAACCAAAGTGTTTGCGGTAGCGCTGGCCCATGTTATTTACCGATAACAACATCGGAAAATCAGCGGTATTAAAGTCTGGATCCCAAGCAGGTTCGCCACACACCCTTGCACCAAGTTTCAGATAACCTTTGAGCAAGGCTGGCATTGTTGCTGGCAAGTCGCGATCGAGCTGCTCGGCTGGATAGCGGTGCAAAGGCTTGACCGTCGCCTGACCGTCTTCAGAGGCTTGCTGCTTGACCTGGCGCCATACCTTGGCCGCCGTCACACCATCATCGCGCAGGCTAACGCTTGCGCAACCAAATACGTGCTCATATTGGCCCTGCTTCAAGATTTCAGCTAACCCCGACCATAGCATCATCAAGACACCGCCTTGGCGATACTCTTCATCAATACAGGCGCGCCCAAATTCAACCAATCCATCACGAAGCGAACCCAGACTACTCAGATCAAATTCAGATTCAGAGTAATAGCTACCTGCACGACGCGCCTGCTGTGGCGTTAAGACTCGATAGGTTCCAACCACACGCCCAGTATCCAACGCTCGAACCATAAGGTGGTCGCACCAAGGATCAAAATCATCGCGATCGATGCCGTCATGAACATCACCAAGAACAGCACCATATTCGGCAGTAAATACGTCGTAACGCAGTCGCTGCACTTGTTCAATTTCTTCTGGTGACTGCGCCAAACCCACTACTAAACCATGCGAATCTAAAGTAGTCGACGGGAGCGTAAAAAAACTAGAGGCACTACGAACGAGCTCAAGCATGGGTGAGATCTCCTGAGATGATGCTCAGTGTGACCAACCCATATTGCACGGCAGTGACAAAAAGATGAAAGTTTTTTTACTTTTAATTCATTAGATCAACAGCAGCCAGCAAGTCGACGCACTGCGTCGCCAGGGCGTCGTCGTCAGCTTCAACCATTAATCGAAGCTTGGGTTCAGTGCCCGAGGCTCTGATCAAGACACGACCACGCTCGCCCAACAAAGCTTGTGCTTGTTGTTCGGCAGCTTTTAAGCCCGCGTGATTCGCCCAGTCGGTGCCGGGCTTGAGTGCGACGTTGATCATTTTCTGTGGATACAAACGCAGCGCGGACACCCACTGCGCCAAGGTTTCTCCGCTGCGCTGCAAAGCCGCCAATACTTGCAATGCAGCAACAATCCCATCGCCTGTTGTATGCGCATCCAAGCAAAGCAAATGACCAGAACTTTCGCCACCATACAACCAGCCACGGTTACGCAATTGCTCAAGCACATAGCGATCGCCCACTTGGGCCCGTTCGAAGGCGATACCCATCTTTTTAAGCTGACGTTCAAAGCCAAAGTTGGTCATCAGCGTACCCACCACACCGGCAACCGGGCCACGCGTCAAGCGCTCACGAATCACGGCATACAGAAGTTCGTCGCCGTTATACACGCGCCCTGACGCATCAACCATCTGCACCCGATCAGCGTCACCATCAAGTGCGATACCCAAATCCGCACCACGCGCTCGCACTTCGGCAGCCAGACTTTCAGGGTGCAATGCCCCCACATCTTTATTTATATTAAAACCATCAGGTGATACGCCGATCGCGGTCACCTCTGCGCCCAATTCACGAAACACGTGTGGGGCAATGTGATACGCCGCGCCATTTGCAGCATCGACGACGAGCTTTAAACCACCCAAATCCAAGTCCGATGGATAGGTGCTTTTACAAAATTCAATGTAACGCCCAGGCGCATCGTCAATCCGGCGCGCACGACCGAGCTTTTCAGAGCTGACACACTGCATTGGCTCGTCGAGTGCTGCCTCAATTGCAGCTTCGGTTTCATCGGGCAATTTCATGCCTTTAGAGGAAAAGAACTTGATACCGTTATCGTAATAAGGGTTGTGCGAGGCACTAATCACAATGCCTGCTACCAAGCGCCACGTGCGCGTCAGGTAAGCCACCGCTGGCGTGGGCAACGGCCCTGCCAACAAGACTTCAATGCCTGCAGAAGCGAAGCCCGCCTCGAGTGCAGACTCGAGCATATAACCACTGATTCTGGTGTCTTTGCCGATCAAAACAGTCGGACGACCGCGCCGAGCTGAGTGTTCTTTGGCCAGCACTTTGCCAGCGGCGTACCCAAGCCTGAGCGCAAATTCAGCATTGATCACCTCGCCGCCAACTTGGCCGCGCACGCCATCGGTGCCAAAATATTTTCTCTTCGTCATGTTGATTCTCCTGCAGCCAATACTGACTGCCAAACTTTTAAAGCATCTTGAGTCGCATCAACATCGTGCACGCGCAGTATCGCAGCACCACGCGCCACACCGGCCAAGGCCGCCGCAATGCTGCCACCTAACCGCTGATCAACCGACTTACCCGTCACAGCACCAATCATCGACTTGCGCGAAGCGCCCAGGACAATCGGATAACCGGTTTGCACCAACTGAGCCAACCCTTGCAACAGCAGATAGTTTTGTTCGAGCGTCTTACCAAAACCAAGGCCAGGATCCAAGCTGATACGCGACCGATGAACCCCTAGTTTTTCAAGCAACAGGGCCTGCTCAACCAAAAAGGTGCTGACATCACGCACGACGTCATTGTAATGAGGATTAAGCTGCATCGTGCGAGGCTCACCTTGCATGTGCATCAGGCACACCCCACAACGAGGATGGGCCGAGATAACAGCCCGCGACGCGGGCAGACGCATTGCGGTTACATCATTGATCATGTCCGCACCGGCATCCAACGCAGCCTGCATCACCTCTGGCTTGCAGGTGTCGACCGAAATCGCAGCACCACTGTCGCGTAGCGCGACGATGACTGGCATGATGCGTGCGAGCTCTTCTTGAACCGAGACGGGCAGCGCGCCAGGGCGGGTAGATTCTCCGCCAATATCGATAATCTGCGCACCCTGGTCTATGAGTTGACGGGCGTGCGCAATCGCAACCTCTGAACGCAGGTGCTGCCCTCCGTCTGAAAACGAATCGGGCGTAACGTTAACAATACCCATTAAAAGCGGGCGTTTGAGTGACAACTCAAAACGCCCGCATAACCAATGATCTGACATTGAGATCGGCTCTACCGCCTTAAACGACAGCGGCAGGGTCGTTTGTGGGGGCAGCACCCGTTGGTGGCGTGTCTGATGAATCAGCAGGTGGCTGAGGCACTTTGGGAGCACGCGGCGGGCGACCTTCGATGATATCGCCAATTTGATCAGCATCGATTGTTTCCCACTCAAGCAAGGCCTTGGTCATGATCTCGACTTTTTCGCGGCTTGCTTCAAGAATCGTACGGGCACGTGCATATTGCTCGTCAATAATTCTGCGGATTTCTTTATCAACGGTCTGCATCGTCGCTTCTGACATGTGCGTCGTTTTAGTGACGCTGCGACCTAAGAAAACCTCACCTTCGTTTTCGGCATAGACTACCGGGCCAAGTTCGTCAGTCATGCCATAGCGCGTGACCATATCGCGAGCAATCGCGGTGGCGCGCTCGAAATCATTTGACGCACCCGTGGTCATTTGATTCATGAAAAGTTCTTCAGCAATGCGGCCGCCGAACAACACAGCAATCGTCGACAACAGACGCTCTTTATCCATGCTGTAGCGATCGCCTTCAGGCAACTGCATCGTGACCCCTAGGGCACGGCCACGCGGAATAATCGTGACCTTATGCACCGGATCCGTTTTAGGCAACATGCGCGCAACAATGGCGTGACCAGATTCGTGATACGCGGTGTTGCGGCGCTCTTCTTCTGGCATCACAATTGAGCGACGCTCAGCGCCCATAATGATTTTGTCTTTCGCTTTTTCAAAGTCAGACATATCAACGGTGCGACCATTACGACGTGCAGCAAACAAGGCTGACTCGTTCACGAGGTTGGCCAGATCTGCGCCAGAGAAACCGGGGCAGCCACGCGCCAACGTATGGGCATCAACGTTTTGTGCAAGCGGAACTTTGCGCATGTGCACTTTGAGAATCTGCTCACGACCACGAATATCTGGCAAGGGAACAACAACCTGACGATCGAAACGACCTGGACGCAATAGCGCAGGATCGAGCACGTCGGGCCGGTTTGTCGCTGCAATGACGATCACGCCCACGCCCGACTCAAAGCCATCCATCTCAACCAGCATCTGGTTCAGCGTTTGTTCACGCTCATCATTGCCACCGCCCAAGCCTGCACCACGCTGACGACCCACCGCATCGATCTCATCAATGAAGATAATGCAAGGCGAGTGTTTTTTTGCGTTTTCAAACATGTCACGCACACGCGCCGCGCCGACACCGACAAACATTTCAACGAAATCAGAGCCAGAGATGCTGAAGAAGGGAACTTTGGCTTCGCCCGCAATCGCCTTTGCCAGCAGTGTTTTGCCGGTACCAGGCGAACCCACCATCAAGACACCACGTGGGATACGACCGCCAAGTTTTTGAAATTTTGAAGGGTCGCGTAAGAAATCAACAATCTCTTGCACGTCATCTTTTGCTTCATCGCAACCCGCGACGTCGGCAAACGTAATGGCGTTGGTGCCTTCATCAAGCAAGCGCGCACGCGATTTACCAAAACTGAATGCACCACCCTTGCCGCCACCTTGCATCTGGCGCATAAAGAACACCCAGACGCCAATCAAGAGCAGCATCGGAAACCATGACACGAAGATACTCATGAGCAACGAAGGCTCTTCGCGCGGCTTGCCCGACACAGAGACCCCGGCTTTGAGCAGATCAGACACCATCCAGAGATCGCCTGGCGAAGTCAAGGTATAAGGACGGCCTGAATCCGGCGTGACATGGATCACATCGTTTTGGACATCGACACGACGAACTTTGCCAGACTTGGCATCATCCATGAATTGGGTGTAACTCACGGTGTCTTGCACAGGCGCGCGGGTGTCGAACTGTTTAAAAACAGTAAACAGCACCAGGCCAATCACCATCCAAACCGCGACTTTCGAAAAAGAGTTGTTCAAGGCCGATCTCCAGCTTGTCAATTTGACGCGCTACGCACCTTGGCCAAAAGGAAACGTTGCAACGAGGCAAAATAGCATTCTACCTGTTAAAAAAGCCCATTCGCGTTAATCCCTTACTGAACCGAGGGGCCATCAAAACAAGGACTTAACCCTTACGACCCTTGGCAATTAAGAAAGTTTCAGAAGATCGATCTCGTGAGGCTTTCGGCTTGCGTTCAACCACCCGTTTGAAATGCCTTTTGAAGCTTTCGACTGTCTGGGAAAAACCACTGCCATGAAACGCTTTAACAATCAATGCACCGTCTGTTTTGAGGTGCATTAGCGAAAATTCAAGGGCTAAGTCGATGACTTGTTGAATTCTGGCAGCATCGGCCAAACCAACCCCCGATAAATTCGGGGCCATATCGGACATTACCAAGTCTACCTTGGTGCCCTCAAGGGTCTGATTCAGCACTTCTAGCACCGAATCTTCGCTGAAATCACCCAAAATGAACTCAACACCAGCGATCGGTTCCATGGGCAGCAGATCCAGGGCCACAATCCGCCCATCGATCACCCCGCCCTTACCCACCAGGCGTTCGCGGGCCACCTGACACCAGCTGCCAGGCGTGGAGCCCAAATCGACGATGACATCCCCCCGACGCATGAGTTTTTCGGCATCAAGAATCTCGGTCAGCTTGAACGCCGCCCGGGCCCGATAGCCTTTTTGAGTCGCCATTTTGACGAAAGGATCATTAATGTGCTGCATGACCCACTCTTTAGAAAATTTGTTCTTGGCCATTCCCGTACAATCTACCTTATGACTATTATGGAACTTACCCCCCGCGAGCGTAGTTCGCTTCGCGCTGCTGCTCACCCACTACGCCCAGTTGTCCTGATTGGCGATAATGGCCTGACCGAGGCAGTTTTAAAAGAAATCGACCTAAACCTGTCGGCTCACGAGCTGATCAAAGTACGGGCCGGTACCGCCGATCGCGATGAACGCGACGCCATGCTTGCCACCATTTGTGACACCCTGTCATGCGCAACAGTGCATCACTTGGGCAAAATGTTGATTCTGTACCGGTTTGGATCAAAAGGAACTTATCTCAAGCCACCGGCCGAACCTGCAAGCCCCGCCAAGCGCAAGCCCAACGAGCCACACACGCCTAAAAAGCTAGCGGCGCAGGGTAAAAAAGTTCAAAAGCCAAGTCGACGCAACCGCCCAGAGCGCGAACAAACCGACTTAACTGATCGCCCAACGGTTTATGCGGGCGACCGTCCTGCACGGCCTAGCAAACGCGCCGCAAGTGCCAAGGATACCCCACATGGCATCCCGCGTCGCAGTGCCCTGTCGTTAAGGGCCGGCGCACGTCGTGGCGCGCTAGGCACCACCGTACGCAAACGTGCTCCGGTCAAACGCTAAAAAGCGCGATTCAAAGGTATTTGATACTGATGATTTCGTATTCGCGCGAACCAGACGGCGCCTTGACTTCAACCACGTCGCCTTCGTATTTACCGATTAAGGCGCGTGCGACCGGGCTCGACACCGAAATCAAATTGGCGCGAATATCGGCTTCAACGTCGCCCACGATTTGATAAGTGACTTTGACGGCAGACTCTAAGTCTTCAATCTCGACCGTGGCGCCAAACACCACGCGGCCGTCGGCATCAATGGTGCTCGGTTCAATAAGCTGCGCATTCGAGAGCGTGCCATCAAGCTCGGCAATGCGCCCTTCGATAAAGCCCTGACGCTCGCGGGCTGCGTCGTATTCTGCGTTTTCAGACAAATCGCCTTGCGCACGCGCTTCGGCAATGGCATTAATCACGGCAGGGCGTTCAACGTGCTTTAAGCGTTGCAGTTCAGCCTGCAAACGCGCGGCCCCGCTAACGGTAAGAGGAATAGTCGCCATGGTGTTTTTCCAAAAAGCAAAACCCCGGCTCGGGTCAGAACCGGGGTGATCAACAATATCGCTATTGTGGGCAAACTTTACGGTAAATGCAAGCTTGGCGACATGCGGATGGCCCCAATTTTTTCTTCCAGGTTTTGCCAGGCTGGCTTGGTTGGTGCAAAACGACCGCGCATATAGGTTAAGAGATCTGCCAATTGCCGGTCATCAAACTGACGGGCAAAACCTTGCATAAACCCGATCTGATCACTCGCAGGTTTACGAATCCCCTCAAGCACGACGCGAATCACGTTGTCTGGCTGCGCACTATGCATGCCCGTACTGAGCGCCAAGGGGATGTTGACACCGATCAAACGCGGGCCGTCGCCATCGTGATGGCAGGCTGCACAGGCTGCCTGAAACATCCGCTGCGCCGGGCCCAGCAGTAACGTCTCACGGGCCGCTGCCTGAGCGACGTAGGCTTTTGCGATGACCGAAGAGTTGTTAGGCGCTTCGATTGACCCCACCGGCTCTTGAAACGAGGCCAGATAGTTTGCCATCGCAGCAATATCGGCGTCTGGCACTTGGGCTAGTTGTCTTACGACGGGCGCCATCGGACCTGAAGCACTGCCGTGCTCGGCGCTATGGCCGTGGCGGAGATAGTTATAAAACGCAGACTCGGTCCACGGCACCGGGCTTAACGAGCGCGCATTGAGCGCCGGCGCCTCCCAGCCATCGATCGTGGCACCGCTCAAGTACGCCAAACCCGTACGCTCAGCCCCCAACGCGTCGCGTGACGTATGGCAAGCCGAGCAATGTCCCAAACCATTCACAAGATAATTACCACGCTCCCAGAGCGGCGAACGATCCGGCTCGGCTTGTCGTTGAGCAACAGGCTGGGGCGTTAGATACAGCGCGTTCCAAAAAGCCATCAACGGACGCACGTTAAATGGGAAAGAAAGCTTGGTTTCAGGAATTGCTTGACGCACCGGCTCTTGCGACATCAACCAACCGTACAAGGCGTCAAGATCTTCATCGTTGATGCGTGCAAACGAGGTGTAGGGAAACGCGGGATACAAATGATGCCCATCCCGTGAAATACCTTCGCGCATTGCGCGATTAAAAGCCTGTTGCGACCACAAGCCGATGCCGGTTTGCGGATCGGGGGTAATGTTTGTGCTGTAGACCGTACCGAACGGGGTTTGAATACCGAGCCCGCCCGCATTCGGTTTGCCCTGCGCGCTAGTGTGGCAAGTGACGCAGTTGCCCAACGCCGCAAGCTCACGGCCCCGATCAAGCGTGGCTTGCGAGTACAGCGTAGAGACGGGTTGTGTCAAAGGCGCAATCGATGCGCGACTTCCTAAAACAGCCCCAGCGATGCCAACAATTGTTGTCGCCACCGCAGCCGTCAGCGCCCCTGCACGCAACCACCAGGCACGCGGCTTAGGCCAGCTTGCCGCTGCATGATCTTTTGCTTGAGCCACCGAATTGGCCAGCGGTTGAAGGGCGGGCACCGCGGTTTGCTCGCCGGCATACATCAAGGGATTGAGCGCAGCACGCACGACCTCAGCCGTAAACGGTGGTTGCCGAAAACGTACACCCGTTGCGTCAAAAATAGCATTTGCAATCGCGGCGGTGCCGGGCACTGACGCCGACTCGCCCGCCCCAAGTGCAGGTTCGTTGTGACGCGGCATCTGCATCACCTCAATAACTGGTACCTGCCTGAAGCTCAGGATCGGATACGAACCCCATTCACGACTGGCAACGGTGTGCTTGTGCGGCTCAAGTGGCACCTGCTCAATCATCGCACGGCTTGTTGTTTGCACGACGTTGCCATGGATCTGGTGCTCAACGCCAGCCGGGTTAATGGTTAGGCCCGCATCATGGCCCACCACAACGCGTTTGACATGCACTTCTCCCGTTCGCTTGTTGACATCCACGTCGGCAATCCAAGCAGCCCACGCCGCACCAAACCCCGGCCATTTACTATGAACGTAGCGCGCCCAGGCAATGCCCTGCCCATGCAAAATATCGCCATCTGCACCCTGTTGCTGAGGTTGATCGTGTATTTTCCAACCCGCTTTGTCAGCAGTCGCTTGCAACAACTCACGCGCACGCGGGTCATCAAGATAGCGCAGCCTGAAATCCAGCGGATCGACCCCCGCAGCCGTGGCGAGCTCGTCAATATAAGATTCGTGCGCAAATGAGTTTGGCATCGCGGACACACCGCGCAGCCACGATGCACGCAAAATCGGCGGCATGTCATTCACAGTCACCCGCAAGTTTTGCAAGGTGTAAGGCGGGCGAGCGGTACGATCACCCATCTCGTAGGCTTGTGCGTTGGGTTCAATCGTACGCGTCAGCAATAGCGCTAAGGTCGGTGCCCCATTTGATGGATACGAGGTCGAAAAATCATAGGCGGCGATTGAACCATCCTCACGCAAACCGCCTCGTACCTCCATCCATTGGGCTGCGCCTTTAGGCTCCCACAAGTTTTCTTGCTCGCGGGTCAGTTGCACACGAACGGGTGCGCAGACTGCGCGCGAAAGCAATACAGCATCGGCCGCCACATCATCTGCGCCATTGCGGCCATAGCAGCCCGAGGCTTCCATGCGCACGATCTCAATGGCCGTATCTTGCAGC
>CALQNE010000078.1 GCA_943331855.1 Bordetella parapertussis
GCTCGGTCGCCTCGCGCTGTGCAAACAAACGGGCCAACTCTGCGTAGGCTGAGGCGGTGGCAGTCGTCAGGATCAGAGCGGCCTGCGCCTGCTCGGCAAGCCGCGCTTCAAGCTCTGAGGTTGCCGCCGCCAGTGCAGCGCGATACTTTCCCCAAAAATCGATTTCCCAGGTCATGTTCAGGGCAGCCTGCCCGTACTGATTCCAACCGCGAGTAACATTCGCATCGGGGGTTAGATAGTTGTAGCTCAACCGCTGAGACGTAAAAACTCCTTGGGCGCTCAGTTGGGGCAACAGCGGCGCCCCTGCAACTTCGGCCACCGCTTGAGCGCGCTGGACACGGGCCTGAGCGATCGCCAGATCGGGAGAGTCTTTGAGCGCCTCAGCCATCAGCTGATTTAACTGTGTATCGCGGTAGCCCAACCACCATTGCTCAGTGGGCCAAGGGTTCTGTGCCGCCGTAAACGAGGTCGTCGTCGCAAAATCCTGACTTGTTTTTTCGGTAAAACGAGCGTCAGAAACCGGCAGTGGCGCGCAACCAGCGAGCCACCAGACCAAGACCGCGAGCATCAAATACTGAAACAAACCACTGAAGCGAAAAGATCTTTGTCTCACAGGCCGCGCACGTGCCTTTTTTCTTGTCGGGATTAAGGCCAGTCGTTTTTTGCATCTGACCCAGAAAGTATGAGTCACAAGATACCACCTTTTGAGGGTTCTTTCGCCGACCTCCTCTGTTAAATCAGACCAAGGCATCAAGCGGTTTTGCGGTCGCAGATCGTCTGATTGTGGTAATTTGCCCCTATGAAACGCATGGAGTCTTGATGATTAAGCTTAACTTTCACCCAACTGGCCGTCATTTTTTACAAATTCCGGGCCCCAGTCCTGTGCCAGACCGTGTTCTGCGCGCCATCAGCCTACCCACAATTGACCACCGCGGCCCCGAGTTTGCAGGCTTAGGTCGCAAAGTCATTGACGGCATGCAGGTCATTTTCAAAACCAAACAACCCGTCATCATTTATCCGGCCTCTGGCACCGGCGCCTGGGAGGCTGCCCTCGTCAATACCCTGAGTCCTGGCGATCACGTTCTGATGTACGAAACGGGGCATTTCGCATTTCTTTGGAATAAGCTTGCTACCCGTCTCGGACTAAAGACAGAAGTACTGTCATTTCAAGGCCATGACGATCAATTGCCCGAACTTGCCGGTTGGCGACGTGGGATCCAGGCTAACCAAATTCATGATCGCCTTGTACAAGACCGTGAACATCGCATCAAAGCCGTTTGCGTTGTGCACAATGAAACGTCAACCGGGGTCACCTCGGATATCTCTGCAGTGCGCAAAGCGATTGATGATGCCAAACATCCCGCCCTGTTGATGGTAGACACCATTTCAGCTTTGGGTAGTGCCGACTATCGGCACGATGAATGGGGTGTCGACGTTGCGATGGCTGCCTCACAAAAAGGCTTGATGCTTCCGCCAGGCTTGGGTTTTAACGCCTTGTCTGCACGTGCGATTGAAGCCTCAAAAACGGCCAAGATGCCCCGTGCCTTTTGGGCTTGGGACGAAGTCATTGACATGAACAAGGGCGGCTACTGGCCCACAACCTCAAGTACCAATCTTCTATATGGCTTATCAGAGGTCATCGACATGTTCGCGGCAGAGGGCCTGGACGCCGTTTTTGCGCGCCATCAACGTTGGGCTGCCGGAGTACGTGCCGCGGTGACCGCCTGGGGCTTACCCATCCAGTGCGCCGACCCAAGCGTGTACTCTCCAATTTTGACGGGCGTCATTACGCCGGTCGGTGTCGACGCAGATGAGATTCGCAAATTAATTCAACACCGTTTTGATTTGTCGCTTGGCACGGGCCTAGGTAAAGTCAAGGGTCGGATGTTCAGAATTGGGCATCTGGGCGATAGCAACGACCTCACGCTGTTGGCCACTCTCGCGGGCGTTGAAATGGGCCTGAAACTCTCGGGCGTGAAACTTGCTGGCAGTGGCGTGCAAGCTGGCATGGATTATTTCTCGAACGGATCATGAGCGTCTTCGCACCAGCAAGGGTGACCGCAGCCTTGCATTTCTTACCCGCGAATGCGGGCGCGAGTTCCCCACTCGCCAAGCTGCTCTCCAAAGAAATGCGGGGCGATGTCTTGTTTGACGCGGCCTCGCGCGGACGCTATTCAACAGATGCGTCCATCTATCAGATCACCCCGATTGGGGTCGTGGTGCCGCGGGATCAAACAGACGTCCTGCGTGCGCTGGACATTGCGCGAGATCAAAAAATAGCCGTGCTGTCGCGCGGAGCGGGCACGAGTCAGTGTGGTCAGACGGTTGGCGAAGCACTGATCATCGACAACAGTAAATGGCTTTGCAACGTGATTGCCTTTGATGCACACGCGCAAACCATCACGGTCGAACCTGGCATGGTGCTTGATCACCTCAATGCCTGGCTTAAGCCCCATGGACTCTGGTTTCCCGTTGATGTCTCAACGAGTGCCCAGTGCACCATCGGCGGGATGACCGGCAATAACTCGTGCGGGTCGCGTTCGATCGAATACGGCAATATGGTGCATAACGTGCTGTCCATTGACGCGGTATTGGCCGATGGTACACAGGCTCGCTTTGGCTCTTTAACCGAACCCGTGGTGGGCGCGCGCTTACAGAATATTCTAGAAAACCTAAAAACAATTGCTACGCGCGAGCGTGGCGAACTCGCCGAGCGCATTCCCAAAGTGTTGCGCCGTGTTGCGGGCTACAACATCGACTTATTCGACTGTCAAAATCCCAGAGCCTACACCGATGACGGCGTTGCCAACCTCGCTCACTTGTTAGTGGGCTCAGAAGGTACGCTTGCGTATAGTCGTCAAATTACGCTCAAGCTCTGCCCTCTTCCCACGCACAAGGTGTTAGGCGTCGTTAATTTTCAAAGCTTTTACAAGGCGATGGATTCGGCCCAACACATCGTCACACTCAAACCCACTGCGGTCGAACTCGTTGATCGCACCATGATCGACCTTGCACTGTCGAACCCCGCATTTCGACCCGTCGTTGAAAAAGCGTTACTTGGCCAGCCCGCCGCGATTTTGCTCGTTGAATTCGCAGGAGACGATCAAGCAGCTTTGCTTAAAAAACTTGATGACCTCGACGCCTTATTAAGCGATCACGGGCTACCAAACAGTGTCGTCAAAATGCCTGAAGCCAGCGCCCAAAAAGCGTTATGGGATGTACGCAAAGCCGGCCTGAACATCATGATGAGCATGAAGGGCGATGGCAAACCCGTTTCGTTCGTTGAAGACTGTGCAGTGCCACTTGAGCATCTTGCTCAATACACCGAACGTCTGACAGAAGTGTTTCATCGTTATGGTACCGAGGGCACTTGGTATGCGCACGCCAGCGTCGGCACGCTACATGTGCGCCCAATTTTAGATATGCGTCGTGATGGCGCGGTCAAGATGCGTGCAATCGCCGAAGAAACTTCAGCCTTAGTTCGTGAATACAAAGGTGCATTTTCGGGTGAGCACGGCGACGGCCTGTGCCGAGGCGAATGGATTTCGTGGCAATACGGGCCGCGTATCCACCAGGCTTTTACAGAAATCAAAGCCCTCTTTGACCCTGACGATCGTTTCAATCCAGACAAGATGATTCATCCCCCAAAAATGGATGATCGCAGTAATTTTCGGTATGCCCCTGGCTACCAAGTCCCGCCGCTTCAGACTGGGCTAGACTGGTCAAGCTGGAACGTCCTACGCGATCCGTTAACAGGCGTTGAGACGCAGGCTGGCACCGGTTTAGACTTAAGTAATGGCTTAGCTTCTGCTGTCGAGATGTGCAACAACAATGGCCATTGCCGCAAGTTTGATGCAGGCACAATGTGCCCAAGCTATCGAATTACCAAAGACGAACAACATGTCACGCGCGGTCGTGCGAATACGTTGCGCCTTGCCTTATCAGGTCAAATCGGTGATGCCGGATTAGCCAGCCCAGAAGTAAAAGAGGCGTTAGACCTTTGTGTATCTTGCAAAGGCTGTAAACGTGACTGCCCCACAGGCGTCGATATGGCCAAGATCAAAATTGAAGCCCGTGCCGCCTGGGCGAACAAACATGGCTTAACACTACGCGAACGTTTAATCGCCTTTATGCCGCACTACGCGCCATGGGCCAGTCGCTTCGGCACAATCCTGGGTTTGGCTGAGGCGATTCCGTTCGTCGGTTCTTTAGCCAAGCGCGCAATGGGATTTGCAAGTACACGCTCCCTGCCAAAATTTAAAAAACCTTTCTTAAACAACTCCACCCCCACCGCTAAAGCCCCCCTCACTTCCGGCAAAGACGTTTTGCTGTTTGTCGATACGTTCAGCAATTACCTTGAATCCGAAAATGCGCGTGCAGCCCAACAGGTCTTGCAAGCCGCAGGGTATACCGTGCACTTGAATGTTCGTGCAGGCGAACGCCCACTATGCTGTGGTCGCACCTTTTTATCAGCCGGGCTCATTGAACAAGCCAAAGCTGAAGCGCGTCGAACGCTTGACACGCTCATGCCTTTTGTCTCACAGGGCATTGCCATCGTGGGACTCGAACCTTCCTGTTTATTAACGCTGCGCGACGAGTTTTTGCACTATGGCTACGGCGAGGCCGCTCAGCAGCTTGCCAAACATGCATTTTTATTTGAAGAATTTTTAGTGCGTGAACAAAAAGCGGGCCGCTTTAAACTTGCGCTTGCGCCAATTGACTATAACAATGCTCTGCTACATGGTCACTGTCATCAAAAAGCCTTTGACGCACTAACACCCGTACAAACGGTCTTAAGCTGGATCCCCGAGCTTAAGGTGTCGACTGTTGAATCGTCGTGTTGCGGAATGGCGGGCAGCTTTGGTTACGAAGCCGAACATCATCAGGCATCGATGCAAATGGCTGAACTCTCATTATTACCGGCGGTACGCAATCGAGCCGCGAGCACCGTGGTGGTTGCAGACGGCACGAGCTGTCGGCATCAAATTCACGATGGTACAGACGTCGATGCCATACATACTGCACGACTCTTAGCGCAAGCGTTAAAGTCTTAAGCCGCAAGTCCTTTTTATTGTTTTTTTTGAGCATCAACATGACCAGTCAGATCAACACCCTAATCGAACAACGCATTTCAGCCAATCAGTTTGATCCCACCAAAGATCTCAGCGCAGCGCAAATCAAAGAACTTATCCGGCTTGCAACGCGCGCACCCACAGCTTTCAATTTTCAAAATTGGAAATTCATTGCAGTGCAATCTAAAGAAGCCAAAGAACGCTTAAAAGCAGTCTCGTATGGCCAACAAAAAATTGTTGATGCTTCAGTCACCTTTATCGTTTGCGGCACTCTCGAAGCGCACAAAACACTTTCGAAGGCGCTCAAACCCTCAGTAGAGGCTGGACTCATTGATCAAGCCATGCACGATAGCTGGGTGGCGATGGCAGCGGGTGGTCACGAAAACAATCCTGAACGCCAACGCGATGAAGCAATTCGCTCGGCGTCGATGGGGGCCATGACATTAATGTTGGCCGCGCAAGGCATGGGTCTGGTCACAGGGCCAATGATTGGCTTTGTTCCTGCAGATGTATCGCGTGAGTTTAAGCTCTCTGCTAACGATATCCCGGCGATGTTAGTTGCCGTGGGTTACGAGGCACCGGGCAACTGGCCGCAGAAGCCTCGCTTGCCCGTTGAAGACGTATTAACAATCGTTTAGGTCGAACGTATTTGATCAGCCCAGTCGATCAGCGGTTTTGCCGACGATCGACTGAGAGCATTCGCATTAGGCTAAAAGACCCAGGCGCTTGGCAAGCGCCACTGTGTGCTCTGCCTCAGTAATAAACGGCCCATCAATGAGTCGGCCATCCACGACAAAAGCACCCACCCCTTCAGCGAGTTTTTTGCTTGTCGCCTCGAGCACTCTGACCGCATGGGCAATCGCAGCATCGGTTGGCCGAAACACCTCGTTAACAAGAGCAATCTGTGTCGGGTGAATGCAACTTTTACCTGCGAAACCCAAACGCTGCGCAGCTTGCGCATCGAGCTTGAACGCTTCAGGATGAGCAATGTCAACAAAGGCCCCATCGTACGCGTGTACACCTGCCTCACCCGCGGCAAAACGCACGGCAACACGCACAGCTTGTAAGGCGGCAGGCTCGCAAGAGACGATCCCCAGTGGCGCCAATAAATCACCAAAACCAATCTGCAAGCCCACCACCCGTGAATGCGCACAGGCTAACTCTGCAGCGCGCCGTAATCCTTTCGGCGATTCAATATTGACCAAAATACCGATCGGCCTCTTCAAGCCCCGTTCCGCCTCGAGGCGCTCAAGCTGAGCCGCAACCGCTCGAATCGTATCGGGATCTTGCGCCATCGGAATATTTACTACATGGGTCGCCGCGCAAACGACGGCCTCGAGATCGGCAACAAAATGAGGCGTATCTACTGCATTGATTCGGACAACAATCAATTTTTGGTGGGTTGATAAATCTTCTTTAAACAACGTTTGCAGCGCGGTGCGTGCAGCAGGTTTGCTACGTTCTTCAACTGCGTCCTCAAGGTCAAAAGAAATCGCATCGGCGGCGCTCGCCAGCGCCTTTGCAAACAGCTCAGGCCGCGAAGCCGGTACAAATAATTTACTACGCATGCAACTATCCTTTAGATTTTATTTTTTGAATGTATTCAAATACTGAACAACCTCAGCCACGGTTGTCACATCAGCAAATTGGCGATCCATATCAAATAACGAAATCGCATGCGAAACAGGGATTCGATCAAACACGGCTTCTTGAGGAACAATCGCACGCAGATTATATGAAGCCGCATCAAACACAGTAGCTCGAATGCAATTGCTAGTGGCCCCACCAACAATAATGACCGTGTCAATGCCTCGCTCTGTCAAATAGCCCAACAAAGGAGTGCCGTGAAAACCACTTGGTTTCTTTTTAACAAACACAATGTCGCGAGACACGGGGGTCAATTGATCCACCAGTTCAGCCCCGAGCGAACCTGCCAAGCACCAATGCTCAGACTCTAGCAAATCGCGTTTATTTCGGTAAACGCCCATATCGTTACCAGAGCGATCTATTTCAAAGAGTGTAAAAAAACAAGGCACCTGGGCGAGCTGAGCGGCCTGAACCACCTTGCTAATCTGCCCAACAGCAGTGCGCCCGACTTCGCCACAACTTGAGGGCCACGCCTGGTCTTGACCGGCGACGCCAACCATATATTTTTGAGCATCGATGACAAGAATCGCCGGCTTAACGCCAAAGCCCATTCGACGACCGAATTTTCCACGCGCCAAGACTGCGCGGTCTTGTTCATTTAAATAAGAATCCCATGGCGTCATTTCACCGACCCCTTGATGCGCTGCGCCTCATGCATGTTTGACAAACGATTCCAGCCACTCTCGATTTCTAGGCGGTGCGCAAGTGACAGCAGCCGCGCCTCGCCAAAGGGGCGTCCGATCAACTGCACACCCATCGGCATACCCCGGCTGTCACAACCCATTGGCATACTTAAAGCTGGCAAGCCCAAATAACTGAAGGGACGCGCTAAGGGCGTCAGCGCCGCAACCACGCCAAATACTCGTCCGGGGCTCTCAACATCCGCCTCTTCCCGCGTAGGAACTGGAATTGGCGTTGTTGGGCAGATCAGTACATCAAAATCTTTCATCACACCGTTCATAAAATCATTCAAGATTTTTGCGCGCATTTGCAACGCTTCAAGATATCGAACGGCGGGCACATGTAAACCAGGCTCGGTGCGTGAGAACACTGCCTGTGAATAAAGGTTTCCACGTTCACGCATCCAGTCACCGTGCAAGGTCGCAGCCTCGACTTTTGAAAAAACATCTGCCATTGCGTAGCACGTTTGAATTTCGTTTGATGTCACGCGACCAATCTGACCAAAGCAAACCGTCGCCGTTTTAATCAAGTGCTCTAAGCCCTGCTCAATCTCTGGATGATAGCTCGTGATTCCGGATAACACGCCGATCCGACTGCCGTGCGCTGCCGACTCAAGCAGACTTACATAATCGGGGACTGGCGCAGCCAAGCTTGAGGCATCCTGCGCATCAACCCCCGCGACGGCTTGCAACAAATAAGCGCAGTCTTGCGCCGAGCGCGTAATGGGGCCTACACAATCCAGCGAAAAAGCGCGCGGAAAACAGCCCGCCCGCGACACCCTGCCGTACGTTGGCTTTAAGCCAAATAAACCATTCATCGATGCGGGCAAGCGAATCGAACCCCCGGTGTCTGAACCCAACGAACCGTACACCACGCCAGCCCCGACCGCAGCACCAGAGCCACTTGAAGAGCCACCAGAAATCCGATTTGAATCCCAGCTATTTCGACAGTCGCCAAAATGTGGATTTTGTCCGGTTGGCCCGGCAACCATTTCATTCATACTCAAGGGACCCAAATCAATCGCACCCGCTCGCTCTAGTAAAGATAAAGCAGTCGCCGTGCGCGTGCCTGGAGCATTGCCCGTCACTTTTGATCCCACTGTAGTCGGCAACCCCTGGCGCTCAAAACAGTCTTTGTGCGCAAGAGGCACACCGTGCAGGGGGCCTCTCCAACGTCCCTGCGCAGCTTCACGATCAAGCACAACCGCACGTTCAAGCGCGCGATCAGCTTGAATTTCAATAAAAGCATTGATTTCGGGTTCAGTTTGCCGCGCACGTGCCAACGCACGTTCAGTGAGCTGCACGGCCGATAGCTCACCACCGCGTAAAGCTGCCCCAATCAACGCGATTGACTGCTCTAATGGATCAGTTGGTTTCAACAGCGCGAGGCTCATTAATTCACCTTGCCATTGCTAGGGTCTGCATGCAGTAACAATGCTTTGGCAAAGTCTTGAGGATGATCACCATAATGAAGCCGCCCGGCTGCGCCTGCTCGCACGGCATCATTTAAGCGTAATACTTCTGCTGCAATTTGCTCAATACTAGAACGCGATTCAATTGAATGCAGTCGCAGCGCAGTCGCCTGCAGCGACACTTGCATTGCGGCCAGATCTTTTGCTTTTGAATCCACCATCACACCCTCATCATCATTTAACACACGAATTGATTTGTCATGTATTCAATACAAGCCAACGCTACTGAACGCCTGCCCGCTTTGCCATGATCTTCCAACGCTCGACGTCTTTAACCAAAATTTCTTGAAAAACAGCCGGTGTTGTTGGCGCAGCTGTTGCACCCGCATTTTTCAAAAAGGCGACGAAATCGGGTTCAACTAAGATCTCATTAATCGCACGATTCATCTTATCTCGGATCGCGATGGGCAATGCAGCAGGCGCAAACACGCCCCACCACACGTCAACCGCATACGGAATACCCAGCTCCGCCACGGTAGGAATTTGCGGCATGTCTGGCTCTCGGGCCTCTCCGGTAAAGGCCAGTTTTGGCAACTGATCTGCGGCAGTACCTTTAACCGAGGCCATCGTGGTCACGATCAAGTCTAAGCGGCCCGCAATCAAATCCAACTGTGCTGGCGCGATACCTTTATAAGGGACAGCAGTCATTTGTATACCGACTGTCTCATTAAATAGTTCAGTCGCCATTTGCGTCGTGTCGCCGGGGCCCGCACTACCGTAATTTATTTTTCCAGGATTCGCTTTGCCATAGGCAATCAACTCAGCAACCGTCTTGGGACCAAACCCCTGGCGTGTCAGGATAATAAACGGCGCGCGCGCTACGCGCGCAACCGCTGAGAACGAGGTCGCAGGATCATAAGGTGTTTTTTGTACTGCCGAAGCCGTTGCTAAAGAGCTCGAAACGAATAAAAACGTATAGCCGTCAGCCGCCGAGATCGCAACCGCCTGGGCGCCAATCGAACCTGCCCCGCCTCCCTTGTTTTCAATCACGACGGGTTGACCAAAGGCCTTACTTAAACGCTCACCCAGTCGGCGAGCGATGACGTCATTACTGCCGCCAGGAGGAAAGGGAACCACAATATGAACAGGCGCGCTGGGCCATACCGGGTTTGCAACACTCAAACTGCCAGCTGTCAATAAAAACAGTCCGATCAACCAGCGACTAAATAAGCAATTCAACACAGCGCTCTCCTTTATATCTTCAACGGCAAAATACCTAATACCAAACGGGAAATTCATGCTAGCACGACCGAATCCTGTACGTCGCGTGTTCAGTCGAAGCGCCCGATCAAGTGTTGAGCCCATTCTAAGATTGTACGAATGAATGGAACTTGGCTATCTATCGTTATACTCTTAGGCAATCAACGGTTACCCAGACGGTACGCCATTGCTACTCAACGGTAAACAGGATGTATCAACATGAGTCGTCACGAATTAAAAGCAGAAGTTACGGGCACGATCTGGAAAATCGAAACAACGATCGGTCAAGCCCTTGATAAAGAACACACGGTGCTGATTATCGAATCGATGAAAATGGAAATCCCCCTTGTCGCTGAAGACGGAGGCACCCTCATTGAAGTCTGCGTCAGTGAGGGCGATGCAGTCAGCGAGGGTCAAACACTCGCGATTATTGAGTTGTAATCAACACGCAAACAAGCTGCCACTAGACTCTCTCTACTGCTTCTCAATTCCCGCCTTCGCAACTGCAGTCTGCCAGCGATTCAGATCAGTTTGAATTTGCTTAGCGTATTGCGCAGGTGTCGTGCCTTCTGGTGACAATCCCGAGGCCTGCATCGACTGAACAATTTCAGGTAATTGTAGAATTTTTGCCACTTCTTTTTGCAATAGCTCAACAATATGCGTCGGTGTTTTAGCGGGTGCCATCATTCCATACCAGGAGTTCACTTCAAAGCCAGGATACGTTTCTGCAATAGCTGGGAGCTCTGGCAAGAGCGGCGATCTCTTTAATGTACTCACGCCAATCGCACGAACTTGACCTGACTTGATATAGGGCAATAGCGCTGCGATATTCAAAAATGTGCAATTGATCTGACCACCAAGCAAATCATTCATAACCGGTGCAGCCCCCTTATAAGGAACATGCAACATTTTAACGTCGGCCATCGTTGCTAAAATTTCGCCCGCAAGATGTGTGGTGCTACCGATACCCACAGACCCGTAAGATAGCTTTCCGGGATTGGCGCGCGCATAGTCTATAAACTCTTTAAGATTATGAATCGGTAAGTCTGGACGAACCACCAAGACGGTCGGTGCTGAAACCACTTGTGTAATTGGTGCAAAGTCACGAACCGAATCGTAGGGCATGTCCTTTTGCACCGCCGGACTGATGGTGATCGGACCCACATGCGAAAATAGCAGCGTATAGCCATCCGGCGTGGCGCGCGCCACATAATTTGCGCCGATTACGCCGTTGGCGCCGGCTTTATTTTCCAAGACGACTGGCTGCTTTAACACTTCTGAAAGTTTCTGCAGGATGGGTCGAGCCACAGTGTCAGCCGGCCCGCCCGCCGTCCAGGGATTAATCACCGTAATCGTTCGAGTCGGATAATCAGCCGCCATGGTCGCCACTGACCAACCAGTTAGGCTCAATAGCGCGAGCAAACTGGCACATGTCTTGGCAAAACGAGTCAAAAAAAACTTGGAGGTATTCATTGTTGGTCTCTTGTAAGTAAAGACAAATCAAAAACTACAGTACAGCGCGTTCAAACAAAGGAGGCGCTTGCCCAATCGACGGGTGCTCAGCTGGCAAATTGGCGGTGCGCCAATCCTTCACCGAAACACGCATCCCAATCACGACGTCCTCTGGTTTTACGCCAACGAGTCGCGTCATCAAGTGTGGCCCTTCATCAGTCGCCACAATCGCGACCACATAAGGCACATCTTTTTCAAAGGCAGCACTTGGTGCACGATAGACGACAGAAAAACTATACAGCTGTCCATGTCCACTGACCACGACAGGCTCAATCTCAGGGCTACCACAGCTCGGGCAGGCAGGCCGCAGATAAAAATGAAATTCTTTACACGCCTGACATTGAGGAAGACAAAACCCCTTTGCGCGCAGACTTTCCCAGTATTGATGGCTATTAAGTGAATTCATCGTTGCAGTCATACGCGTTAACCTTTTCCTAAAATCAGTGTGCTATGCAAGCCAATAATCCCACCATTGCCATGCACCAGCACGACTTCGGCCTTCGGAACCTGACGTGCCTGTGCTTGCCCGCGTAGTTGACGAACCCCTTCCGTGAGATGAAACATACCGCCAGCCAAGCCTGGATGCCCCGCCGATAAGAGACCACCGTGCGTCGTCACAGGCAAGGGGCTCTTTAACCCAATTCCCTGGCTCTGGACAAAATGCCCGCCCTCACCTTTCGCGCAAAAGCCAAGATCCTCAAGTTCGATCAAAACAGTAATTGTGAAGCAATCGTACAGCTGGGCTATATCGATATCCTTGGGCGTCAGACCCGCCATCGCAAAGGCCTCTTGCCCCGAACGCACCGCACCGGTTGTCGTCACATTCTTATAGTCACCAATATAGGTATGTGAATGACCATAACCGTGCCCCAAAAGCTTCACTGGGGCCTGACGTAAATCGCGCGCACGTTCTGGTGTTGTCACAATAAAAGCGACTGCGCCATCCGATACAAGTGCGCAATCCAGCATTCTCAGCGGAGATGTAATCATGCGTGATTGCATGACATCCGCCAACGAGATCAAATCTTTTTTATGTGCGAAGGGATTTAATGAAGCATTTTCTCTCA
>CALQNE010000079.1 GCA_943331855.1 Bordetella parapertussis
CTGCTCGCGTTTATGTCATATGGAAAATTTTGCAGGTCATGGTGAGCAAGCGAACTTGCGTGTTCGTCGCTATGGCCAGCGTCCTGACTTGCCATGGTACGAACCCGTGGCGGCAAAGGGCGATTAAGTACGCAGTCCGTTGCGCTGACCGTGATCGATCACAAAAAGAGAATAGCCATGAAGAGATACATCAACAGCAGTATAGGTGCGACGTACGTGCGAGGACTCATGGCGCTGTTGCTTGGGGCGCTGATGGGCGTCGCATGCGCCCAAAGTCAAGACGCCTATCCAAGTAAACCGATTCGTCTGCTGGTGCCATATCCTCCAGGGGGTGTGACGGACTACGCAAGTCGGACCGTAGCCGAGCGATTGGGAAAAGAACTCGGCCAGCCGGTGATTGTCGAGAACAGAGCAGGTGCTGCCTCAACGATTGCCAGTAATTTGACAGCCCGCGCTGCACCCGACGGCTACACAGCGTATGCCGCACCCGTATCGATTGTGATTAATCCAGTGTTGCAAGCTAAGGTCGACTACGATCCTGATAAAGATTTTCAGCCGATTTCGATGATGCTGACTTCGCCTTTTGTTTTGCACGCCAACAAAGATTTCAAGGCAAAAGACATCAACGAATTGCTTGCGCTGGTCCGTGCCAATCCAGATAAGTATTCAATTGGTACTTCGGGAATCGGTTCAATCAACCATCTCGCTGCCGAATATTTCATTAAAACGTTTGGTTTGAAAATGGCAGTGATCCACTATAAAGGTGGGGCGCCCGCTGCGCAGGATCTGATTGGCGGGCAAATCGAGATGATGTTTTCGGCACTCAACGAAGCGCTTCCTTTTGTCACCTCTGGACGGACAAAAGGGATTGCGGTCTCGGTTGCCAAGCGGGTGGCACTTTTGCCAGAGCTGCCGACGATTGATGAGGCCTCTGGCATGACCGGCTTTGATGCGGTGTTTTGGGTGGCGTTGATGACGCCTGCTAAAGTGCCGCCCAACGTGATTGCGCGTTTAACGGCCGCGATGAATGTTGTGGGGCAAGATCAGACGTTGCTCAAGGATTTGGCGCAGAAGGGCGTTGATTTGCGGGTTTCCTCGGCCGATGAGGTTAAACAGTTTATGCAGCGGGACGGCGCAAAGTGGGGTCAACTGATTCGCGATCTGGGGATTAAAGAGTAGTTTGTAGCCTGACTTATTATTGTTTCGTGAACGATGCTCGTTACAATCAACTCTTTCGATGCAGACGGATCTAAACAATGTCTGATGTGATTGCCCTGATTTTTGATTTTGACGATACCCTGGCGCCAGACAGCACCTCGGGGTTCCTAGAGTCGCTTGGGGTCGATACGCAGCAATTCTGGAGCAACCGCGTAGATCCCCTGTTGGCTGAAGATTGGGATCCTGTACCAGCCTATCTGCATGAAATGATTGCGCTTTCGCGTGAAGGTCGGCATGGCGCAATTACGCAAAAAAAACTGCAAGAGTGGGGGCAAACGTTGCCCTTACACGCGGGCGTTCAAACCTTGTTCAGCCGGTTGCGCGAGCAGGTGCGGCAGGCGCATCCTCAAGTGCAACTCGAGTTTTATTTGATATCGAGTGGTATTGGCGATGTGGTGCGACACACGTCCATCGCACATGAGTTCACCGGGATTTGGGCCTCGGAGTTTGTCTACGACGCGCAAGGTGCAATCAGTTTTCCCAAACGGATTGTCAGCTTTACCGATAAGACGCGATATCTGTTTCAAATTCAAAAGGGCATCGTCGGTCCGGCCTTTGTCGGAAAGCCCTTTGAGGTCAATCGTAAAGTTGCTGAAGACCGCCTACGTGTGCCGTTTGATCAGATGGTCTTTGTGGGTGACGGCTACACGGATATTCCTTGCTTCTCGTTGATCCGTAGTTCGGGCGGCTTTGCGTTTGGGGTATGGGATCCCAAGCATCGCGACAAACGCAGTCGGGCTTGGGGCTTTATTGAAGATGGTCGTGTGTCGAATTTGAACCAGGCGCGTTACGACGCCGACGCCGAGCTGTACCAGTGGCTCGAAGAAGCCTTAACGAGTCTGGCTGCGCGCGTGGCTCTCAAGGCACGCTTATATCGTGGATGATACTGGTTGGATGCAACAGGCCTTGGCGCAAGCCGCTCAGGCACGCCAATTGGGTGAGGTGCCTGTGGGCGCCGTATTGGTAGACGCACAAAATCAACTACTTGCAACGGGGTTTAATCGCACGATTATTGATCACGACCCGACGGCGCATGCTGAAATTGTAGCGTTGCGACTGGGTGCAAAAACAGTTCAGAATTATCGCCTGCCCGGTGCCTCGCTATATGTCACGCTCGAGCCCTGCGCCATGTGTCTTGGCGCCATGATGCACGCACGTTTGGCGCGCGTGGTGTTTGGTGCCTACGACCCCAAAACAGGCGTCTGCGGCAGCGTTTTGAATTTGGCAGACGAAAAACAATTAAATCATCACACGCAAATTGAGGGAGGTGTGTTGGCGCAAGAATGCGGCGACACCTTGCGTCAATTCTTTAAAGAACGTCGAAGCCAGGATTTGAAGCATGACTAAAGCACACACGCACGCAGAGCACGTTGAACAGGCTCACCATCATCACGACTCGCCTGATGCCAGCGGCATTTATGTCATTTCACCCTCTGGTGCGGTGGCTGACCCGCAGACATTGGTGCGTGCAAAAGCGCGTTTGAGTGACATGGGCTTTAAAGTTGCGATGGATCGAGGCGTCCTGAATCAAGCTCAGCGGTTTGCCGGCACCGATACTCAGCGCATTGCCAGCTTTACTCGTGCACTCAAACAAAAGTTACCGATTGTGATGGCGAGTCGGGGTGGTTATGGAATCAGTCGATTACTTCCAGTGCTTGATTGGAAGGCGATTGAAAACTCTGCAAAGCGTTTTGTAGGCCACAGCGATTTCACTGCGTTTAGTTTGGCGTTGTTCGCTAAAACCCAGATGATTAGTTATGCAGGACCCATGGCCTGTTTTGATTTTGGTGCTAAAAAAACCGAGATTTTGACAGCAGAGATTTTTGGCGAATGCATGCGTGGTGAGCTTGAAATCTTAAGCTTTGAAACACAAGACGCCGATGCATTTGATGGTCGTGGAATCTTGTGGGGCGGCAATTTAGCAATGATTACCTCACTCGTGGGCACTCCTTTTATGCCTAAGATTAAAGGTGGCATCCTTTTTATCGAAGACGTGGGTGAGCATCCCTATCGTATTGAGCGCATGCTCAATCAATTAGCCCAGGCGGGTATTCTCGGTCGGCAGAAAGCCTTGATCCTCGGTGGTTTTACTGACTATCGTTTGGCTGAACACGACCGTGGTTACGATTTAAAAGCCGCTGTTGCGTATATTCGAAAGTCGGTCAAGATTCCGGTGATCACTGGTTTGCCTTTTGGTCATACCGCAATGAAAGTGACCTTGCCCATCGGCGCAAAAGTGGGTATGGCAACCGAAAAAGGTTTGGTGCATCTGGTGCTGGATGAACACAAACATTAGGCCCAGCCGGCTATTCAATGAGCGTACGCGTATTTGAGTCGATACGCGTACGCTCTTTTTTAAGCTTGAACGCGTTCGTGTTTGAGTGTCAGTAAGAAGCTTCTTGTTTCTTTGACGACTACGCCAGACAGTAACAATAAGCCGACTAAGTTCGGAAACGCCATCAGGCCATTGACGACGTCAGAAACGGCCCAAACCAGATCAAGCGAGACCACAGTGCCGATCATGACAAAGGCCGTATACAGGCAGCGGTACGGTACGACCACCCATTTGCCGCATACGTATTGCGCGCACTTTTCACCGTAGTAGCTCCAGCCAAGAATGGTGGAATAGGCAAAAAATAATAAACCGATGGTCACAATCCAGTCACCAGGTCCGGGCAACATTTGGTCAAAGGTTTGTGCGGTGAGCGCTGCGCCAGTGCTGCCGCCGGTATACATTCCACCCATGACCAATACCAAACCCGTAACCGAGCACACGACGATGGTATCGATAAAGGTGCCAGTCATGGACACCAACGCTTGTTTAACCGGCTGGTCAGTTTTGGCTGCTGCGGCTGCGATGGGTGCGGTGCCAAGTCCGGCCTCGTTTGAAAAGACCCCTCGCGCCACGCCATAACGAATGACCGTGCCCAAGGCCCCTCCGGCGACTGCCTGGCCGGTGAACGCATCGGTCATGATGAGCGTTAACGCTGGCCAGAGCTGCTCAATATTAAGCAGAATAATCAGTAAGCCGCCACCCAAATAAAACAGTGCCATAAAGGGCACGATGATCGAGGTGACCCGTGCAATGCTTTTGATGCCACCCACAATCACGAGCGCGGTGATGACGGTGAGTACGACCCCAGTGAGCCAACCCGGGATCGCAAAGCTCGAGCGCATCGATTCGGCGAGTGAATTCGATTGTACCGAGGCACCTGTTCCAAGGGCCGCGATCATGCCAAAAATGGCAAACAGCATGCCCAGCCATTTCATGTTTAACCCAAGCGAGATGTAATACATCGGCCCTCCTGACATCTTGCCGTCTGCGTCACGCACGCGATATTTAACGGCGAGTAGACCCTCTGCATACTTGGTGGCCATGCCGAAAATTGCGCAGAGCCACATCCAGAAGAGCGCACCGGGGCCCCCCAGCACGATTGCGGTCGCAACACCTGCAATATTGCCGGTGCCAATCGTGGCGGCTAAGGCGGTCATGAGCGCTTGGAATTGCGAGATGTCGCCGGGTTCATCTGGGTGTGTTTTTCGCGAGAAAGCCATGCGCAGTGCGTAGGGCAGCAGCCAGACTTGTAACCCAAACAACCTGACGGTTAAATAGATACCCGTACCCACCAGTAATACCAACATGATGGGGCCCCAGACAATGCCCCCTAAAGCATGAAATAAAATAGTCAGTGACTCCAAACTAATCTCCTTATCGATGTACAGATGCCACAAGTACTGCGGTATCTGTTGCGCATAATAGGGATTGCAGGACAAAAAAGATCAAAAAGTACTGACTTGTTACACTCCATACTTATTTTGCAAGTTGTAACCAACGTATTTACTCAATCGGCTTCTCGTGATAACAGCATCAAACCTCACCATTCAGTTCGGCCCTAAACCTCTTTTTGAAAACGTCAATGTCAAATTCGGAGAAGGCAACCGATATGGCTTGATCGGTGCAAACGGCTCCGGTAAGTCTACGTTGATGAAAATCATCGGCGGCGATCTTGAGTCGACGGCGGGTAATGTCTTTTTAGAGCCGGGCTTGCGTCTCGGTAAGTTGCGGCAAGATCAATTCGCCTTTGAAGATCTGCGTGTGCTTGATGTGGTGTTGATGGGGCACGTTGAGATGTGGGAGGCCATGAGTCAACGCGATGCGATTTATGCAAATGCTGACTCGACTGATGATGACTACATGCGTGCGGCCGATCTGGAAGCGAAGTTTGCTGAGTATGACGGTTATACCGCCGAGGCGAGGGCAGGCGAACTTTTACTAGGACTTGAGTTTCCGGTCGACCAGCATCAGTTACCGATGCGCGAAATTGCGCCAGGCTGGAAACTACGCGTATTGCTGGCGCAGGCCCTGTTTTCAAATCCTGATGTGTTGTTATTGGATGAACCCACCAATAACCTGGATATCAATACGATCCGCTGGCTCGAAAATGTGCTGAATGGGTACCAGAGCACGATGATCATTATTAGTCATGATCGTCACTTTTTAAATCAAGTGTGCACGCACATGGCTGATCTTGATTTTCGTGAGTTGCGTGTCTACCCCGGTAATTATGATGACTATATGCTGGCCTCGACCCAAGCGCGCGAACGGGTGTCAAACGCAAACGCTAAAGCAAAAGAGCGCGTCAGTGAGCTACAGGATTTCGTGCGGCGTTTTTCTGCGAATAAGTCTAAGGCGCGTCAGGCGACTTCGCGGTTGAAACAGATCGATCGTATCAAGGCAGCTCAGGTCGAGGTCAAGCCCTCGTCACGTCAAAACCCCTTCATTCGTTTTGAAGTATTGAAAGTGATGCATCGACAGGCGGTCACGCTTGAGCATGTACAAAAGTCGTTTGAGTCGCTGGTCATCAAGTCTTTCTCGGCCATGGTCGAGGCCGGTGAAAAAATTGCGATCATTGGCGCGAATGGGGCCGGTAAAACCACCTTGCTACGCATGCTGGCCAATGATCTGCCGCCTGATCGTGGCACGCTCAAGTGGTCAGAAAATACCGATGCGGGCTATATGGCTCAAGATGTTTCGGATCAGTTTTTGCAGAAAGACAGCAATCTTTTTGACTGGATGACGTACCATCGGCAACCCACTGACGATGATCAACAGATTCGTTCAATTTTGGGCCGTTTGCTGTTTTCAGCAGACGACTTACCTAAAGAGCCCCATGTCTTGTCGGGTGGCGAAAAAAACCGGATGTCCTTCGGTCGTTTGATGTTGAGACGCCATAACGTCTTGCTGATGGATGAGCCGACCAATCACTTGGACATGGAGTCGATCGAATCCTTGCAGTTGGCGTTAGATAAGTTCGCGGGTACCTTGTTTTTTGTGTCGCACGATCGTGAGTTTGTGTCGACGCTTGCAACGCGTATCTGGGAGATTCAACCTGGTGGCACGGTGATAGATTACCGCGGTACCTACGAAGAGTACTTAGCTTCGCGTGGAATTGAAAACTAAGTGGGTCAAGCGCAATCATGATTGTCTTGGGTTTTGAAAGCTCTTGTGATGAGACGGGAGTAGCCCTGGTTTGCACTGAGCGAGGCTTGCTGGCTCACACGCTGCACTCACAAGTTGCCATGCATGCGGCGTACGGTGGGGTTGTGCCCGAACTGGCTTCGCGTGATCACGTTCGCCGGGTAGTCCCCTTAACCCGACAAGTGCTCCAGCAAGCCGATCTCACCTTGCAAGATATTGACGCAATTGCTTACACCGCGGGCCCTGGCCTTGCAGGCGCACTCTTGGTGGGCTCAAGTGTGGCGCAGTCCGTGGCCTGGTCGCTCAATTTGCCAGCAATCGCAATTCATCATCTTGAAGGTCATCTCTTGTCACCACGCATGGCAAGTCCCTGCCCAGAGTTTCCGTTCGTCGCCTTATTGGTGTCTGGTGGGCACACACAATTACTGCGCGTTGATGAGGTCGGTCAGTACACGTTGTTAGGTGAGACGCTGGACGATGCTGCGGGTGAGGCTTTTGATAAAACAGCAAAGTTACTGGGGCTGGGTTATCCGGGTGGGCCCGCGCTGGCCAAGCTCGCCGAGCAAGGCGATGCCAAGCGCATCCCTTTACCTCGTCCGATGTTGCACAGCCACACGCTGGATTTTAGTTTTAGTGGGCTCAAGACGGCCGTGTTGACTCGTTTAAAAGAGGCTGAGCTGCGGGGCTTGGCCGATGCCCAGTTACGCGCTGATTTGGCTGCTGCGACCGAACTTGCGATTGTCGAGGTCTTGGTGGCGAAGTCTGTAGCTGCGCTCGAGCAGACGCAGTTAAAGCGGCTGGTGGTCGCGGGCGGGGTTGGTGCAAATCGTTTATTGCGCCAGTTGCTTACACAGCGCCTAGGAAAACGTCAGGTTGAAGTGTTTTTTCCGCCGCTTGAGTTGTGTACGGATAACGGTGCCATGATTGCCTTTGCCGCGGCACAGCGCATTCAACGAGGTTTGGTGAATTTAGGTGTTCAGACGTATGGCTTTGATGTGCACCCCCGCTGGGACCTCGCAGCGCTTTAACTTTTTTTACCGATTCTCGGTTCTGTGCCCTTGAAGAGTCTTTCAATATTGGCACGATGTCGGTATAGCAAGAGCAGGGCGAGCGTCACGAACACGCCGGTCAAGGGTAGCTGGCTTACCCAGAAGCGTTCATTGCCCAAGAGATAAAAGACGGGTGCACAAGCGGCGCTGAGCATGGCGGCCAGTGAAGAGTACTTAAAGAGTTTGGCGACTACAAACCAGGTGATTGCAACGCCTAGAGCCAAAAGCGGCTGGATGGCGAGCATGACGCCAAAAGCCGTTGCCACGCCTTTGCCACCTTTGAAACGCAAAAATACGGGGTACAGATGGCCCAGAAAGACTGCCAGGGCCACCCAGGCTTCTGTGTTGACTGAAACCTTGAGTCGCTCGGCGGCCCAAACTGCAAACCAGCCTTTGGCAGCGTCCCCCAACAAGGTGAGGCCAGCGGCCCACTTGTTGCCAGAGCGCAAAACGTTCGTTGCCCCTGGGTTTCCCGACCCATAGGTGCGGGGATCTTGCAGCCCAAAAGCATGACTGATGACGACGGCAAACGAAATCGAGCCGAGCAGATAGGCTAGGGCGATCAGGCCTAAACTTGCGAACTCGAGCGAAGGTGCGCCCATACGTGGCTTCCGGTCATCAGATAAGATGCTGCCGATTCTAACGTGTGACTGTCTTTGGTGCTGATTTAAGAGTGAAAAATCATCGCTAGCGAGTACAATCATTGCTTGGATTAAAAGTATTATTTAGCCTCAGCATATGCATATTCTGGTTTCAAACGACGATGGTTACACCGCTTTGGGTCTCGAGGCCTTGGTGGCCTCATTGCGCAGCCTTGCTGAGGTCACCGTCGTAGCACCTGAAGTGAATCACAGCGGGGCCTCTAATTCTTTGACCTTGACGCGTCCCTTGGCGGTGCGTCACGCGGCAAATGGGTTTATCTATGTAAACGGAACGCCCTCAGACTGTGTTCACGTTGCACTCACGGGTTTGCTAGATCGTCGGCCCGACTTGATCGTGTCGGGCATCAATAATGGCGCCAACATGGGCGAAGATACGCTGTATTCGGGTACTGTTGCAGCGGCCTCTGAGGGGTACCTGTTTGGGATTCCCGCCATGGCGTTTTCGCTTGTCTCAAGAAGCTGGTCAAACCTAGACGCGGCAGTGGTGCAGGCGCATCGATTGGTGGCTCGTCAACTTGCGCAACCCGTTCAGGGGCCGACGCTTCTGAATGTGAATTGCCCCGACTTGCCACTTGCGCAAATCAAAGGGGTGTGCGCGACACGGCTGGGTTCGCGCCATCCCTCGCAACCGGTGGTGCGCTCGGCAACACCTTACGGTGAAACGGTTTACTGGATCGGCCCGTCTGGTGCTGCAAATGACGCAGGAACCGGCACTGATTTTGATGCGATTGCTAATGGATTTGTGTCGGTGACGCCTCTGCGTCTTGATCTCACACAGTATTCTCAGTTAGAACAAATGGCCACTTGGCTCGGGCCTGTATGCGCTTAAGGCAATTATCGTCGCTGTGTATGCCGGTGAAAGACAACCGGACTGGCGTCGGGCGTGGTTTGCATGGCATCACAGCCTCTAACAGCAATACCCGTATTTCTGCCACCCGAATTCCAAATCGTGTGGCAACGACGCCCCCTGCGACGTCGTTTGGTAGTGAAAATCTCGGGTTGAACTCTGATCGTATGCGGGCAACGATGGTAGAGCGTTTGCATTCGCAAGGGATCACCAATGAGCAAGTGTTGGCGGCCATGCAAGTGATTCCGCGTCATGCCTTTGTTGATGAGGCGTTGGCTAGCCGTGCCTACGACGATGCGTCTTTGCCAATCGGCCATGGGCAGACGATCTCGCAGCCTTGGGTGGTCGCCCGGATGATCGCTTCAGTTTGCAGCGCAACGATGCCGTCCCGCGTGCTCGAGGTTGGAACCGGATGTGGTTATCAGGCAGCCGTCATGTCGCAGGTATTTCCACAAGTTCATTCGATCGAACGTATTCGGGCGTTGTACGATATGGCTAAAGAGAGATTGCGTACGCTGCGACTCACAAAAGTGAGGCTGGTGCACGGCGATGGCATGCTTGGATTGCCGACAATGGCGCCATTCGATGCCATTGTGGTTGCAGCTTCCGGGATTCGTATCCCGCAGGCATTGTTATTGCAGTTGAATGTAGGGGGGGTATTGATCGCCCCTGAAGGGACAAGCGCACAGCGCTTGGTCCGCGTCACGAGAACAGGCGCTTCGAGTTGGGATCGGCAAGAACTCGAAGAGGTGAGATTTGTACCCCTTAAGGCGGGATTACAAGTATGAGTAAACAGGAGAAACGCATGCTCACTGAGCACGTTACAAAAAGCAATCTAATGCGTCGTTCTCTGAAAGGCGCTAGCACGGGGTGGCTCGTGCGTTCGAGTGCGATTGGGATATGCGCGCTTGCATTACTAAGTGGCTGCGCCAACAACACGGGCACCCGTGCCCCTGTGACCGATCTTAGTGGCAGTTCTACGTCAGCAGTTCGTACTTATGTGATTAAACCTGGCGACACGATTAGCAAGATTGCTCGCGCAAATGGCGTTGACGAGGCGAGCATTCTTCGCCTCAACAAGCTTGTGAACCCCAATCGCTTGATTGTTGGGCAAACCTTGAAGTTATCCGAGGGCCAAGAAGCTGCCGCGACGAGCACCCGTCCGGCCGCCTCAAGCAAGCCCGAAGAGCGTGCACTCGATTCTGCAAGTAGCAGTGCACCCGCAAACCAGGTCACGACGCCAGCATCGGATGCAGGGTTAATCAGTTGGGGTTGGCCCGCGAAAGGTAAGGTGATCCAAGGGTTCACGCAAACGACAAAGGGCATCGACATTGCAGGCAACGCAGGAGATGCGATCGAAGCGGCTGCCAACGGTAAAGTGATGTACTCGGGCAACGGCGTGCGCGGCTTGGGTAATTTGATTATTGTGAATCATGACAATGGGTTTATTACTGCTTATGCGCATAATCGCACTTTGCTCGTGAAAGCTGGGCAAGATGTCAAAAAAGGTGCGAAGATCGCAGAGATGGGGCAGACCGATGCAGCCTCTGTGCGCTTGCATTTTGAAGTTCGACGTCAGGGCACACCAGTCGATCCGCTGCAATATCTACCAAGCCGCTAAGTTCAAGACCCATGACGCCGACGCTTGTCTTTGATTTAGAAACAATCCCCGATATTGAAGGATTGCGGCGTTTGCATCAATGGGGTACCGAGGTGCCGGATGCTGAAGTTGCTGAGCGCGCTTTCGCAGCGCGCAAAGAAATCACTGGCACTACGTTTTTGCCGCATCATTTGCAGCGCGTCGCCGTCGTAGGTTGTGTTTTTCGTGACGATAAAGGCTTTAGGGTACGTTGCTTAGGGCAGGCCGATGACACTGAGCCGGTTTTGCTCACGAGCTTTTTTAAAACCATCGAGCGCTATACCCCCAAGCTGATTAGCTGGAATGGGTCTGGCTTTGATTTGCCTGTGCTCCACTATAGAACCTTGATCCATGGTATTGCGGCACCCCGTTATTGGGATATGGGCGAAGAGGATAAAGACTTTCGTTATAACAACTATCTCAGTCGTTATCACACACGCCATCTAGATCTGATGGATGTCTTGGCAAAATACAATGGCAGGGGTAATGCGTCGCTTGACGATCTTGCGAAGCTTTGTGGGTTTCCCGGAAAGCTTGGTATGGATGGCAGTCTGGTCTGGGACGCTTGGTCTAATGGGCGTGCGAATGAAGTGCGCGCCTATTGCGAGACCGATGTAGTAAATACCTGGCTGGTGTACTGCCGTTTTAGACTGATACGCGGTGAAATTGATCAAGTGACCTACCAGGAAGAAATCGACTTAGTTCGTAGCACCTTGCAGGCGAGTACAGAGCCGCATTGGGCAGAGTATTTGGCCGCTTGGTCAACCTAAATTACATTACACGGCGCCTGACCGCCTTTCGGAGAATTCTTATGCGAAGCCATGATTGTCGATCCCTATTGATCATCTTGAGTTTGCTTTTGGCAAGTTTTGCAGCATCAGCTCAAAATAGTCCATTGATGTTGCGCTCATCCAATCAGCTGAACCAAAGCAGTCAAAGGCCCGGCGTCGAAGCCGCGCCTGTGGCAGCGCCAAGTACGGCTCCATTGACGGGCAACAGCATGGGGCGGCTTCCTGATTCATTAATTGACGGTATGGTGCTAGATGCTGCTCAAAAAGCCAAACTTGAAGCGGCGCACGAAGCGCGTCGCAAAATGTGGAATGTCAACCGTAATGCGCGGCAAGCTGAATACGCAGAACTCACTAAAGAGCTTGCGACGGACAAGTTTGATCCGCGCGAGGTCATCGCCCTGCGTAAAAAAACACGTTCTAAAATTGATGCCGGATTTGATGAAGTTCAAGCCAGTTGGCTGGTATTTTGGGATTCACTGAATACGCCGCAGCGAAAAATTTTGATTGGATATATGCGTGATCAACACGCGGTTCAGGGAAAGGCTTCGGCTGCGGCGTCTGCCGAGCGTAGTGCTGCGCGCGCGAAACAGCAGGCGGCGCTTGACCGTGCGGATGAGCGCGCCGCACGGCAGCAAGGTGCCACCAGCCCGACAGACACTGATCCCGCCGCTGCAACATCAACACCAAAATAATTGCCTCACGGCGCAAAGATATCTCTATGTCTCAAGAAGTACTGCAGGTTGAGTCCCTTGATCTTGAGGCGCGCGGTGTTGCCCGGCATGACGGCAAGGTGGTATTCATTGAGGGCGCCCTCGGGTCAGAGCGGGTAACCGCCAATATTTTTCGTCGCAAACCTTCCTACGAAA
>CALQNE010000080.1 GCA_943331855.1 Bordetella parapertussis
GTTGCGTCATCTGTACTATTGCTCAGCGCTTGATTATTTATAGTGTTTGACATCAGGCGGCTCAGCTCAAACGCGGGTTCAAGGCATCACGCAGCCAGTCACCCAACAAGTTGACCGACAACACCAACAACACCAGTGCAGCCCCAGGGAAAATCGTAATCCACCACTCACCTGAAAACAGAAAATCGTTACCAACGCGAATCAAGGTCCCCAACGAGGGCGACGTCGGGGGTACGCCCACGCCTAAAAAGGATAAAGTCGCCTCGGTGATGATCGCGGTGGCGAGGTGTACCGTTGCCAGCACGAGCACAGGCCCAAGTACGTTTGGCAACACGTGTCTGAACATAATCACCGGAGATGAGATCCCGATCACTCGCGCCGCTTGCACATATTCACGATTTTTTTCAACTAGTGTTGAACCGCGCACGGTACGTGCATATTGAGGCCAGCCGGCCAGTGCAATCGCACCGACCAACACCGGAAAGGCAATCACCTCGTGCATGTCGCCCGGCACCACTACGCGCGCCACGCCGTCAATCAGTAACGCAATCAAAATTGCCGGAAACGATAACTGCACATCGGCAATACGCATAATCAAGGCGTCAATTCGACCGCCCGCATAGCCCGAGATCAAGCCCAGCACAATCCCTAAAACCATCGCTCCAAACACAGCCGCCAAACCAATCAGCAAAGACACGCGCGTGCCGTACATCAGCGCAGAGAGCAGATCACGGCCTTGGCTATCTGTACCAAGCAGATACTCTTGCGTACCTTCAGCGTGCCACACCGGCGGCTTTAAGGCATCAATCAAATTGATGGTGGCAAGATCAAACGGGTTATGCGGTGCCAGTACATCTGCACCGAACGAAGCAATCAGCAAAATCGCTAACAACACGGTGGCAACAATTGCCACCGGCGTATGTCGCCACGACCATGCAAGATCACCTTCCCAAAATTTCGCGAGAGCAGCTTTCATTAATGCCCCCCCGAGTGTTTGCCTAAACCGGCTCTTAAGCGCGGATCGACCGCAAAATACAACAAGTCAACTGTCAGGTTAATCAACACAAAAATGAGAGAAATCAAACACAGATAAGCTGCCATCACCGGGATATCAGCAAACTGCACCGCTTGAATAAACAGCAATCCCATGCCTGGCCATTGAAAAACGGTTTCAGTGACAATCGCGAAGGCAATGATTCCGCCTAACTGCAGCCCCATGATTGTGATCACCGGTACAAGCGTGTTTTTCAGGGCATGCCCGAAATGGATGGCTCGCCTCGTTAACCCACGTGCGCGGGCGAACTTAATGTAATCGGTACGCAAGACCTCGAGCATTTCAGAGCGAACCAAACGCAAAACGAGGGCCACTTGAAACAACGACAACGTGACGGCCGGTAAGACGAGGTGAGTCCAGCCACTTTTCGTCAGCAACCCCGTTGACCACCAGCCGAGCTTGATCGTGTCACCTCGACCGTAGCTAGGCAACCAACCCAGCGACACTGAAAAAACCAAGATCAACAAGATCCCGATTAAAAATGTTGGCAAAGATACGCCCAATAACGAAAAAGCTAATACTGCTTGCGACAGCTTGCCATGGCGCTTTAACGCGGTGTACACGCCCAAGGGCAAGCCCACAAGCAACGCAATCAAGGCTGCGGCGATCGAGAGTTCTAGCGTAGCGGGCAACCGTTCACGCAGCAAGGTCGAGACTTTTTGACCTTGTCGCAACGACAGCCCAAACTCACCCTGAATCGCATTAGTCAGAAAATGGTAGAACTGCACGATCACCGGATCGCTCAGACCTAAGTCTTTACGAAGCTGATCACGCTCTGCAGGCGTACCCTCTTGCCCCAACATAATCATGACCGGGTCGCCCACGTACTGAAAGAGCACAAAGGCAAGAAGCGCAACCGCAAGCAGAACGCCCGCGGCTTGCAGCAACCGGCGCAAAATAAAAGCAAACATGGGCTCTCGACTGAGAACAGTCTTGACTAAGCGTTTGCCCAGTCAAGACTGTTAAGGGGATTAATTGATGATGACTCTTTCTATCACCGGACGATTATTCGGCTGATGCTTGATGTCGATGTTTTTCTTCATGGCCCATGGGATGACCTGATCATGCAAGGGGATTGTGCCGAATTCTTTTGCATGAATCGTAAAGGCTTCCTGGATCATTGCGGTGCGCTTAGCATCGTCGATCTCTGTTTTGACCGCATCAATCAGCGCATCAACTTTGGGATTTGAATAACCGCCATAGTTAAAGGCACCTGCAGCGCCCGTACCCTTACTGCGAATCAGGGATTCGAGCGTGTAGTAAGCATCAAACGTGGGCACGCCCCAGCCAAACAAATAAATACTGGTGTCACCGTTAGCAACCTTTGGAAAGAACGTTGCCCGTGGCATAGCGTTGAGCTTGGTTTTGACGCCAATCTTGGCCCACATCGCAACAACAGCTTGGCAAATTGCCTCGTCATTGATGTAACGGTTATTTGGGCAGTCAATCGTAAACTCAAGATTGTTGTCGTAACCAGCCTCTTTTAATAGCGCACGAGCCTTCACCAAATCATAAGGCACGCGTTTGCCTATCTCATCAGAGTACCCGTGGACTTGGGGCGAAATCATCGCGCCAGTCGGCAACGACATCCCACGCATCACTGCTTTTTTGATCGTCTCAATATCAATCGCACGATAAAGCGCCTCGCGCACCCGAACGTCAGTCAGTGGGTTTTTTCCTTTGATGTTGCTGTATTTCAATTCAGGGCTTTGTAGATCCATCGCAATGTAGATGGTGCGATTTTCGTTACCATCTAGCACTTTTACCTGAGAACGCAAGCGCTCGATATCTTGCGCCGCAGGATCCAACACAAAATCCACTTCACCGGATAACAGAGCAGCCGTACGCGTGGCGTTTTGTTTAATCGGTGTGTAAACAATCTCAGTCACGTTACCCTGCTTGGTTGGCTTACCCCACCAGTCTGGATTTTCAACATAGACCGTTTTAATGTCGACCTCACGCGATTTCAACATGTAAGGTCCAGTACCCATCGCGTTACGCGCCGCGAAGCTCTCTTCCTTTTTGTTGAAATCCTGTGGCAGGGCTGCGTTGTTTTTTTCTGACCAGGCTTTGCTCATGATGCCTAGCGAAGGCAACTGACGCAACAACACAGGGTTTGGCCCTGCGGTTGCGATTTCAACGGTCAACGGGTCAATTGCCGTGACGTCACTGATACCAGCAACATACGACTTGAACTGCGACGAGGGTGCCATGGCACGCTTAATCGAGAATACGACGTCGTCAGCTGTGAACGCAGAACCATCATGAAACTTTACGCCGGCACGCAACTTAAAGCGCCACAATGACGGATTGATTTGTTCCCAAGACGTCGCCAAAGAGGGGATCACTTCAAACTTGTCGTTGTAATTCAACAAGGGGTCATACACCCACAAGTTCGCCGCGATGTTCAACCCTTCATTTTGCGAATGAGGATCAAGCGTCAGGATATCGCCCTGACTCGTCCATTTGAAGGTTTTAGCTGTGCCTAGGCTCGGCAAGAGCAGCGCGGCGGCAATCGCAGCGACAAGCAGTGGGCGACGCATGGTGTTTTCCTTAAATTGAGTATTGATTGTCTAGGATATTGCCGCACTGCGGCGAGTGCGTCAATCAGAACGACGGCATTGACGCTGTGAAACAAGGCAACTAAGTCTTTATTAGCCTTTACTTTATAGCAGACCACGAGCAGCAGTCCTCAGCGTGCCTAGTGGGCGCCCAACGCGAGGACCTAGCTGCGACCACCGCGCTCAAGTAAAGCGTCCACCACCACGGCACCTTCACCGACCGCACCCACCATCACCGGATTTAAGTCCAGCGACGCGATACTTGAACCTGCCGCCATCATCAGGCGACCGACCGACACGGCAACCTCTGCAAAGGCTTTGACATCCATGGGTGCATCGCCGCGTACCCCGTCTAAAAGAGGTGCCATGCGTAAGCCGCGCAGCGCACTCTCAACTTGCTCAAGATTAAAGGGCGGTAACAGCACAGCATAGTCTTTGAGCGCCTCAACATACTTACCACCGGCGCCGATCATCACGACCGGACCAAACACTGGGTCAAAGCGCGCGCCCACCATGCATTCGTGACGACCACGGCTCATGGCTGCGACAATGATGCCCTCGTGACCTACCTTCATTTCTGTAAGTTTTTTGCGCTGAGATTCAAAAATTGTGGCGGCAACATCTGCGCTTTGTACACCTAGTGCCACCAGACCAAACTCGGACTTATGCGGAACTTCGGCCGAACAGGCTTTAATCACGACGGGACCACCAACTGCGACAAAGGCTTCACGCACCTCAGCCGCCGTCTGGCACAACTGATGCTTGACGATTGGTATGCCGTGCATCGCCAATAGCTTCAAGGTTTGTGCCTCGCTGCAATATGCACCCGAGCCCTGTGGGACTTGAACGGTCTGAAGAGCATGCCAAGGCTCGAATGATTCGCTCATCAGGGCCGTGTGAGCTGCTAACTGCCCCAGCACACCAACTGCCTGGGCTTCGTTGGCAAAGGTCGGGACACCCGCTGCGATAAAGGGTTTGGCCACCGTATCCTGCCAGGCGGCCACCGCAACAGGCTTACCTGTAAGCGCTTCGAATTTGGCCGTATCGCGCGCAAACGCTTCGACGTCATAGCCCGCACCTGCGACGGGGATATTAATAAAAAACATGTCTGCCGAAGGATCTTGCGCCACCGCCGGCAACACTTCACTAAATAAATTGCTGTTAGATAACAACGCAGCGGTGATATCGATCGGATTTGTTGTGGTGGCAAAACCTGGTAACGATGTTGCGACGGCCTGTTGTGTCGACGCTGACAAGATCGAAAGCGCTAAGCCGTTTTCTTCAGCGGCATCGGCCCCCATCACACAGCTGGCACCCGAATTACTAATCACGACCAAGCGATTACCCCTTGGACGCCAACCTTTTAGGTAGGCCTGCGCACACAAGGCCTGCGCATGCGGATCACGCACGCGCCAAATACCATGTTTTTTAAAGAACGCATCGACGACACGCTCTTCGTTCGCCATCGAACCCGTATGTGTCGACGCCGCTTGTTGCCCACCGGCTGTACGCCCCGCCTTGACCGCAATAATCGGTAAATCGCGTGTGCGTGCATACGCAGCGGTGCGCGCCAGAACCTCGGGATTCGCAATATTTTCGAGATACAGCAACATGAGCTTAATTTCTGGATCGTGCGCAATCGCCCAGGCCATCTCAGCCACCGTGACGTCAGCTTCATTGCCGGTGGCATGCACATGACGCACACCAATGCCGCGCTCGCGCAATAAGCCGTACACCATCGCACTCATGCCACCGCTCTGACTTAACACTGCTACAGGCCCATCCTGTGGAGGACGCTCGATGAACATCGTCGAAAAACCGGCTATCGCACCAGTACCAAAATTTGCAAGGCCGTGCGTATTGGGGCCATAGATACGCATACCCGTCGCACGCCCTGCATCCGTCATGCGTTGCTGCGTGGCACGACCTGCTGGGCCAGTCTCGCCGAAGCCTGAGGCCATCACCACGACCGACTTCACACCACGCGCCGCACACTCCTCAACCGCTTCGACAGCCTTATCGCCAGCCACCACAATCAACACCAACTCAGGCACTTCGGGCAACTGCGCCAGCGAGGCATAGCTTTTTAAGCCTTGCACTTCTTCACGGCTTGGATTAATTGGATAGATGGTCCCTTTAAAACCGCACTTTTGCATGTAATAAATCGGTCGGCCGCCGATTTTATGAATGTTTTCTGAGGCACCAATAATTGCAACAGTACGTGGATTTAAAGCTGTTTCAAGCAAGTCAGACATGAAGATTCCGGGTGATACCGCGCAGAAGATATTAGGGATGGGGTTCGAAACGCACGAGCGTTTGATCCAGATGTTTAAAAAATGTAGCAATCACTGCTTGACCAATTTGTATACCCGCTGTGGCGTGTCCCATCACTCGCGCACCTTCGTCAAGCGTCACAACGACCAAGGTATAGGGCGCCAGCGAACGAAAATAATCTGAAGGTGCGCGTGCGACCACAGTCACAGCGTGCACGCGCCCTCGGCCACTTGACGTGCGCCAGGACAGGGTTTCTGCGCCACAAAACTGACAAGCATCATGGGCAAAAGTTTGTGCGCCGGCGCATGACTCGCAGTGTTGATAGCGAAGTAAATGTTCGGTTAAGCCCTCAACATAAGGTTGGGCTAGTGAAATGTTCGCATGTTCGTTGATTGTCATCTATTAACCCTCGCACGACAGAAGCAAACTCACGTGCGACGACATCACGCCACCGTCTGCATGAATATAGGCGTGGGTGGGCGTCTTGACCTGACGAGGACCCGCTTGGCCAGCGAACTGCCGATAAGCCTCAACGGTGTGCGCCATGCCACCTGCTACACCACAATGTCCAAACGATAACAAACCGCCATGCGTATTCAAGGGAAGAGCCCCGTATTGCGAAAAGTCACCTTGTCTGACGCGTTCTGCCGCGTGCCCCCGAGGCGCGAAACCGACTTCTTCGAGAAGCATCAACAAGGTAATCGTAAATGAATCGTATACGCCTAAATAACCGATGTCTTTCGTCGTCAGACCCGCTTCTTTAAACGCAATCTTCGCAGCCGCTGCAGCCCCCGTGTCCATCACATCTCGCAACGCTGTTAAGTGTTGATGAAAATGTGCCTGGCCTGCCCCAACCATTTTGATACGTACGCCTGAACCCGGTTCAGCCGACACCACCAAGGCCATCGCGCCATCAGAGATCGGGCAACAATCCAACAAATGCAAGGGCTCAGCAATCGGCTTTGAAGCTAGCACGTCAGCAATCGAAATCTCTTGTGTGAGATGCGAGTCTGGATGGCGACGCGCATTGTTACGCATCAGTACGGCGAATTCAGCGAGGTCTGCATTGGTGACACCCGCCTCATGCATATAGCGCGAAGCCATCAAGCCGTAATAGGCGGGCACCGAGGCCCCATTGGGTACTTCAAAATCTGCATGACCCACTTGAGCGAGCGTCTGAATTGAACTGTCGCGCGTCTGACCGCTCAAGCGGTTTTCACCGGCCACCACCAACACGTTACGGCAACGACCGCTTTGCACCAACTCGCGCGCCAGCATCAGCATTGCCGCACCGGTAGCCCCCCCCGCTGCCATGCCGTGAGCGTAACTAGGACGTAAAGAGAAACGCTCGCAGAACAAATTGGCCAACATCAAATGCGGCATCGTTGTCGCATAGCCACAGAGCACGCCATCGATTTCTGCGCGCATGACGTTGGCGCTGGATAATGCGGCCTTTGCCGCCTGCGCCATTAAATCAAGCGCATTTTGACCCTCAAGGCGACCAAAGCGCGTATTGCCCACGCCACGAATAAACGCTTTTTTCAAAATGAAATTTTCCTATGCGACTTAGACCTGCGCCGGTTGCGCATTACAACTTGATATTGTTGGTCTGAGCCACTTTATTCCATTTGTCTCGTTCAGCCTCGATGAAGCTCTTGAAGTAAGCAGGCGTATCACCCACTGGTGTCGCACCAAGCTCTAAAAATTGTTTCTTAATTTCTTCTGTCTGCAAAATCACGATGAGATGTTTGCTTAATAAGTCAACCAGTGGCATTGGCGTTCCGGCTGGCGCCAACAAACCAAACCAGGCCGATACATCATACCCAGGCACGCCCGCCTCGCTCATCGTTGGGATCTCAGGTGCACCCGGCCAACGTGTGGTGGTCGTGACAGCAAGCGCACGGACTTTACCGCCACGAATATTTGCCATCGACGAAGGCAAATTATCGAAGCCCATTCCGATTTGCCCGCCAATCAAATCAATCAGCATCGGCGAAGCACCCTTGTAGGGAACATGCACGATATCAACGCCTGTCATAATCTTAAAAAGCTCACCCGTCATATGAGGAGAGCCACCATGGCTCGTCGAGCCAAAATTAAGCGTGCCAGGCTTTGCCTTCGCCAAAGCAATCAGCTCTTGGACATTTTTAACCGGAAGATCCATATTCACCAACAAGACGTTAGGCGTACTCGCCACCAGCGTAATCGGTATGAAATCCTTTACAGCATCGTAAGGAGGCGGTGTTTGCAATGCGGGGATAATGCCGTGCGAGGCAATACTAGCAAAAACCAAGGTGTGCCCATCGGGCGTGGCCTTCGCCACTTGCTGCGAGCCAATCACACCCCCGGCACCTGGCTTATTGTCAATCACGACCGTACGCCCGAGCAATTCGCCTAAACGCCCGCTCACGGCACGCGCCATCAGATCCGTCGTACCACCGGCAGGGTAAGGCACGACCACGCGTATTGGTCTATCGGCAAATGTCGTTTGCGCTAACGCGCTCGGTGAGACCAGATACGCCACGGTCGCACAAATCACCGAGCATCCAAAAAACTTGACGGTTGTTATTATTCTTTTCATCTTCGCTCCAGTAAAAATGTTTTTATAAATGTTTTTATTAGCGGGGTAATAATCGATTCTTTTGCATGAGCTCGAGCCAGTCAAGCAAAGAGCCTTCAGTGTCATAGCAATCATTGAAACCGTGTTTACGCAACTTAATCGTACTCAGCACTGAGTCAGCCGGGTGTTCAACGCCCAGCGCAAACGCACGATCGGTAAATTCCCAAGAGCTCGAAATAATTTCAGCCAGTGTGAATGACGCCAGATCATGTTTATTGACGAGCTGGGCCCAAAGCTTCTCATGCTTGGGCATATTCTCGGCCAGACAGAGCGGCGCGGGCTCACCCACTGGCATCTTAAATTTGGCCGCAATCGAACCCCAAATGTCTTGCCAGACGAGCGCGTCACCGTTGACCACGTTGTAGGTTTCATTAGCGGCAATCTCGTGGGTTGCCGAAAACTCAGCAACACGCGCAATCATACGGCTGTCGCTTGCGCCATTGATATAACGTCCACCACCTGGAAAACTTAACGGCAAACCTTGCTCACGCTGCAGCACTGCGTAGGCGCCAATTGCCGCAACAATATTCATCGGACTAAATACTGAGTAGCCAAATACGATCTGTGGGCGCAAAATGGTGAAGGTCCAAGCCGCTTTAGGCTGACGTTCACGCAACAAGTCTTCTTGCAACCAGTAAAAGTTTTTGTGCGCATGACGCGGCCAATGCTCTTTTGCCGGAACACGTGCCGGTTCAACGTGACCGCCATACGCTTTAGTCCCTTGCATCAACGTGATGTGGCGCAGTCTTTTGGCAACCGGTTCAAGCGCATCCAGCAAGTTGCGCAGCATCACCTCGTTGACCGCCATCTGTTTGGGATCTTGCCAGCCAGCAACCAGTTCAGGCAATTCATACAGCGCCGCATAAAAAATGTGCGTGACTTCTGACAAGCTGGCAGCCGCCTGGACACAGGCCTGACGATCCGTCAGATCAACACTGATGTGTTGCGCCAAAAATGGCAAATTCACAAAGCGCCGTGAAAGCGCGATCACGTTCCAGTCTGGCAGTGAAGCAAAATGGTTCAAAGCAGCCGCGCCAACAACGCCACTGGCTCCGACAATCAATATGGTGTGTTTTTTTCTCATCTCAATGCCAAACGATCGATTTGCTCAATAATCAACTAGGTATTTAATAACAAATGTTGCCCACGCAAAGATGAACGCAAGGCGTCAGGCACCTCAACTTCAAAACCAAGAATCGCGGCCGACAGGGCTTTGCCATAATTGTCGAGGCACAGACTTCGCGAAACACCGCCACCTAACGCGCCTTGCGCAACGAAATTCATCGCATGCAAATTATCGACCTCGTACCGCGTGACCGGACCTTTAATCGCGCCTTTATAAAAAGCCTTCAGCTTGTCAGCCGTCAATTGCTCTTTCAATAAAGGATAGAAGGCTGGCACATAGGCGTAGACCGCAATATTCGACGTGTCGCCCTTATCGCCCGAACGGGCATGTGCCACATGTTGTAGTTTCACTTTCACGGCTTAGCTCACAAAGTAATTAACGGAGGCGAAGACCTTCTCGCGCGCCACCAGCGCAGACCATACGCCGATCACTTCACGGGTGCGGTCTTGATGCGGCACTCGCTTACCTGTGTGCGCAATACCCGACACGGCCATACCGTCAATCTCACGACCCACCTTCGCAGCCTCTTCACGCGTTTTGGTGCGCGCAGCCACACGAACGGCAATCTCATAAGGCTCAGGTGCATCGGCAGGCGTTGCTGCGCCATGAATGGCATTCAAACCCAGGTAATCAATCCGAATCTCTTCAGCTTGCAGTTTCACAATCTTGAACCGCTCTTCGAGAATTTTCTTTGCTAACTCTGCGCGGCGCAAGGCGCCAGGGCCCGCGTAGAAAAACATATCTTCGCCAATAAAGCCCTCTGTGCAGCCGATTGATACTTTGAGCGTAGGGGTACGCGGCTTGCCGCTGATATGACTCACCCGCACGCGATCAGCACCAACTTGCTCAATCTGCACCGTCGTGAAATCAACCACAACATCGGGCGTCAGATAATTCGCGGGATCATGCACTTCGTACAACATTTGTTCTTTAATCGTTTCGAGTGTGATCGCACCGCCTGTGCCGGCGACCTTGGTGATCACGGCACTGCCATCCCGACTCACTTCAGCGATCGGAAAACCAAAATTCCAAGGTTCGGGTACGTCTTTAAAACCTGGATCTGAAAAGTACCCGCCTGTAGCTTGCGCACCGCACTCAAGTAAGTGACCAATGCCATTACCCTGACCTAACTTGACGTGATCTAAAGGATCCCAGTCAAATTCATACATCATGGGCGCCATAAAGATTGAGGGGTCAGCGACACGGCCTGTAATCACGATCTGGGCCCCCGCTTTCAGGGCCTCGACGATGGGCTCAGCACCTTGATAGACTTCGGCAGAAATTAAGTTTGATTTCAAGGTCGAGGTCGGCTGGCCGTTTTCTAAAATACGATCCGTCAGTTCAAGCACATGTTCAGTAATAAGGCTGCCGTTGACCGAAGCCACCTTCACACCTTTGAACCCAAACTCATTGAGCCAATACACAATCCGTTTTGCCGCAGCATCTGGATTGATCCAACCCTGATTGGTGATGATCTTGGTGCCGTTTTTCATACACGCAGGTAGCACCGCTTTCATCCGGTCATCCAGATAGGTGTCGTAGCCTGGGAAGGTGGGATCACGGCGAGCGCGCACCTGTGCAGCTGACACGGTGGCTTCGGCCATGGTTTCAAAGCACAAATAATCTAGCTGGCCTTTTTCGGCGTTCAGCGCAGCGGGTTCAACACGATCGCCCCACCACGCCGCACCTGAACCGATTCTGATGACGTCTTTCATTAGACGGTCGCCACCGCGGTCGAGGGCGAGCCCACCGCACCGGGCAAACGTAACGGAGGTGCAGTCAGCAAGAAACGGTTACGACCATTCTTGCGCAACCATTGCGCAAGCGGGGTCAGATAAAACATTTCGCCCAGATGCACGCCCAACTTAAACAAGCAGTGTTCATGAATCGGTAGCGTTGCACAGCAACCGATGTGACTAGTGGCCGGATGCGCTTCGACAGCGTAGTTATCGGCCATCAGCACGACCAACTGACTATCTGTAATCCAGTTCAATAGTTTTTTATCACGACCATCTAACGCCGCACAGCTATTGTTCAGCAATTGAAGATCAGGCTTGCCCTTCATATCCATCAACATCTGCGCAAAGCCCGTGTGCAGGCAAACCATATCGCCTTTTTCAACCACGACCTTGTCTTGCTCCATGATGCGCATCAAGGTGTCGTAAGTGATGTTTTCACGCTTGTTACCAAAGTGCGCGTGAAAATCAATCATCACGCCACGGCCTTGTACGCAAGACTCGGCCATATTTTGAATACCAAGTGCTACAGCGTTTGACGTGCTGCGCTGATCTCCGGGCTCTGGCACCCCTGCATCTTTGCCATCAGTCGGGCCTTGAATATCTTGCCCTGCGCGATAGCCGTTGTAATAAACCGCCTCAGGAATCCCATCGTTGTTGGCATCAAAGAGTGAACCGACATGCGCCAAGCTGTCCCACTGCGTTGAATATTGCAGATGCATCACAACCAGATCGTCGCTCACGACGTCGGTATGCTGGTCGTTATCCGCAAACAAGCGGTAATTCATATTGGGGCGTCCATCGCGCAAGGTCGGACGAATGACGGGCGGAAAACGGCGCGGATTCAGTAAATTACCCCCGGGTAGATCGAGCGGCAGGCTCAAACAGAAAGGAATCCCGTGCTCAACCTCGGCTATGCCTTGTTTGATTTTTTCGGGTGTCAACAGGTTGATTCGACCGCGCTGGTCATCGGGCCCAAAGTCACCCCAGGTTGAGCCCTCGGGACGATTCACCCATCTTTTTGAACCACTCATGCTGTTATCTCCGTTTGTTTGA
>CALQNE010000081.1 GCA_943331855.1 Bordetella parapertussis
GCAAGCGCTTCTGTGGGTTTGTCGTACGGCGCACACTCAAACTTGTGTGTGAATCAGATCCATCGAAACGGTAGCACCGCCCAGAAGAAAAAATATCTTCCTAAACTGCTGAGCGGTGAACATATTGGTGCACTTGCCATGAGCGAGCCCAGCGCGGGCTCAGACGTGGTCAGTATGAAATTACGGGCGACACCGCAGGGCTCCGACTATCTGTTGAATGGTACCAAGATGTGGATCACGAACGGCCCGGATGCGGACACGCTCGTGGTGTATGCCAAGACCGATCCCGAGGCCAATGCGCGCGGCGTCACGGCGTTCTTGGTCGAGAAAGGGATGCCTGGTTTTAGCATTGCGCAGCAACTCGATAAGCTTGGTATGCGTGGCAGTCACACGGGTGAACTCGTCTTCGAAAATTGTCTGATCCCCGGCGATCACGTGTTGGGAGAGGTCAACGGTGGTGTGCGCGTGCTGATGAGTGGTTTGGATTATGAGCGCGCGGTGCTGTCTGGTGGCCCCTTGGGCATTATGCAGGCCGTGATGGATCAGGTGATTCCATACATCCATGATCGAAAGCAGTTTGGTCAGTCGATTGGCGAATTTCAACTGATCCAAGGCAAGGTCGCCGATATGTACACGACGCTACAAGCGTGCCGCGCGTTTTGCTATACGGTCGGTAAGAATCTCGATAGCCTTGGTGTTCAACACGTCCGTCAAATCCGTAAAGACTGTGCCGCAGTGATTTTGTACTGTGCCGAAAAAGCGACGTGGATGGCAGGCGAGGGGATCCAGATCTTCGGTGGGAATGGTTATATCAACGACTACCCACTTGGTCGTTACTGGCGTGATGCAAAGCTGTACGAGATCGGTGCGGGGACAAGTGAAATTCGTCGAATGCTCATCGGCCGTGAACTTTTCAACGAAACGATGTAAAGACATTAACAATGATCAAAGGTCGAAAGACATGCCCAAAATCGAATCTCTAATCAACGTGCGTTCGCCAGAGTTTGCGCAAAATGCGCTGGCGATGCAGGTCCAAATCGATGATTTGCAAAAGCAGCTGGCACAAACGGCACTCGGTGGCACAGAGCAGGCGCGTCAAAAGCATATCAGTCGTGGAAAACTACTACCGCGCGACCGCGTTGAACAACTGTTAGACCCGGGTACACCGTTTCTAGAGCTGTCGCCGCTGGCGGCACTGGGGCTTTATAACGGAGAGTCTCCCGGGGCAGGCCTCATCACTGGCATCGGCCGCATCTCTGGTGTCGAGTGTGTGATCGTGTGTAATGATGCGACGGTCAAAGGTGGCACCTACTACCCGCTCACTGTTAAAAAACATTTACGCGCGCAAGAGATCGCGCAACAAAATAACTTGCCGTGTGTATATCTGGTCGACTCGGGCGGGGCGAATTTGCCTCGGCAAGAAGAGGTGTTTCCTGATCGCGATCACTTTGGGCGCATCTTTTTTAATCAAGCCAATATGTCGGCGCAAGGGATTGCGCAAATCGCCGTTGTGATGGGCTCATGCACCGCCGGCGGTGCGTACGTGCCTGCGATGAGCGATGAGTCAATTATTGTGCGCAACCAGGGCACGATTTTTTTAGGTGGACCTCCGCTCGTGAAGGCCGCCACAGGCGAGATCGTATCTACCGAAGACTTGGGTGGTGGCGATGTGCATACGCGGTTGTCTGGCGTCGCAGACCATCTTGCCGTCAATGACCATCATGCCTTGCAACTGGCACGCGATGCCGTGGGCCGACTCAATCGCATCAAGCCACAACAGTTGGCGTTGCGCAAAAGCGTGCCGCCGTTGTATGACCTAAGTGAGGTCAACGGCATTGTCCCAGCCGATACACGCAAGCCCTATGATGTGCGCGAGATCATTGCGCGCATTGTCGATGGCTCTGAGTTTGACGAATTCAAAGCGCGCTTTGGTACGACGCTGGTGACAGGCTTTGCGCACATTGAGGGCATGCCGGTTGGCATTGTGGCGAACAATGGGATTTTGTTTTCAGAGTCTGCGCAAAAGGGCGCACACTTTATTGAGTTGTGTGCCCAGCGAAAAATCCCACTGGTATTTTTACAAAACATTACTGGGTTTATGGTGGGGCGCAAATATGAAAATGAAGGTATTGCCCGCCATGGTGCAAAAATGGTCACGGCAGTGTCGACAGCGGCGGTTCCTAAGTTCACGGTCATTATTGGCGGCTCGTTTGGTGCGGGCAACTATGGCATGTGTGGCCGTGCGTTTTCTCCGCGCTTACTGGTGATGTGGCCCAATGCACGTATTTCTGTAATGGGTGGTGAGCAAGCTGCGAGTGTAATGGCGACGTTGAAACGCGAGGCTGTTGAAGCAAAAGGCGGCGACTGGTCAACGACAGAAGAAAATGAATTTAAAACACCGATCCGCGAACAATACGAACGCGAGGGACATCCTTACTACGCCACCGCACGCTTATGGGACGATGGCGTGATCAATCCTTCAGATACACGGCGCGTGTTGGCACTCGGTTTATCGGCTGCGCTGAACGCGCCCATTGCAGACACACGCTTTGGCGTGTTTCGCATGTAAGAGCAGGATCAAGGAGCTATTGTGTTTACAACTTTATTGATTGCCAATCGCGGTGAAATCGCTTGCCGTGTGGCTGCGACTGCGCGCAGATTAGGGATACGAACAATCGCGGTGTACTCAGATGCGGATGCGAACGCAAAACACGTCGTGAGTTGCGATCAGGCAGTGCATATTGGTGCCTCGGCTGCGCGAGACAGCTATCTTAAAAGCGAAGTGATTTTGCAGGCGGCGCTCGCCCATGGTGCGCAAGCGATTCACCCAGGCTATGGTTTTTTGTCTGAGAACGCCGAGTTTGCAAATGCCTGCACGAAAGCGGGCATTCGCTTTGTTGGACCACCGGCGTCTGCGATTGCCGCGATGGGTAGCAAGTCTGCCTCAAAAACGCTCATGGAAAAAGCGGGTGTGCCCTTGGTGCCTGGTTATCACGGTGATAACCAAGACCCCGAATTTTTAAAGCAACAAGCTGACGCGATTGGTTATCCCGTGATGATCAAGGCAAGCGCGGGCGGGGGTGGTAAGGGAATGCGTGTGGTCACCGCAGCCGCAGAGTTTGCAAGCGCCCTGGCGTCGTGCAAGCGCGAGTCTGCGTCGAGCTTTAATGATGATCGTGTATTGATTGAACGCTATGTTCAAAAGCCACGCCATATTGAGATTCAAGTGTTTGCCGACTCGGTGGGCAATGGTGTTTATCTGTTTGAGCGGGATTGCTCAGTGCAACGACGTCATCAAAAAGTGATTGAAGAAGCGCCTGCACCGGGCATGACCGAAGAGCGTCGTCGCGCCATGGGCGAGGCTGCTGTGGCGGCAGCGCGCGCAGTGAATTATGTTGGCGCCGGAACGGTTGAGTTTATCGTTGAGCCTAGCGGTAAGTTTTATTTTATGGAAATGAATACGCGCTTGCAGGTCGAGCATCCCGTCACCGAAATGATTACGGGGCTCGATCTTGTCGAGTGGCAATTGCGCGTAGCGAATGGCGAGGCGTTGCCCCTGACGCAAGCGCAATTGACCCGGTCAGGCCATTCGATTGAAGCGCGGATCTACGCCGAGAATCCGGACAAAAACTTTTTGCCCTCGGTGGGTCAGTTAGCGCATCTTGCCTTACCACCACACGCTGCCTTTACGAATGCAGATGTTCGAGTCGATGGTGGCGTGCGTGCGGGCGATACGATTTCGCCGTTTTATGACCCGATGATTGCCAAGCTGATAGTCTGGGGCGCTGATCGCGATCAAGCGCGCGCCCGGATGGCGCAGGCTTTAGCGCAGACCCAGGTGGTAGGTGTACACACCAATGTTGCGTTTTTGACACGGCTGATGACCGATACGGCGTTTGCTTCGGGCGATCTTGATACAGGATTGATCGAGCGGCAACGTGCGACATTATTACCAACACCTGCAGCCGCGCGTCACGAGGCACTCGCGTTGGCCGTGGCGGCCGTTTTGTTGCGTGAAGCCGCGCCGCAAGATCAGGCACGCGACCCATGGTCGCACGCCGATGGTTGGCGTTTAAACGGCGTGTATCAGCGCGACGTTACCTTGATGGATCAGGAGGCCGCTCGGGTTTGTCGGCTACATCGTCAGGCAGGGCTTCAGACACTTGAGATCGACGGCGTACGTTACCCCTTTGACTGGCAGGCTCAGGGTTTGTCGGTAAACGGCGTCGTGAAAATAGATCTCGCACTGGGGCAAACTAAGGTATCGGGGACGATCGTCATCCGTGGCGAGCGCTTTGATCTTTTTGACTCAGGTGTCATGAGCACGCTTGTGCTGCGAGATCCGCTCGCGCATGCCGCCGATGGCGAAGTAGAGATTTCAGGGGGGTTAACCGCCCCAATGCCGGGCAAGGTGATTGCGGTGCATGTCGCCGTAGGTGCCAAGGTTAAGCGCGGCGAGGCGTTAATGGTGATGGAGGCAATGAAAATGGAGCACACCATTGCCGCGCCTGCCGATGGCGTGGTTAAAGAGGTGTTGTATGGGGTCGGAGATCAGGTGGCAGAGGGTGCAGCACTTATAAATTTATCGTAGGACTTGTCGGCGCAAGTTTTTTGGCGTAGAGTCAAATTACTTGGTCGGGTGCCCCCTGCCCCGGCCAGCAACAGGAGCCCGTCTTTATGTTCGACATTCTGGTTTACCTGTTCGAGAACTACTACACGCCCGAAGCTTGTCCGTCGGCCGATGTATTGGCCAAACGTCTCGCAGCGGCGGGTTTTGAGCATACCGATATCGATGATGCGCTAGGCTGGCTTGTCGGTTTAGCCGAGACCACTGCGCAATGTGTTGAGTTGTCGCAAACGCCTGGTAGTGGTACGCGGGTGTATGCCGAGTTCGAGCAACAACATCTTGATCCAGAGGCAATTGGTTTCATTACATTTCTTGAAGCCACTGAGGCGCTCTCGCCCGCCTTGCGTGAGATCGTGATTGATCGTGCCTTGGCGACGACCGAGGGCTCGGTCTCTTTGCAAAAAATCAAAATCATCGCGCTGATGGTGCTCTGGAGCCAAGAGTCAGAGGTTGACCATCTCATTCTTGAAGAACTATTGCGCGAAGACGGCGATCGACTTTTGCACTAAGTTTGTTGCAAACAGCACCGCCTTACGTCGGCCGTTTTGCCCCAAGCCCGAGCGGGCCTTTGCACGCAGGGTCATTGGTGGCAGCCATGGCCAGTTTTTTGGATGCGCGCGCCCACGGTGGCCAGTGGCTCATCAGGATTGAAGATCTGGATACCCCACGCAACGTGCCTGGGGCCACCGAGCTGATTTTGCAGCAACTGCTGGCATTTGGGATGCGTTGGGATCAAGACGTTGTCTACCAGTCGCGCCGCTTAAGCCTTTATCAACAGGCATTTGATACGCTTTTGTCAGCAGCGTTGGTGTATCCCTGTGGGTGTACTCGCCGCGAAATTGCGGACTCGGCATCGCGCTTGAGTCAAGCCGCGGACCAGATTGAGCGCCCCTACCCAGGCACCTGCCGCCTGGGGGCGCCACAAGGTCGCCACGCCTATGCTTGGCGCCTGCGGGTGCCCGAGGTAGAGGTGTGCTTTGAAGACCGTTGGCTAGGCGTGCAGCGACAAGAGGTTGCACAAGTGGTTGGCGATTATGTGCTGAAGCGGGCCGATGGGATCTGGGCGTATCAGTTAGCCGTGGTGGTGGACGATGGCGAGCAAAAGGTGACGGACATCGTAAGAGGTGAAGACTTACTTACGAGCACAGCCCGCCAGCACCTGCTAGCACGTTTATTAGGTCTGTCTGTGCCACGGGTGCTGCATGTGCCGTTGGTGCTAGATGCGAGAGGGTTAAAACTCTCTAAACAAAACGGAGCGCAAGCCCTTGATTTAAATGAACCTTTGGCCGCATTACAACAAGCGTGGCGGGCGCTGGGATTTGAAAAACTCGCCGCCTCTAATATAGAGAGCTTTTGGTCGTTGGCAACCCAAATTTGGGGTCAAGGCACTGAACGTGCTAACTTGCACGGCATTAATCACCGCTCTTATGATGCGCGCTAGGTTGATTTAGGGCTTTCGCCCCATCTAGCAAACCGCTTAAAGAGCAGCATTTGGATAAGAATGACTAAAACATTAATCATTGCCGAAAAACCCTCCGTGGCGCTCGATATCTCGCGCGCCTTGGGTGGATTTACCCGCGAAGGCGACTTTTTCGAAAACGAAAAATACGTACTGTCTTCAAGTGTGGGCCATTTGTTAACCCTGATTGCGCCCAATGACCCCGTGAAGGGGAAATGGAGCTTTGCCCACCTACCGGTGGTGCCGCCTGAATTTGATCTTGCACCGACTAAGGATAAACGGTCGGGTGATCGACTCAAAATGCTGGTTAAGCTGATTAAACGCAAAGATGTTGGCGCGCTAATTAATGCGTGTGACGCCGGACGCGAGGGCGAACTGATTTTTCGTTATATCGCGCAATATGCTGGCCAGAAAAAGCCCACGCAACGCTTGTGGTTGCAGTCCATGACCCAAGATGCCATCCGTGAAGCGTTTGCAACGCTGCGTGATGACGACACAATGAAACCACTCGAGGCAGCAGCGCGGTCGCGCGCCGAGGCGGATTGGCTGGTTGGCATTAATGGCACGCGTGCCATGACCGCGTTTAATAGTAAAGATGGTGGCTTTTTCAAGACACCGGTTGGTCGGGTGCAGACGCCTACCTTAGCGCTGGTATTTGCGCGCGAAGAAAAAATTCGCCATTTTGTACCGCGTGATTACTGGGAAGTGCGTGCAACGTTTGTGGCCGCGGCTGGCCTGTACGAAGGCCGTTGGATTGATCCGAACTTCAAAAAAACGGGTGATGATCAAGAGCAGAAAGAATCGCGTGTTTGGACTGAAGCGGCCGCCAAAAGCGTTGTTGCGGCGTGCCGCAATCAGCCAGGCGTTGTGACCGAAGAAGCCAAGCCGCGCATCGAGGCGGCGCCTGCCCTGTTTGATTTGACGTCGTTACAGCGAGAGGCCAATGGCCGGTTTGGTTTTTCAGCTAAAACCACCTTGTCGCTTGCCCAAAGTTTATATGAACGCCATAAGGCATTGACGTATCCACGAACCGATTCGAAATTTTTGCCGGAAGACTACATCACCACGGTCAAAGAAACGATTGCGGGTCTGGCTGAAGGCAAAGGCGTGGCTAAGTCTCTGGCCCCGCATGCTGCAACCATTACTAAAAATGCGTGGGTTAAGCCAAACCGTCGTATTTTTGATAACAAAAAAGTGTCAGATCACTTTGCGATTATCCCAACGATGCAGGTGCCGTCTGAGCTGAGCGACGCCGAAGCCAAAGTCTACGACTTAGTGGTCAAACGCTTCTTGGCCATCTTTTTTCCGGCTGCAGAGTATCGGAAAACGACGCGAACGACCATCGTTCAAGGACATCACTTCAAGACCGAAGGTGAGGTCATGGTGTCGCCGGGTTGGCGCGCCGTACAAGGCCGTGAGGCGCAGGGCGACGATGCAAATTTAGTGGCCGTGGCTGAAGGCGAAAAAGTTCGCACCGAAGATATTGAAACAGTCGGTCTGGCAACGCGACCGCCTGCACGCTACAACGAAGCAACCCTGTTGTCAGGCATGGAGAACGCAGGCAAGCTCGTGGACGATGATGACTTTGCGCAGGCGATGGCGCAAAGCGGTTTGGGCACACCTGCTACGCGCGCAACCATTATTGAAGGCTTGTTGTCAGAGACGTATTTGCGGCGCGATGGTCGCGACTTAGTCCCGACGGCTAAAGCCAGACAACTGATGACGCTGTTGAATGGTTTAGATGTGAAAGAGTTGACCTCGCCCGAATTGACCGGCGAATGGGAACATAAACTCAAGCAGATCGAGCAGGGCGAAATGCAGCGCGAAGCCTTCATGCTTGAGATCGCGCAGATGACGCAGATCATCGTGAAGCGCGCAAAAGAGTATGAGCGCGATACTGTACCGGGTGATTACGTCACACTAAAAACGCCTTGCCCGAAATGCGGCAACGTTGTGAAAGAAAACTACCGTCGTTACGCGTGTACAAGTTGCGACTTTTCAATAGGCAAGCATCCGGGTGGTCGTACTTTTGAGCCTGAAGAAGTCGAGACGCTGATTACAGACAAACGCCTTGGTCCGATGCAGGGCTTCATTAGCAAGATGGGGCGGCCGTTTGCCTCGATCTTGATTATTAACGCTGAGTTCAAACTCGAATTTGACTTTGGTCAGCGTGATGAAGAGGCCAATGAACCGGTCGATTTTTCAACGCAAATGGCGCTGGGTCCTTGTCCAAAATGTCAGGCACCGGTGTTTGAGCACGGCATGAGCTTTATCTGTGAGAAATCGGTTGGGCCAGAGCGTAATTGTGATTTTCGCTCGGGCAAAGTGATCTTGCAGCAAGAGATTAGCGCTGAACAAATGACTAAGTTATTGGCAACGGGCAAAACCGACTTACTTGAAGGGTTTGTCTCGAACCGTAACAATCGAAAATTCAAGGCGTATCTGGCACGCGGTGAAGATGGCAAGGTGAGCTTTGAGTTTGAAGCACGGCCTGAAAAAGTTGGCGGTAAGCCTGCTACGAAGCGTTTCGCGGCAAAAGCCCCGGGTAAAACTGCCGGTAAAACCGCAGCAAAAAAAACCACGAAAGCCGTGAAAAAAGTAGCGACAAAAACGAGCAAAAGTGCAGCCGCACCGCTAGCTGAAGCTGTTGCCGTCAAGCCTGCTGTCAAACGCGCAAGCAAGGCCGTCAAAAAAGCCGTGAAAAAAACAGCGACAAAAACCGCGACAAAAACGGCTGTAAAAAAGGCGGTTAAGAAAGCAAGCAAATAAGAACTAAAGAAAGAAATGATTCGCCCGCGAGCCAGGCGCAAGGTTAACGTTTGAGGTGTTGTTTTGAGCTCGCATGTAGAAGTGAAACGCGTGACGGTGCCGCAATTAATGGCGCTCAAGGGCCAACATAAAATTGTTGGATTAACGGCGCACAATTTTTCGACAGCACGCATCATTGATGAGTATGTGGATTTTGTACTGATTGGCGACTCGACCGCGATGGTGGCGTACGGCCTACCTGACACGCTGTCGTTTACGGTTGAACAGATTGGGCAGCATACTGCGGCGGTTGTGAAAGCGACTCGTCACGCGTGTGTGGTGGCCGATATGCCTTTTGGCAGCTACCAAGAATCATGCGGGCAAGCCTTTCGCCACGCCGCCTATTTGCTAGGACAAGGTGCAAGCGCGGTCAAACTTGAGGGTGGCGCCGTGATGGCAGAAACCGTTCATTATCTTGTGACGCGCGGTGTGCCGGTGATGGCGCATGTGGGGCTGATGCCGCAGTACGTCAACACCATGGGAGGCTACTTAGCCCAAGGCCGCAGCCCAGAAGCTGCAGCAAGAATTTTGGCAGATGCCCAGGCGCTTGAGCAAGCGGGGGCTTTTGCAGTGGTGCTTGAAGGTGTGGCGGAGTCTTTGGGCGAAAGTATGACGGCAGCACTCGCGATCCCGACCATTGGCATCGGCGCGTCAGTGAAATGCGATGGTCAAATACTCGTCACAGAAGATATGCTTGGCTTAAGCGGTGAGCGTGTGCCAAAATTCGTTAAGCGCTATGCCAATCTTGAAGAAATCATGCGAAATGCAGTGCAGCGATATGCTGACGAGGTTCGCGAGAGTAAATTTCCAGAGTTGCAGCATTGTTTTGGTGTAACACGCACCTGATTTTTAGATTCAATTTTGATGAAAACACCTGAAAAACCCTGGCATATCGTTCGACAATCCAAAGTACATGGCAATGGTGTTTTTGCGGCACGCAAAATCCCAGAAGGCACCCGAGTGATTGAGTACGCCGGCGCAACCATTAGCGCAAAAGAGGCAGATCGTCGTCACCCGACGAATCCCGATGATCCTTTTCATACCTTTTTCTTCTCGCTGAGTTCGGGCAAGGTGATTGACGGAAATGATCAGGGAAACGATGCGCGTTGGATTAACCATGCCTGCGAGCCCAACTGTGAGAGCTCAGAGGGCAAGGGCGGCAAGCGCGTCTACATCATGGCCAAGCGCGAGATCAAGCGCGGCGAAGAGTTGAATTATGACTACGGCTTGATCATTGATGATGAAAAGCTAACAAAATCGCTCAAGGCGCAATACGAGTGTCGCTGCGGTGCACCGAGCTGTCGCAAAACGATGCTGGGTATCCCTGAAAAGAAAGCCAAGAAAAAAGCAAAAAAGACCTAAGTCACCTTAGCCAAAAATAATGAGTCAACCTGTACGCACACCTTTGGCGGCTTTGGTTCCTGGCCTATTGGGGTTGTTACCGTTTTGGGGCTTTGCGTTAGCGACTGTGGTGGATTTGGGCATTGATCCCCTGCTCGCGTTGATGGCGTTGATCATGTACGGCGCAATTATTTTGAGCTTTGTCGGGGCGTTATGGTGGGGGATGGCTGTGCATGCCGCGCCAGGTGCCCCCCGCAACACCATGTTTGTGTGGAGCGTTGTACCTGCGCTTGTGGGCTGGTCTGCTACGCTGACCACGCCAGAAACAGGCTTGCGGATGTTGATGGCGGGGTTGGCTTTTCAGTGGCTGCTGGACAGCATGCTTAGAAGCAAGATGCCTGACTTAATGCTGGGTTGGGTATTTCGTCTGCGCACAATTCTCACCGGCGGCGCGATCAGCGCGCTGGCGTTTACCTGGTGGCAGTCGTTGTAAATGGAGCTTAGAGACTCTGCGCTCAAGGCCTTGTGCCAACATACTTGGCAAGCGAAAGCGCAGTGGCTTGAACAGTTAAACGCGCAAACAACGCTTGACGCTGAACGCGAATTTTTAACACCAGCAGGTATCCCAGGTCGACCGACGGTTGAAGTCGTACCTCCGGCGCAATTGGGATTACGCAGTGTGCACACCCAAGAGGGGCGTGCCATCTTAATTCACGCCTTAGCCCACATCGAATTTAATGCGATCAATCTTGCGTTGGATGTGATTTGGCGCTTTGCCAAGATGCCAGCGCAGTTTTATTACGATTGGTTAAGGGTGGCTCAAGAAGAGTGTGAACATTTTCGTTTGCTCGAAGAGCATTTGAAAACCTTGGGCTATCAGTACGGTGATTTTTCAGGCCATGATGGTTTGTGGGAGATGGCTGAGCGCACCGAGGGCGACGCGTTGGCCAGACTTGCTCTGGTGCCGCGAACGCTTGAAGCACGAGGGTTGGATGCGTCTCCGGCGGTGCGCCACAAACTGGCTAGCGGGGGTGATCCAGCGGGTGCAGCCATCATCGATATTATTTTGCGCGATGAAATTGGCCATGTTGGGATCGGCAATTATTGGTATCGCTGGTTGTGCGCGCAACGTGGGCTTGACCCGTTGACGACGTATGAAGTGTTGGCAAAAACCTATCGTGCACCAAAACTCAAAGGGCCCTTCAATATTGAGGCTCGCTTAGCGGCGGGGTTTGATGCAGAAGAGATTGCGCGACTATGACGACGTAAAGTCGCCACGTTCCATCAACCAGGACACTGCAAATCCGGCGATCAGGCCCCAAAAAGCCGAGCCAATATTAAAGAGGCTGATATCGGCCACGGTAACCAACAAGCTCACCATTGCACCCAACGTAAATTTCCCAGAACCAAACGACGTGACAAAGGCGCTTTGCAACGCGCGCAGCATGGCGAGCCCAGCCAGCACCATGATGAACGCTTTTGGCGTTGCCAGAGTCAGGTTGGTAAAGGTTGGTGCGAGGATGCCAAATACTAGAGCAAGGCAACCGAAGGCCAGGCCGCCCGTGTAGTGACGGGTTTTGTCGCCAGACGAGCTGATCAGGGCATTTGTCGGGCCGGTGAGGCAAGAGCTCACAGCACCGAAGGCTGCGCTGAGTGCGGAGCCAATGCCGCAAGCAACCGCAATCATCGTGATGGGGGGCTCATGTCCTGCCGCCTTAAGCACCGCGACGCCTTGCCCATTTTGTACGACTAAAACCGTGATGGTTAGTGGAATGACAAGCTCTAGCATCGCCGCCCATGACCAGCTTGGTGTTTGTAGGATGGGGCGAGCCGCCCCAAGCGCACCTAAGTCGCCAAGGTCGAGACGACCCAGCATTGCGATCACGACTGCACCCACTAACAACGCGGCAATCACTGGTGGCAACCGTCGCCCGAGTGCAGGGATAGCAGAGCATAAGAAAAACACAATCACCATGGGGGCGGCGATCGCGGCATCGCGATCGAGCGCGAGTATGACATCTAAGCCAAAGTGAAGAAACACACCTGCGACCATGCCCATGACGATCGGCATCGGTAACGCAGACATGATGCGTTTGACGAAACCGCTGAGCCCAAGCAACAGGATCAGTAGACTGGTGGCATAAAACGCGCCAATCA
>CALQNE010000082.1 GCA_943331855.1 Bordetella parapertussis
CATGAGATTTAACTTATCAAAATAAGTTAAATAAATTTAACACATTACGGATAAATACGGAATAATCAGATGTTAAATATATTTAACATTATTGAAATAAGTTAAATATATTTAACAAAGCACGACTTCAATTCAACTAAACCTTAGTCGGTGCAGCCGTCTCAAGCCCAAAGGCCTTATGCAAGGCGCGAACGGCGAGCTCCATGTACTTATCTTCAATCAGTACCGAAGTTTTGATCTCGCTGGTGCTGATCATCTGAATATTGATATTTTCTTGTGCCAAGGTTTTGAACATCAAACTCGCCACACCTGCATGCGAGCGCATGCCGATGCCAACGATCGATACCTTAGCCACCTTGTCATCCGATAACACTTGGCGCGCACCGACGGCAGGAACAACGGTGTCTTTTAGCAACGCCAAGGTACGACTAAACTCATTGCGGTGTACGGTAAACGTAAAGTCTGTTGTGCCATCGACCGACTGATTTTGAACAATCATGTCGACATCAATATTGGCATCAGCCACTTTACCTAGAATCGCAAAAGCGACGCCCGGTTTGTCAGACACGCCCAAGAGTGTCACCTTGGCTTCGTCGCGGCTAAAGGCGATACCCGAAACAACGGCAGCTTCCATTTTTTCGTCTTCCTCAAAAGTAATCAGGGTGCCAGAACGCATTTCTTCGTCTAGCGACATATTGGGGTCAGTCAGCGAGGACAACACGCGCGTTGGTACGCGGTATTTACCTGCAAACTCAACCGAACGAATCTGCAACACCTTAGAGCCCAACGACGCCATCTCAAGCATTTCTTCAAATGAGATCACGTTCAAACGACGCGCATCGGGCTCAACGCGCGGGTCGGTGGTGTACACGCCATCAACGTCGGTATAGATCAAACATTCGCGGGCCTTTAAAGCGGCCGCGACCGCAACGGCCGACGTATCAGAACCGCCACGACCAAGCGTGGTGATGTTGCCGAGATCATCGACGCCCTGAAACCCCGTGACAACAACGACGTAGCCCGCGTCAAGATCTTGACGAATACGCGCATCATCAATCGAGGTGATACGTGCCTTGGTGTAGGCAGAGTCGGTACGGATGGGCACTTGCCAACCCGCGTAGCTGCGCGCTTTCAAGCCCTCTGCCTGCAAAGCGATTGCAAGTAAACCGCTTGAGGCCTGCTCGCCTGTGGCTGCGATGGCGTCGAGCTCGCGTCCATCAGCTTCGGCCGACAGTTCACGGGCCAGGCCAAGTAGTCGGTTGGTTTCGCCAGACATGGCTGACGGGACCACCACGACCTGATGACCGGCCGCGTGCCACTTTGCGACGCGACGCGCCACATTTTTAATGCGTTCGACTGACCCCATTGAGGTGCCGCCGTACTTGTGAACAATGATTGACATAGTGGTAAACGGATAGATTCGAGACGAAAGGTCTGCGAAGTCAGTAAATAGGAGCCTAAAGAGGACTATTTTAGCCCGAAGACAGCAAGACGCGCCCTTGTTTACAGCGCACGGCCACTACGCCATGCTGCCAAAGCAATTCACGGTCGTGCCCTAAGGCATGCAGCTGCCGCAATTGACGCAGCAAATCAGACAAGCGGCGCTCGCCCGGCATGGCCACACCCTGCCCCTGCAACCAATGCCGAAGCACTAGGGCTTGCCGCGCGGCACTCAGTGCACGCCAGCGTAACAAACTAAAACTATGATCCTGGGGATCAACCTCTAGACTCTTGAGATCGGCGGCGGCCACCTCAGAGAGCACCTCGTTTGTTTCAGCGGCCTGTCGTGCGTGGCGCACAAGCGTTTCTCGCCAGGCTGGCCAATGCGTGTTCAATACGGGTGCCAGTTGGCTGCGCAGCGCACCGCGCGCATAGCGCGGGTCAGTATTACTTGGATCTTGCACAACATGCCAACCGGTACGCTCGGCATAGTCTTGCACAACAGCCAGCAGGTCAGCGCGCTCAACGTCCAGCCAAGGCCTTAACATTCGCAGGCCTTTACGTTGCACGTCTTCTTGCATGGCGGCCATGCCAGACACGCCCGTCCCACGCAACAAACGCAACAAGACGGTTTCAGCCTGATCCTGACGGTGATGCGCCAACAACAAAGCCGCAATCTCGTGCTGCGCGCACAGTTTTGTCAACGCTGCGTAGCGCGCCTCACGGGCCGCACCTTCAAGACCTAAACCAGCGCTCTGATCCACCTGTACACGACAGACGCTTAACGGGATATTTAAATGTTGCGCAAAGACCTTTAAATGATTTGCCCACGCATCGGCATCAGCCATCAACCCATGATGAATATGAAAAAAATGGAGCGGGCGCGCAGTCTGTGCGCAATGCTGCGCGGCAATCAGCGCCAACGCAACTGAATCGGCACCTCCGCTGAGCGCCACCGCGACAGGCGCACGCGTCGCGAGCGGCGACAGCGCAGTGCCCAGCAAAGCACTTAAGCGAAGAGACAACGGTTCATGCTCACTAAGCACGAACTTCTTGAAAGCGTCCGTAGGACAACAGGCGCTCTAGACGATGATCGATCAGTTGCTGAGGCGTCATGTCAGATAACTGTCTGAGTGCATCACCAAGTGAACGACGCAAGAGTCTGGCCATCACACGAGGATCACGATGCGCGCCCCCGATTGGCTCATTGACGACGCGATCAATCAAACCAAACTCTTTCAGTCGATCAGCCGTGATCGCCAACGCAGCGGCCGCTTCAGAGGCCTTATCGGCGCTACGCCACAAAATCGAAGCACAACCTTCAGGCGAAATCACAGAATAGGTTGAGTACTGCAGCATCATGACCACGTTGCCCACTGCAATTGCGAGCGCACCGCCCGAGCCACCTTCTCCGATAATCGTCGAGATGATTGGAACTTTGAGTTCGGCCATCGCATAGAGATTATGGCCAATCGCTTCGGATTGCCCACGCTCTTCAGCACCAATGCCTGGATAGGCACCGGGCGTATCCACAAACGTAAAGACAGGAAGATTAAATTTTTCGGCTAGCCGCATCAAACGCATTGCTTTGCGATAGCCTTCTGGACGTGGCATCCCAAAATTACGGGCGGCGCGTTCTTTGGTATCGCGGCCCTTTTGATGGCCGAGCACCATGCAAGGGGTGCCGTTAAAGCGGGCCATCCCACCAACAATCGACAAATCATCGGCGTACATGCGATCGCCGTGTAGCTCATGAAAATCAGTAAAAATTTCACGCACGTAATCCAGCGTGTAGGGGCGCTGGGGATGACGCGCCACCATCGAGGTTTGCCAGGGTGTTAATTTTGAATAAATATCTTTGGTCAGCGTTTGGCTTTTTTGTTGCAAGCGACTGATTTCTTCAGAGATATCAACTGCAGAATCTGCTTGCACATAGCGCAGCTGCTCGATCTTGCCTTCGAGTTCGCCAAGTGGTTGTTCAAATTCTAAATACGTATTGCGCATATCAATGTGCCCTAAAGGATGGCTCGTTTAGTACTCGACCGGAACAGGGTCAAGACTACGCCACAAATACCAGGTCGCCACGGTTCGCCAAGGCTGCCAACCCTGAGCGACTTCGCGTGCCTCGAAGCGAGATACCGGTTCGCCACTGAAGTAGTGTAACGATATTGCGTTCAAAAGCCCGACATCGTCCATTGGCAAGACGTCAGGGCGCTGCAGATTAAAAATCAAAAACATCTCGGCCGTCCAGCGACCGATCCCGCGAATCGCGGTGAGCTCTTCAATCACTTCTTCGTCTTGCATGCGTGCCCACTTCGCGGGCTGTACAAGTTTGTCACTGAAGTGCGTAGACAAATCGAGAATGTATTCAGCCTTGCGCCCCGAAAGGCCCGCCGCACGCAAACGCTCAAGGCCCGCTTTTTGCACCGAGGCGGGCGTGGGTCGCTTGCCGCACTCGAGTAATAGCCTTTGCCACACCGACTCGGCCGCTTTGACTGAAATCTGCTGACCACAGATTGACCGCGCTAACGTAATAAATGGATTGCCCCGCGTCTTTAACCAAATGTCGGGATAGCGTGGAATAATTTTTTTAAGAATTCGATCGCGCTTCATCAAATGCGCAATCGCCTCATCCCAATAGTCAGGTCTATCTGTCGTCGGTGCAATCTTTGCCATATCTTTGACCTTACGCACGTCGCCACTGAGTCAGGCCACCGGGTTTGTCATCCAGCTCAATGCCTGCTGCTTTGAGTGTTGCACGAATTCGGTCAGATTCGGCAAAGTTTTTTTGTTGTTTCGCGAGCGCACGCGCGGCGATGTGCGCGTCAATCTGCTCGTCTGAAAGTGCGTGAGCAAGCGCTTGCACGGCCTGAGCACCCAAACCAGATTCGGCCGCACTGGCTTGCTCTAAGGCGCGCCGCGTGTAGCGCGTAGCACTTTGAAAATACACTTTAGGATCTTGTTGCAGCAAACCTAAAAGCGAAGCCAGTGCTTTGAGCTGTGCACATACGTTCGCGTCTTTGCTGCGATTGGCCTGACTCGCCAAATCAAACAGCGCGGCCACGGCACCTGCACTATTAAAGTCGTCATCCATCGCCACTTTAAAGGCCTGGGCTGCGGGGCTTGACCAATCGATTGGAACCACCCCAGCGCTGGGCACATTTTGCAAGGTTTGATACAAGCGATCCAGCGACTGCTGCGCATCGATCAAATTATCAGGCGCATAGTTTTGCGCGCTACGGTAGTGATTGCGAACAATAAAAAAGCGCAACATTTCGGCTTCGCGCGGGTTCACCTGATACTGCGCCGATTCAGCCGAATGACCTGGCAAATCAGTGCTCGCACCGATCGTCTGGCGAATCGTACGAAAGTTGCCCAGCGACTTTGACATTTTGTCAGCGTCAACCATCAAGGGGCCGCAATGCATCCAGGTGTTGGCCAACGTGCCGCTAAACGCGCCCTCAGTTTGGGCGATTTCATTTTCGTGGTGCGGAAACTTCAAGTCTGGGCCGCCACCATGAATATCGAGCGGCACGCCTAACAAGGCCTTGCTCATTGCCGAGCATTCAATGTGCCAGCCCGGACGCCCCCAGCCATAAACAGAAGGCCAACGCGTATCTTCAGGCTCATGCTCTTTAGCGGACTTCCACAACACAAAGTCAAGGGGGTCACGCTTGGTCGAGGCCACAGCGACCCGCTCACCTGCCCGCAAATCATCAAGCGTTTTTCCAGACAGTTTGCCGTAGCCCGCGAACTCGCGCACCGAGAAATTCACATCGCCATCCGTTGCGTGATAAGCGAGACCTTTTTTTTCGAGTATCCCAATAATATCGAGCATATCGCCAACGTATTCGGTCGCCCGAGGTTGATGATCGGGCGCCTGCACACCGAGCGCTTGCTCATCGGCGTGCATCGCTTCGATGAAAAACTGCGTCACCTCACCCAGCCTTTGCCCCGATTGCACCGCTTTTTTAATGATCTTGTCATCAATGTCAGTGATATTGCGCACATAACTGACCTGCAACCCTGAAGCGCGCAACCAACGCTGAATCACGTCAAAACTGACCAACATGCGAGCATGGCCTAAATGACAGTAGTCATAAACGGTCATGCCGCAGACATACAGGCCCGCCGAACCGGCCCGAATCGGGGTAAAGGGACGTTTAGAGCGCGACAGTGAATCGTAAATCTGCAACATACGGAATGGAAGGCCAGGAGACGAAAGATAGAAAATTAGGCGCTGACCGGTGCTGAACCAAAAGCAGCGGTAAAATGCGAGTGGTCAAGTATAGCAATTGAGGGTTTTACGCCTTGAAGCTGCAAAAAAGCACTCTTTCGATTCTGGTCCTCGTAGGCGCGGCAACGTTTGTGCCAGGGGTGGCGCTCGCCCAAGCCACTTACAACAACAGTCCGGTGCCAGGCGGAATAAACCCTCTGAACGCCAATACGGCAGGCCGCAACCCCACTCCCAACTCGCAAATGCCGATGCCCTCGGCCCTGCCCGATGCTGCTGCTAATCAAGTGCTGGGGGATATCCCCCCAGAAAAGGGTTGGGAGGGGCTCGCCAAAGTGCTAGATGCGATCTCACCACCAGTCGATACCCGCGTTCCACTGACGCCCTCTCAAATCGCGACTCGTATTGAGGGCTTAATTCGGGCCGACCGCCTACCCGAGGCGCTGGCTGAAGTAGAAAAACGCTTAACCATTGAAGCCAATCGTGCCACGCCGGGCACTGATGTCCAGCTGATGTTTATGCAAGCGCGTTTATTCACAGAAATGAACCGCTTAACCGAGGCCGAAGCCACCTATCAACGGATGACCATGCGGTTTCCAGAACTTCCAGAGCCTTGGAACAACCTCGCAGCCTTGTACGTGCGCCGAGATGAACTCGAGCAAGCCCGTCGGGCGCTTGAACAAGCCATCATGATTAATCCAAAATACGCCGTGGCTCAGGCTAATTTAGGTGATGTTCAACTGAGTCTGGCGCTGCGCGCTTATCAGCGCGCCGCCGCCGCCGGCGTACCTGGCCTGACCCCCAAAATTCGTAGTGTAAAGAATCTAATCGAGGCTCCCTTAAAATGATCGTTTTTTCAAAAGGGCTACGCCTTGTGCGCAGCCTGGTTCTCTTGGGCATTTTGCCGTTCATGTTTTTTAGTGCCCATGCGGCCCCTCCCTCTACTTCAACTTCAACCTCTCAACAAGGCGTTACTTCAATGAGCACCAACCCACGTGTCAAAATGACCACCAGCCTAGGCGATATCGTTATTACGCTTGATGCAGTAAAAGCACCCAAAACGGTGGCCAACTTTTTAGCCTACGTCAAAGAAGGCTTCTACAACGGCACGATTTTTCATCGCGTGATTGATGGCTTCATGGTTCAAGGCGGTGGTTTTACTTCAGGTCTGAAACAAAAACCCACAAAAGCCAATGTTGAGAACGAAGCCAACAACGGTTTAAAAAATAATAAGTACACCCTCGCGATGGCCCGCACCAACGAGCCACACTCCGCGACTGCCCAGTTCTTTATCAATGTGGCCAATAACGACTTTTTGAACCATACCGCCCCCACTTCACAAGGTTGGGGTTACGCCGTCTTTGGCGAGGTCACTGAAGGCAAAGAAGTCGTAGACAAAATGCGGGCTGTCGCCACAGCGAACAGCGGCTTTCATCAAAATGTGCCCACCACTGATTTAGTCATCATTGAGGCTGTCGTCCTTGAATAAGATTGCCCTGGCAGGTCCGGTTTGGCTGGCTTCAGATGTCCATCTGGGGCAAAGCACAGTCCAGACCTCAGAAGCCTTTCGTGCTTTTTTGAAACTAGCGTCTAACGAAGCCGCAGGGCTTTTATTGCCAGGCGATATCTTTGATGCATGGATTGGTGATGATGTTGCCGTTGTGGCACCGCCCTGGCTTGCTCAGGACTTAATGGCTATCAAAGCGTGTGCCGCAAAGATTCCAGTCTGGCTCGGTCGGGGCAACCGCGATTTTTTGATGGGAGAGGCGCTAGCTTCTGGCCTTGGAGCACGCCTATTACCCGAACAAGTGCTAGTCACCATTGGTGCGCGCACAATGCTGTTGAGTCATGGTGACGAGTACTGCACTGACGACTTGCCTTACCAGCAGTTTCGAGCCATGGTGCGTAACCCCACCTGGCAGTCAGGCTTTTTAGCGCGCAGCATTCCAGAACGCCTGACACTCGCCGCTCAGGCGCGCGGCGAAAGTATGGCCGCCAATCAAAATAAAAGCAGCGAAATCATGGACGTCAATGCTGACGCCGTGGCCGCCGCGATTCGTGATGCGAACGTGTCGCTGGTGGTACATGGTCACACACATCGTCCAGGTCGTAACGTCTTGTCGGTCGACGGCAATCGCTGCGAACGCTGGGTGCTACCAGACTGGGATTGCGACCATCTGGGTGCCGGAGAAAAAGCGCGTGGTGGCTGGATGGTCATTGACGACGATGGCCCAAGCCTGTTCGACTTAGATCACGCCTAAGCAAGCACACCTCACTGCAGTGTGCTGTCAAGCCCTTCTACTATTTTTTTCACTCGCACCTGCGCAATTCGGCGCCCTTCGATCTGTATCACTTCAAACTTGAACCGGCCGGGGGCACCCACAAATTCACACTGATCGCCTGCGACTGGTAATTGCCCAAAACGCTCAAGCAAATACCCAGCCAGCGTTGTGTAGTCTTGATCATCGTCTACCAGACCTTCAGTGTCCAACACCTGCTCTAGGTGATGCAAATCTGCCGCACCATCGACCCGCCACTGATCAATCCCGTCTGAAACAATATCAGGCGTTTCATCTTCATCTGGAAACTCACCTGCAATCGCTTCGAATACATCGATCGGCGTCACCAAACCCTGGATGATGCCAAATTCATCTGCAACTAAAACTAACTGCCCGCGTGAGCGTTTTAACGTATCCATCAATCGGATGATGCTGATCGTATCGTGAACAATGATAGGTTCACGCAGATTGGCTTTGCGGATATTTCCATGTGTTAACAAGTCAGCGATCATATCTTTTGCACGACCGATGCCCACGACGTCATCAACCGAGGCGCGACACACCGGAAAAAAACTATGCGGTACCGAGGTGATCTGTTTTTGAATGTCTTGGGGAGTATCGTCAAGATTAATCCACGAGATTTCGGTGCGAGGTGTCATCACCGAATGAATCGAACGCTCGGCAAGCGTCAATACCCCACTCACCATATTGCGCTCTTCGACACCGAACGTAAGCGTACTGGGTGTCCCTTGCAGCGAAGGCGCTGGCATCAGCGGTTCGTCGGGAAGGCGCTTGCCTAACATTCGCAAAACTGCCTCTGCAGTGCGTTCGCGCATCGGACGACCTGCCTCAAGTTTGATCCCGTTGTGTCGCGCTAACTGATTCAGGAGTTCGATTAAGACGGAAAACCCGATCGCGGCGTAGAGATAACCTTTGGGCACTTTAAAACCAAACCCTTCGGCGACCAACGAAAAACCAATCATCAGCAAAAAACCAAGGCACAAGACGACAACCGTCGGATGTGCATTGACGAAAGCAGTTAAAGGTTTTGAAGCGACGAGCATCACACCCACAGCGATCACTACCGCTGCCATCATGACGGGCAAATGATCAACCATGCCGATGGCGGTAATGACTGCGTCTATTGAAAACACCGCATCAAGCACCACGATTTGAGTCACAATGACCCAAAAGTCTGCATAGGTTCGCGCTTGGCCAGGATTTTGACGCGTGCCCTCAAGTCGTTCGTGAAGCTCAAGCGTCCCCTTGAGCAACAAGAAAAACCCGCCCGCCATCAAGATAAGATCCCGTCCAGACCACTGAAAACCGCCCAAACTTAACCACGGTGTTTTCAACTGAACCAGCCACGAGATCCCCATCAGCAAGCCGAGTCGCATAAAAAGGGCAAGCGATAAGCCAATAATACGCGCACGGTCTCGCTCAGCCGGCGGCAATTTATCGGCGAGGATGGCAATAAAAATCAGGTTGTCGATGCCCAGAACAATCTCGAGCACGACGAGAGTAAAAAGGCCGACCCAGATCGTTGGGTCAAGCAGCCACTCCATAGAGGGCTCCGAAAGTTACTAAGGCTTAGATGGTAGCCGATAAACACCCCTATCGGCTGCCATCAAAACGTCATTTTAGTTTTACAAAACCGAGCATTTGCGTAAAGATTTTAGGCGTCGCCGCCAAGACGCTACCGGTTTCCATCCAGGTTTGCTCGCCTTCTAAATCAGAAACGAGCCCACCTGCTTCAAGCACCATCAAACTGGCAGCAGCCATGTCCCATTGCTTGAGTCCAATGCCGCAAAACCCGTCAAGCCGACCTACTGCAACATAGGCCATATCCAGCACGACTGAGCCGGTGCGACGCACACCCGCACACCCTCGCGCCATGTCAAGAAAACGCGGCGCTGATAAATCATCAGGCCCAACCGAGCCTGGCCAGCGCGCACCCAGCAACGCATCGTGAAACTTAGTTTGTGCGGTGACCCGAATGCGACGATCATTTAAAAAGGCCCCGCCCCCACGACTGGCGGTGAACATCTCGTTGCGCGAGGGATCAAAAATCACAGCATGCATCACCTGCCCGCGCTGACGCAACGCAATTGAAATCGCGTAATTGGGAAATCCGTGAATGAAATTGGTAGTGCCATCAATCGGATCAATCACCCACTCGTTTTCAGCGTGCTCGCCCGCGGGCGTATCGCCATGCTGGCCAGACTCTTCGCCCAGAAAGGCATGATCGGGGTAGGCTGTGCTCAGAAGACTGATAATCTCATCTTCGGCGAGACGATCGACTTCCGTGACATAATCGCGTGGCCCTTTACGGGCGACTTGAAGGCGATCGAGGTCGAGACTTGCTCGGTTAATAATGGTGCCGGCGCGCCGGGCCGCCTTAATGGCGGTATTGAGCATCGGATGCATAAAGGGTGCTTTTTTAATTAGGCTAAACAGGGATTTTAGATGACTCTGGATTTTTCTCGTGTTCGCTTCATCATGACCGAGCCCAGCCACCCCGGAAACGTCGGTTCGGCGGCCCGTGCCATCAAGACAATGGGGTTCGAAACGCTTGTACTGGTCGCGCCAAAAATACCAAACATTACCCTTGAGCCTGACGCCAGAGCGCTCGCAAGCGGCGCCTCAGATGTTCTTGAGCGAACGCAAACGCTGGCGACCCTGAGCCAAGCACTCGAGCCCGCCACCTTATCGTTCGCCCTGACGGCACGTGCGCGCGATCTGGGGCCTCCAGTCTGCGACATCCGACAGGCTGCCCAGATGGCACGCGACCACCTGCGCGCGCACCCAGAGGGCTGTGTTGCCTTCGTTGTAGGCACTGAACGCTCGGGCCTGACAAACGAGCAGGTCAGCCTCTGCCACCGCGCCTGCACCATCCCCGCCAACCCGCTTTATAGTTCGCTCAATGTCGCCCAAGCCATGCAATTAGGGGCTTTTGAGCTGCGCTACGCCCTGCTTGGCCTTGAAGCGGGGCACGCACCCTCGCCCTTGAGTCGCGCCGCGGTCATGGCGCTGGCTGGAGATCCCAATAAGGCTTTTGACATCAATGCCTTACCCGAAACCTCCAAGCCACCCGGTAGCCGTCCCGCCAGTAGTCAGTCCCTGGAGGCCTTATTGGTGCACTGGCAGCAAGCGCTTGAAGCTGTCGAGTTTTTAAATCCTGCCCACCCCAAAAAACTCATGCCACGCATGCAACATTTTTTTAACCGTAACGCACTAACGGTCGACGAAGTGGATATGTGGAGAGGGGTATGCACGGCCATGATCGCCACGGCTGATCGTGCAAAACCAAGCGCCTCGTCTGGTTAATCTCTGCCAGCAGTCATCTTTGGTCTACCATTACGCATCATGCTGAACAACATTCGCGAAAATATTGCCTGTATTCTCGAGCGCGACCCTGCCGCACGTAGCAAGCTTGAGGTCGTCACCTGTTATCCAGGGTTCCATGCCATCGTTGTACATAGCGTGGCACACCGACTCTGGACGGCCCAATGGTTTTGGCTTGGACGCTTTATTTCCCACTTAGGTCGCATTCTTACCGGCATTGAAATCCACCCCGGTGCAACAATCGGCCGACGCGTCTTTATTGATCACGGCTTCGGCGTTGTGATCGGCGAAACCGCTGAGATTGGCGATGACTGTACGATTTATCAGGGCGTCACGCTAGGTGGCACCCGGCTCTACAAAGGCGCAAAGCGTCACCCCACCCTTGGTAAGGGCGTGGTTGTCGGCGCAGGTGCGCAAGTGCTAGGTGGTTTCACGGTTGGGGATGGTGCGCGAATTGGTTCGAACGCGGTGGTGGTCAAGCCTGTGCCGGCCGGAGCCACGGCTGTGGGTAATCCCGCTCGGTTGATCGAAGCCAAACATCCAGCGGCCGAACAAGCAGCCCAAGATGCTGCAGTGCCTGCCGCTGGGCCCTTAGCCGCTTCGCCTGGTTTATCGCCGTGCGATTCAGACTGGGACTCAACACCCTTGAAAGCGATGCTCGACAAAGGCGCTGCACCCGCGGCCCCTGCGCAGCCGGCAGCGGCAGACCCTTTATCAGAATCAGGCTCGTTTACAGCCTATGCGGTTGACCCCGGTGCTGGCGACCCGTTGGTCAAGGTGCTGCACGAGTTAATCACGCATGCCGCCGAACAAGATCGGCGTATCGCACAGCTTTGCCAAACGATTGAATCGATGGGCACCAAGGTGCAAGGACAAAACGCTGCACTTGATGTACAGCGTCTAAACAAATTGGTAGACGAATAGGCCCGCGTGAGGCGTGCCTATTGCGATCACGACTACTCCGCCTTGACCCCAGCACCTTTGACGACTGTGCTCCACTTTGTGGTTTCTGACTGAACAAATTGAGCGAATTGCGCAACGGTACCGGCGCCGTTAGAGGCGCCTAAATCGGCCAGTCGCTTTTGCAC
>CALQNE010000083.1 GCA_943331855.1 Bordetella parapertussis
CACAGGTGGGCCATCGCCTTCTGTCGGTTTAAAAACGAGCTTAACCTTTTGTCCAATCTTCAGTGCTGCCAAATCACAGTCGACGATCTGCGTCATCATTGTGACGCCTTCTTCTAGTGTGACGTAGGCGATGCAATAAGGATTGGGATTGCCCCGCTGCATGACGCTTAACGAGTAAATCACGCCTTTGCCCGAGCCTTCTTTCCATTCGGTTTCACCGAAACAGAAGGGGCACAGTGTGCGTGGATACCAGTGAGGTTTTTTGCACGAAGTGCAATGTTTGACCAGAAACTTACCGGTTCGTGCCGCATCCCAAAAGGGTTCGTTGCCGGGTTCTTTGGCGGGTGCGGGTATTGGGTTGGGTTGATACATCATAGTCATGATTATGCACGCTCCAAAATCAGGGTTGCACTGCCGTGACGCGCGCCAAGCAGGCCGCCGGTGCCGTGGGCTAAGGCGAGGTCGCAGTTTTTAACTTGTACGGCCGGGTGAGCTTCGCCGCGCAATTGGCGCACGGCCTCAATCACCTTGGTGATGCCACCGCGGTTTGCGGGGTGGTTGTTGCACAAGCCACCGCCATCGGTATTGAAAGGTAATTTGCCAACGCCTGAAATCAGGTTGCCATCAGAGACAAATTTTCCGCCTTCACCTTTTTTGCAGAAGCCAAGGTCTTCAAGTTGCATCAAGACCGTAATGGTGAAACTGTCATAGATTGAGGCGTATTTGATATCTTGTGGGGTCAGACCGGCTTCGGCGAAGGCGGCCGCACCCGAGGCACGTGCGCCCGAGTAGGTGAGGTCGACGTGCCCACCTAATTGGCCTTTCAGCGCTTCACCAGCGCCACGCACTTTGACGAGCGGGCGCTTAAGTGATTTTGCAATATCAGGATGTGCAACGATCAGTGCGCCACCGCCATCACTAACCACACAGCAATCCAAGCGGTGAAGTGGGGTCGAAACGAGTGGTGAATTGACGACATCTTCAACCGTCACCACATCGCGCAGCATGGCATGAGGATTGTGCTGTGCGTGATGCGAGGCAGCGACTTTAATCCAGGCGAGTTGCTCAGCCGTAGTGCCGTATTCGTACATGTGGCGTGCGGCAACCATCGCATAGCTATTGACTGTTACGGGGCCGAAGGGGCCTTCAAAAGGCACGTCAGGGATATCGACGCCCCAGCTACGGGGTTGCATACCTGAAGAGCCTGCCGAGCGTGGACGACCGGCCAATGTGATGAGTGCAATCTTGCATTTGCCCGCAGCAATCGCTTGTGCAGCGTGCGATACGTGGATCAAATAAGAACAGCCACCTGTTTCGGTTGAGTCGACATGGCTCAAATTGGTGAGCCCCATGTAGTCGGCCATATTGAGCATGCCCAAACCAGGTGCATCGCCCGCGCAGTAGTACCCGTCGATATCGCTGAGCGATAAACCAGCATCGGCGAGCGCGCCTTTGGCAGACTCGGCGTGGATTTGCGCCACCGATTTATCGGGTGCTTTGCGGGTAGGGTGCTCGTAGGCACCGACGATATAAGCTTTGTCTCGTATTGTCATGGGTCGTTGTGTTTATCAAGAGTCAATAAAATAGGGCTGAGTGAATCACTCACCAAGTAGCTTTTTACCATTGATGCGAGCTTGCGTGTGGCGAGGCAGGGGTTGACCTAGGTTTTAGGGGTAGGGCGCCACAGCGCTGAAACCGCTAGCATGAGCCAGCCGAGCATTAAGGTGATCCCGCCTGCTGGGGCCACTGCGCCAAGCGCTGGGAGTGAAAACAAGTATTTGAGCTCAATTGCACCGCAAAACCCCAGAATGCCAATTAACAAGAGGATGCGCGCTGCAGCCGCAAGCTTGCCTGGTAAGTTTGCGGCATACAGTAAAACGACCGCGTGAATGAGCTGATAAAGTGAGGCGCGTGGATCGTTTAGGGCATGCGCTGCGATGGCACCCAACGCCACTGCGCTCAGGCCCAATAAAGCCGCCAGCACAATCCAGAGCGAGGGATTAACCTGCTGAGGTTCGGCGTTTTGATCATCTGGGCAAAGTCGTGACATGATTTGTGTACAAAAAAGAGAAGAAAGTGCGCGCGAGGTCGCGACCACGCATTATCGGTAAAATAACAGGCTTGCGGCAGGATTGTTGCCGAAGGGCGGCGCTGGGTTGCGGCCTTAAAATTCAAATAATGAGTCAAAAGGTTGGTATGGGGATCAAACTAAAGTGGGTTTCGGTCATGGCAGCGTTTCTTGTCACGGGCTGTATCGGCATTGATACTAAAACATCACCTAAAGATACCTTTGTATTGCCGCGTGCATACCAAGAGTTGTATCAACTTGCGAAATTGCAGGTGCAGCAATGCTGGAGCGATGATGGCGAACTCCCCGTTAAGGGCCAGCTTGATCCTGCGACGCGCACCGCGCAAGTCTGGGTAGTCGGTGGCGTTGGAGGTGCTCGCTACGGGCAGATTGATATCCGTGCCTTAGACGATAAAAACTCTGAAATCACAACGTATGCGGTGGACGTGAATATTTGGAATCGTGCTTCGGTTGCTGCGGTGCGTGAAGCGCTGCAATTTGGTGTGCCGTCGTGTTCAACTTATATGCCCAGTGTTCGCACACCCAGCAAAAAGTAGTGAAGCTAATTGATGAACTAAGTCCTTTCGACAGAACTGGCGCGCATCCGAGCGCCTGATTCTTTTTCTCACCATTATTTAAAAAGCACATTGTGTCAGAACTGTTTGAACCATCAACCTATTTCGGTTTAGAGATTCCTTATCTAAAATTTCTGGGCGTTATCCCCGTGTTATGCAAAGACGACCGCGCAGTGACGCAGTTAAAAATTCGCGAAGATCTACTCAATAGTCGCCGTCATATCCATGGCGGCGCTCTCATGAGTTTGCTCGATTTCACGCTCAGCGCAGCAGGTCGCTCTGTTGACCCCCTTGGTATGGGGATGGCAACCATCGATATCACGGTGAGTTGTATTGAACCCGCAATCACTGACTTGACGATACAGGCACGTTGCCTGCGACGAGGATCATCGATTGCCTTTTGCGAAGGCGAGGTGCTAGACACTGAAGGCAAGTTGATTGCCAAAGCGTCTGCATCGTTTAAAGTCTTAAAAATTAAACGTCAGACTGAATCAGGCAACTGAAACGTGTAGCGAAGCCTTAGCCAAGCTTCGCTTTTACCAGTGCCGACAGGGTCGACATTTCGGCACGACCTGCGAGGGCCGGTTTTAAAATTGCCATGACTTTTCCCATCGCGGGGTTGCCTGTAATCCCTTGTGCTTGCACTTGAGCAACGGCAGCCTCAATGGCAGCATTGACTTCAGCATCTGTTGCAGCTTGTGGCAAAAATTCTTTCAGCACGACCATCTCGGCGGTTTCTTGTGCTGCGGTTTCAGTGCGGCCAGCTTGTTCGTAGGCTGCGATTGATTCGCGGCGCTGTTTGATTTGTTTCTCAATAATCGCAGTTACATCAGCATCCGTGACATCTTTGCGTTCATCGATTTCTTTTTGTTTGATAGCTGCTTGCAGAAAGCGTAGGGTACCCAAACGCTCGCTGGCCTTTGCCCGCATGGCGTCTTTGACGGATTCTGCAATACGAAGTTTAAGGTCTGACATAAAAGTAGCCCGCTAATCAAAAAGAAGAGCCATTAGTATAAAGCCTGGGCACCGTCTATGAAAGGATGGCGTTTGTGGCGTTCGGCGCGCGAATCGGGCCGCGAGGGGTTAAAGCGTATGTTCGGCACCGATTTTTTCTAGCAATATTGAGTGATCCTCTAGACGCCCAACAAGCAAGTGCTGTATGCCTTGCAGATTTTGCCAAGTGCCAATCGCCGCTAATAACGACGCATGTAACAGCTCTCGGCGCTGACGGACTACAAGCTCAGGGCGCACAATCAGATTGATGGATCCGGTTTCATCTTCGAGTGTGACAAACATCACCCCTTTGGCTGTTTGTGGACGCTGACGCATCGTCACGAGCCCGCAAGTGCGCGCCAACCGCCCATGAGGATAGGAGGTCAACACGATTGCGGATGCAAAGCGTAACCGAGTGAAGGTTTGACGCAGTAAAGCCAAAGGATGTCGCCCAAGCGTAAATCCTAGGCGTTGATAATCGGTGACGATATCGTGTGCTTCTGACGGGGTCTGTAGCGTGGGGGATTCTGTTTCAAGTGGTTCAGCTTCGCGTAAAAGGCCTTTAGTGGCTGCACTCGCCGCGGCACTCCACGCGGCTAAGCGGCGATGTCCACTCAAGCTATGCAAAGCGCCCGCTAGAGCAAGTTGCTGTAAGACCGCTTGAGTGAGTTCGGCACGCTGACCAAGATCACGCACGTCCAGAAACCGTCCTGACTCACGTGCTTGAAGTAGTGCGTGTGCTGCGGCTTGCGATAAACCGACAATCTGGTTTAAGCCTAAACGCACAGCGGGTCGGTTAAGCGGTAAGGTCGTGTCGGCTAGCATTTCAAGCGTGCATTCCCAGGCGCTTGCTTGCACATCAATCGGCAAGAGCTGTACGCCGTGACGTCGCGCGTCTTGAATGAGTTGTGAAGGGGCATAAAAGCCCATCGGTTGTGCGTTCAGCAGTGAAGTTAAAAATGCTTCGGGTTCATGACATTTCAGCCAGGCACTGGCATATGCGAGCAGCGCAAAACTTGCGGCATGACTTTCTGGAAATCCATATTCGCCAAACCCCTCGATCTGTTTAAAAATCGTTTCGGCAAATTCAGGGGTATAGCCATGATTGAGCAAACCCGCAATGAGTTTTTGTCGAAATTGATCAATACCTCCTTTACGCCGCCAAGCCGCCATTGAGCGACGCAATTCATCGGCTTGACCGGCTGTAAAGCCCGCTGCGACCATGGCGATTTTCATCACCTGCTCTTGAAAAATTGGCACGCCAAGTGTCCGTTCAAGCACGGCACGGACTGCTCGATTCGGAAAGTCAATGGGCTCCAGACCTTGTCGTCTGCGTAAGTAAGGATGAACCATTCCGCCTTGAATCGGACCTGGTCGCACGATGGCGACCTCGATCACTAAATCATAGAACGTGCGTGGTTTGAGACGCGGCAGCATCGACATTTGCGCACGTGATTCGATCTGAAAGACCCCGACCGTATCTGCAGCACAAATCATGTCATAGGTTGGGACATCATCATCCGGTATATCTTGCAAGCTAAAGTGGGGCAGGTTGCGACGCCAGGCCACCCATTGAAGACTACGACGAATTACGGTCAGCATCCCTAAAGCCAGAATGTCGACTTTTAATAAACCGACAGCATCCAGGTCGTTTTTATCCCACTGCACCACGCTACGTTCAGGCATTGCTGCATTTTCAATGGGTACAAGACGCGATAGTAAGCCTCGAGCAAGAACGAACCCCCCTGGGTGCTGAGAGAGGTGGCGTGGAAATCCCATTAACGCTTGCGCGAGTTCGGCCCATTGCTGTGTGACGACAGCTTCAGCGTCTAAGCCAGCCTGTGTGATGCGATTGATTAAATTTTGCTTTCCATCCCACGAACGGTGCGCTTGAGCAGCCTGATCAATGATGTACGCATCAATCCCCAGCGCGCGCCCCGTATCGCGTAACACACTGCGTGGGCGATACGAAGTGACGACAGCAGTGAGCGCTGCACGATGGCGGCCATATTTTTGATAAAGATATTGAATAACCTCTTCGCGCCGCTGGTGTTCAAAATCCACATCGATATCTGGAGGTTCATTGCGCTCGCGGCTAATAAAACGTTCGAATAGGGCATTGCCGTTTGCTGGGTTAACCGCTGTAATACCCAGGCAATAACACACAGCAGAATTCGCAGCAGATCCGCGTCCTTGACATAAAATTTGTCGCTGAACAGCAAACTGTACGAGATCATAGACCGTTAAAAAATAGGCTTCATAACCTAGCTCTGTAATGAGCGAAAGTTCATGTTCAATTTGTGTTTTGACTTGAGGGGGAACGCCAGCAGGGTATCGTTTTGTTGCGCCTTGCCAGGTCTGCTCATGTAAATATTGTGCGGCGCCATAACCTTTTGGTACGACTTCTTCAGGATATTCGTAACGCAATTCATCAAGACTGAATTGGCAACGTTCGGCAATGCAAATCGTTTGTCGTAGCAGCTCGGGTTGATACAAGTTGCTTAAGCGCAGACGGGTGCGCAGATGCTGTTCTGCGTTCGATGCTAAAGAATAGCCGCATTGCGCAATTGTTTTTCGTAGGCGAATCGCTGCCAGAATATCGTGTAAAGCTTTGCGCGATCGCTTATGCATTTCAACCTGTCCGACCGCGACACAAGGGATGTTGTACGCTTGAGCCATAGCTTGAATCGCGTGTAATCGTGTTGTTTCTTGGGCGCGATGTAAGCGACTGATTGCAACCCAGCAACGATGTTCAAAAGTTTTCGCGAGCCACTGAATTTGAAGAGACAAGGTTTCAGGTGTGACATCATCTTGTGGAATCAAAATTGCTAAGCAACCTTCTGCCACGACGTCGTCAGGCCGTAAAAGATATTGTCCTTTTACGGCTTGCATACGTCCTCGTGTGATTAATTCGCACAAATTGCCGTAGCCCTCGCGGTGTTGCGCGAGTAGTACAACTTTGTAAGCGGGTTGATCAATTGGGTTGATACGCAGTTCAGTGCCAATCAATAAGCTTAAGTCTAATTTTTTAGCCTCAAGATGGGCCCGCACTACACCGGCCAATGAACATTCATCGGTGATCGCCAGCGCGTGATAGCCTAAAGACGCTGCTTGTGCAACCAGACTTTCAGGCGATGAGGCTCCGCGTAAGAACGTAAAGTTTGACAAGCAGTGCAGCTCGGCATAGCCAGGTAAGGCCCTAGTGATAGGGGCATTCATTAGCCAAATACACCATGTAAAAACCACCGCGGCTGCTCGTGATCGCGTTCACGATAGATCCAATAGCGCACAGCGTGTTGATCTTGTGCTACGAAGTAATCACGGGCAATGCGTGCGCCATCCCACCAGCCGCTTTCAATGCGTTCGGGGCCTCGTAATAATTTCAAAGACGTGATGTACATCGGACGATGCTCGTGCACCTTAAGTGGTAATGCCTGAGTCAGTAGCCAAAATGGCTGTTCACTTTGTGTGGGATCGTACTGATTGAAAGAGGGTGACTGAGTAGATGTCGAGGTTTTAAAGGCAATCGTTGCTGATTCTGATGCGCGTAGTGGGACCCAACGATTGGCAAGCTCGGGGCGATGATCTGCGAAGTGTGCGGCTTTTAATACGTGTGTCGCACCGAGTCGTGCGGATAACAAGTCAAGCAGTCGTTGGTAATTCGCGGAGGCGTTGATCGGGTCAGCAAACAAGGTTGCGCTAGGTGCACTTTGTTGCATAAGCGTTTGACTCTGCAAAGTGAGTGCGACAACAGGCCCAGTCAATACTTGGCGCGATAAGTGCTCGCGCAATAAAGGCATGAGTTGATTGACTAGCCAGACAGGTTCACTAAACGCAAGTTCAAGCCTTGTGGGCGGGCAACTAGCACGTGCACGCTCATAGTGTAAGTCGAGCGTGATGCTACGTAGAGCATAGCGCTTGGCGCGTAACCAGGTGCATAAGCGATGCGCCAGACGCTCTGACACGGCGATGAGCGCCGACGTATGTTCAAGGCGCTCATATAAGTCAAGGTGATCTATAAATTGCTCGGGGGCAACATAAGGCGCTTGGTGCAATATTGTTGAGTCGTAGGCCTGATCAAGTTCGATCAGTAAGTCGGTTCCAACCCGTCGTTGTAAACCATCACGCGGCAAAGCACGTAAGCCAGCCAGCGTTTCGCAACCAATGGCTTTGAGCCAAATTAAGTGCGGTCTTGCGCTCGGTAGTGCCGCGCAGGGTATACGGTTAAGTAAACGTACAAGGGTTGATTGATGGCAGGCATAGCGCGCAGAGGATTGTGTCGCCCGTGCTAAAAGCCAAGCCCCTGTTGCTGTCGGGGCAACGCTACTTCGCACTTGCAGCTTTAAATGTCGCAGCTGTTGTCGTAGACGTTGAACGATGAGACGAATACCACCGAATAGTCGCAAACTTGAGGTCGCATCGATCAGTAAGGTGTCATCGCTGTATTGATAGACTGCAGGTGAATACGCAAGTGCGACTTGCGCAGCTTGCGTATAGGCGCGTTGCTCTGCCGCTTCGTCTCTTTGAAAAAGTAGGCATTCAGGTGCCAAACTGCGCACCGTCGCGCAGCGCATCCCCAGCGTCAACCCACAATGCTGCGCGCCACGCGTTGCAGCAATGAGCACCTCGTGTTCAAACACGGCTGCGGCTGCTGGCTCAGTCAGCCAACGGAGTCGCCAGGTATCGAGACTGAGGTTGTGCAGGTGTAAGCCGATCCATCGTGTCATGGGTAAATGTTGAAAGTGATTCGGTGAGCGGCATTGCGAGCCTGATGATGTGTCCGCAAGCGGGGCCGCGACGCTTGATGATTGACAGGGTGAGGGCGCCTGTTGGTTCAGGTGCCAAACGCAATCGCAAGGCGGCCGGCGAAGCGTCGCTTTGTACGACTTGAGGACGAAACAAAAAAAATAGTGTTTGGCTGCTTTGAGCGGCCAGATGCAAACGTTTGAGGACTGCCGTTTGAATTGGATGCGCCCAAAACAGTAAGGCCGCGCAACTGCCATCTTTTAATATCTGCTCGGCCGCCCAATAAGCATCGCGCGCACGTTGTGGTGCTAAATAAAGCAATCGCTGGGGATTGAGTCGCCAACTTAGCCAGCAAGTGATGTTGGGTGGATAGGGGGGCTGCAGCAGCACAATTGGCTGAGAGCTCGGTGTGGCTTGTAACGCATGCTGTAAGAGTTTGACTTCGCCAATGCCGGCGTATGGTGTCAGTAGTTCAATGAGCACCCCCGTCGGCCAGCCCTTGCCGGGGAGTTCGGCATCAAGCGCTGTAAATCCGGTCGAGATTGTGAGGCCTGTGCGCGCGCCAAGCTGTGAGCCTCGCCAAAGCGCAGGATGTAGCTTGAGCAGTGAAGCAGAGGCGCCTTGAGTAGGTATGATTGGCGTAGGCATCATCGATCATCAAAATAAATATACTGTACAAATATACAGTATATTTACGCCTGACAACAACGATATTCTTTCGTATGCCTTAAAACGATACGATGCGTGCGCTCATAAAATCGACGCGCCAATTTTGATCACCCACGACTTGGCCGAGCGCGTCGTAGCGCTTTTCGTAAAACAAGGCATAACCATCGCGGTGTTTCAAAATGATTGTTGTGCAGCGTGTGCCATAGCGTTCATTTTGTATGAAAGGGCTGCCCAGCAGTTTTTCGCGATCAATACCAACGCCCGTGTCGGGTAACTCATGGTCGGCGGCTCGACTCGTATCTTGAAAAATCTCAAAAAGTCGTGCCGGGGCTGGTTGGCGTGCCTCAGTCAGGTGTTCTGAGACGCTTCGCTTGGTACGAAGCAGTTTAGGCCACGGTGTATTCAGGGTCGCGTTTGATACACCGGTCACACCATCGGGGACTTTGCTCGGTGCGCCAGGCTCGCGATTTGAGTAATACCAAAGCCCGCTTTGATCGCCCGCCAACAAATTGAAACCGTTGTATGAGGCACCTTGTTGCTCAAGCGTTTGCAAATACTGTGCAGCAGGCTGCTTTTGCCGTAGATATTGCTCTGCGAGTAAGCCGCGTGAGGGTGCTTGTAGATCACGCCCACCGGGCTCTCGATAATTGGTGAGCAGGGCGACACGTCCTGCGGTCGTGATGCCAAGCCACGTGCCTCCAGCCTGTAAATCTCGTCCTGCCAGCAGATCAGGGGCATCCGGCCAAGGCTGGGCCGCCTCGGTCGGACGCAGGTGTAATTCATCGCGATTTGCCACAACAATGAGCGGCCACTCTGGCAAAACGTTTTGAGCAAAAATGGCTAAACACATAACAAAATCAAGATCCTTGCGCGCGTGGGTGTTGAGGCGAAAGGTTAACCAAAATAACGCCGGTCATCACCATCAAGGCCCCCAAAATGAAATCGAAATGAAGGGGCTCATCGAGTAACCATACCCCAAACCCCACGCCAATCAACGGCGTCATAAAGGTAAAGATCGAGACTCGCGAAGCTAAATAGTGTCTGAGTAACCAAAACCAGATCAATAAACTAAAAAACGAAATCACCACGCCCTGGGCCAGAATGCTTGCAATTAAAACAGGGCTCCAGTGGATGTTTGACTCACCTGTGGCGACGCAGGCCAAGAGTAGACCGATCCCAGCCCCGAGCAATTGATAGAGAGTGGTTTGTGTGGCAGCAATACGCGCCAAACCAGAGCAACGGATCATCACCGTGGTGACGGCCCAAAGAAGACCTGCACCTAGACCAAGAAAATCGCCGAGCAGCATGCTGGCACTGAACGAGGTTTGTGTGCTTGGTCCCCAGAACGCCAGACCAATCCCACCAAAACAGGTCAGAACACCTGCCCATTGCCACCAGTTCAGCCTTTCGTCAGGGCGCCAGTAATGCAGGCCGAGCGCAGTAAAGATTGGGGCGGTATACAAAAAAACCACCATGTGCGATGCGCTGGTGTATTTCAACCCCTCGCCGATCATCCCCCATTCAAGGGCAAATAACGCCCCCACTGTCATCCCTGTTTTCCAAGGGCCTCGCCATATCGCCAGCGAGATCCCTCTGCGCCACATAAAAACGGCGAGTAAGAGGCAACCGATACAGGAACGCAGGGCAATTTGCATGTTCGGACGGATATCCTCGATGCTGAGCTTAAAAAGCACTTGTTGCCCACCCCAAATCGCACAGAGCATCGCAATGCAAAGAAAGGCTGTCAGATCTAAGGGTTTACGGTCATTCATGTGCGAGCAATTTTAGTTGAAATGGGCAGCAGCCACGATAGACAGTGCACGGCCGACCCTTAACGGGTCGTCGCAGCCAATGGCCCACACTGCTAAACTGCAGCCTCGCTTGATGAAATAAAGCTGCGCCCGTGATGACCCTTGCTGCCCCCTCAACTACCGCAACGCTGGCCGAATGGCTGAGCTATCTTGAACAGCTGCACCCAAGCGCGATTGATATGGGTCTTGAGCGTGTGCGCCAAGTCGCTGACCGCCTACCACTTCAGACGAGCGCGCTTAAGATCGTCGTAGGTGGTACGAATGGCAAGGGTTCGACCTGCGCCATGCTCGAAGCGATTTTGTTGGCGGCAGGCTACCGCGTCGGGCTTTATACCTCGCCACATCTGGTCCACTTCAACGAGCGTGTTCGCATCAATGGTGAAATCGTTTCTGATGCTGAATTCGTGCGTTATTTCAGTATGGTCGAGTCGGCTCGCCAGGGGGTCTCGTTAACCTACTTTGAATATTCAACCCTCGCAGCTCTGGCGATGTTTGCCGCAGCGTCGCTTGACGTCCTGGTGCTTGAGGTCGGGCTCGGTGGGCGACTCGATGCCGTCAATATTGTTGATGCCGATTGCTCAATTATCACCAGTGTTGATATTGATCATGTCGAATGGCTAGGGGATACGCGCGAAAAAATTGGCTTCGAAAAGGCGCATATCTATCGCAAAGATCGCCCTGCGATTTGTAGCGATCCTTCGCCGCCACAATCTTTGCTTGATTATGCCCAAACGCTTGGGTGCGATCTTTGGCTGTTTGGTCGGGATTTTAATTACTCGGGTGATCGGCAGCAGTGGGCTTTTGCCGGTCGACAGCAACGCCGTAACGCCTTGGCCTATCCTGCCTTACGCGGCGCCAATCAGTTATTGAATGCATCAGGCGTCTTGGCCGCGCTTGAGGCGCTGCGCGAGCGATTAGCCGTTCCGCAGCAAGCGGTCCGTCTGGGCCTACTGCAAGCCTCCCTTCCGGGGCGTTTTCAGATTTTGCCTGGACAGCCGACCGTTATTCTTGATGTAGCCCATAATCCGCACGCCGCAGCCGTTTTAGAAAAAAATCTTGGCAATATGGGATTTCATCCTTATACCTATGCCGTTTTCGGGATGCTCTCTGATAAAGATATCAACGCAGTTGTGCAACAACTTGCGCCGCGTGTTGATCACTGGTTTTGCGCCGCATTGCCAGGCCCACGCGGATTGGCGGCTGAACAATTGGCCCTGAAAGTGCAACAAGCGCTTGAGGGTCTGGGCAAGCCCAATGAGCCCCATTCGGGTGTAACCGCGTGTGCGACGGTCGCCGAGGCACTTGAGTCCGCCCACAAACGAAGCAAGCCGGATGATAGAATCATCGTATTCGGATCGTTTCTGACCGTCGCTGGGGCACTTCAAGCCAGTGGGCGGTCTGCTTAAACGCCATTCGCCGATATCAGGCGCTTTTCGGGTCTGTCTGTTTTTGAGTCAGGATGTTTGGATC
>CALQNE010000084.1 GCA_943331855.1 Bordetella parapertussis
CATCAATGGCACAATCAACAGCGCCACAATGTTGATGATTTTAATCAACGGATTCACTGCAGGGCCTGCCGTATCTTTGTACGGATCACCTACGGTGTCGCCGGTCACAGCGGCTTTGTGAGCCTCTGAACCTTTACCACCAAAGTGTCCTTCTTCGATGTACTTCTTGGCATTATCCCAAGCACCGCCGCCGGTACACATCGAGATCGCAACAAACAGCCCCGTCACGATCGTACCCATCAGCAAACCACCCAACGCTTTAGGCCCTAACAACAAGCCTACGGCAACCGGCACCACCACGGGCAAGAGCGATGGAATAATCATCTCTTTAATTGCGGCGGTCGTTAGCATGTCAACGGCTTTGTCGTACTCGGGCTTGCCCGTACCATCCATGATGCCTTTGATGTCGCGGAACTGGCGGCGCACTTCTTCAACCACTGCGCCAGCGCAACGACCCACGGCTTCCATCGCCATCGCACCAAACAGGTAAGGGATCAGGCCACCAATAAACAAACCGATAATGACCATATGGTCAGACAGGTCAAAACTGATCTTCATCCCTTTTGACTCAAGTTGGTGTGTGTAATCGGCAAACAGCACTAACGCAGCCAAACCTGCTGAGCCAATTGCATAGCCTTTGGTCACTGCTTTCGTAGTGTTACCCACTGCATCAAGCGGATCGGTAATGTCACGTACTGACTGTGGCATACCAGCCATTTCAGCGATACCACCAGCGTTGTCGGTGATGGGTCCGTAAGCATCAAGCGCCACGATGATACCTGCCATCGACAACATCGATGTCGCAGCAATCGCGATACCGTAAATGCCGCCTAGCCAGAACGCTGCATAGATTGCGGCGCAAACAAACAAAACGGGATATGCCGTTGACTTCATCGACACGCCCAAGCCTGCGATGATGTTCGTTCCATGGCCCTGGCTTGATGCTTGGGCAATGTGTTTGACCGGTGCGTAATCTGTGCCGGTGTAATACTCGGTAATCCAAACGAGCAAGGCCGTGAGCACTAAGCCCACAACAGTGGCGCCGAATAAGCGCATTTTGCCGCCTGTTTTATAGCCAAAATCTGCCAGCGCGTTGTCTGGCATCATCCAGTTTGTTGCAAAGTAAAAAGCAACTAAAGAGATCACACCTGCAATGATCAAGCCTTTGTACAAGGCGGGCATAACGTTTTTCATGCCCGGGGTGGCTTTGACAAAAGAGCAGCCAATGATCGAGGCAATGATCGAGATCCCACCAAGCACCAGCGGATAAATCACCGCTTCGGCTGTTGCGACTTTTACCATCAGCGCGCCCAGCACCATCGTCGCGATGAGCGTGACTGCGTAGGTTTCAAACAAGTCAGCAGCCATACCGGCGCAGTCGCCAACGTTGTCACCAACGTTGTCAGCAATCACCGCTGGGTTGCGTGGATCATCTTCTGGGATGCCCGCTTCGACCTTACCAACCAAGTCTGCGCCAACGTCAGCGCCTTTAGTGAAAATGCCACCGCCAAGACGCGCAAAGATTGAGATCAATGACGCACCAAAGGCTAAACCAATCAGAGGATGAAGGGTTGCGGAAAGATCACCGGCCTTACCCACTGACATCAAATACATATAGAACAGACCAACACCAAGCAAGCCCAATCCCACCACGAGCATTCCGGTAATGGCGCCGCCCTTGAACGCAACGTTCAGCGCTTCATTCATGCCCACGGTTGCGGCCTGCGCGGTGCGCACATTGGCACGCACCGAAACATTCATGCCGATGAAGCCGCAGGCGCCAGACAACACAGCACCCACCACAAAACCCACTGCGGTCGTGTGATCGAGAAAAAGCGCGATCAAAATCGTTAGCACCACGCCCACGATACTGATGGTTTTATATTGACGCGAAAGGTAAGCACTTGCACCTTGCTGGATCGCGTCAGCGATTTCCATCATCTTGGCGTTGCCGGTACTTTGATTAAGAATCCAGGACCTCACTACAAAGCCATATATAACTGCGAGAACCCCGCAGCCTAGGGCGAAGTAGAGACCCAACTGAATGTTGCTCATGCTCGAAAACTCCTAAAGTGTATTGTCTTGAATCGTTTTTTTACGCGGCCGTCGGCCATTTGTGACACTGGAAGAACTAGCCCCGCTAGTATCTAACAAAACTTAAGTCAGAGGGGCGGTTTGTTTCTTTGTTAACATTAGGGTATTCACTAATCAACCGGCAGTAAAAATCCCTATGAGTCTTGACAAAGTCAGTGCTGGCAAAAAATTGCCCGAGTCCTTTAACGTGATCATTGAGATCTCGATGAACGCCGATCCGATCAAATACGAGGTCGATAAAGAGTCAGGGGCTATTTTCGTAGACCGGTTCATGGGCACCTCGATGCATTACCCATGTAACTACGGCTACATTCCTAAAACTATCGCTGGCGACGGTGACCCTGTTGATGTGTTAGTGATTACTCCCTTTCCGGTTATCCCAGGTGTAGTGGTGCGTTGCCGTGCCCTGGGCGTCTTAAAGATGAAAGACGAAGCGGGCGATGATGCCAAGCTGCTTGCAGTCCCTGAAGACAAAATTTTGCCGATTTACAGTCACTGGAAGCAAGCCTCAGACATCAATCCGATGCGCCTGAACGCCATTCAACACTTTTTTGAGCACTACAAAGACCTCGAGCAAGGCAAATGGGTCAAAGTTGAAGGTTGGGGCGGCGTTGACGATGCACACCAAGAAATCCTTGAGGGATTAGCTCGGTATGCAAAAGAAACAAAATAACAAAAATAAATTAGCCTTTACATCGATTGATGCAATAACCCCGCGTAATCCTCTGCCGTTGGATTGCGCGAATTCGTCTTGTGGCAATGGTCTGCCATCACGCCTTCCGTGATCTTGCCAAACATCTCCTCGGTCACGTCCCTGGCGGCAAGACCCGAGAGCAGACCAAGTCGTTGATAAGAGTAGAATTTGCGTTCAGTTTCAGCGGAGTCAGGAAGTGACACAGCCGTTTCGCATCACTCTTTTAGCCATAGCGGCACTTATCGCAACTGCGTCTTGGTTCACGCCTATCGCGCAAGCCCAGGGCGGGCTTCGGTTCAACCCAGGCGGCTTTGCGCCCGTCGCGCCTTATTCGACGCAAGGATCCATCCTGGACTTAATGCCTGCGCCGCAAACCGAGACAAACGCCGAAGCGACCAAGACCGAGCCCGCCTCAGACGCCGCCGCAAAAGCACCGGCCGTCGAAGCCTCAGAAAAAGCAGCCGCAACCATTCATCAAGGCTTGTCCCCCGAAAGGGCCAGTTCAGCAACGGGCCTTGCGCCTGTCCGAGGTGCGTCACCCGCCCCCGATGTGGTGGGGCCAAGCGTTGCGAATGAAACGCCAGCAGCCAACTTCGCGCCAAGCCCCTACACAACACCCCGTAGCCCTGGGGGCGGCTTAAGAGTTAGATAAAGGCCTATCAACTTTTGGCCGATCTAGGTCCCTGTCGTCCACTCCGCTTCCCAGCCGAGCAGTTCAGCGAGACGAGTAACCACCCATTGCGCCTCTCGTAGGTTGACGCCCACATCGGCAACCGTCAGCCCTTGGTAGATCCGCTCAAGCACATCGGTCTGCGTAATCCCAAGCTCCCAAAATTTAGCGGTTGCCTGCTCGGTCAACATGCTTGCCATATCTTCACAAAAATCATACCGCGCGTAGATCTCCTCTTTTGTTGCGCTCGGCTTCGTGCGTCCGGGTTCAACGAACAACGCGATGAACGAAGGTGGGATCACAATCTGATTGTCATCACTCATTGCGCGCGTTTACGCAGTAAATACTTTTGCGTGCCTTGCATCACGATCACATCATTTTGGTTACGAATTTCAGAGTGCATGGTCAGCACGCCTGTTGTGCGATTCGGGATCAGCTCGGCCACCGTTAAACTTGAATACAGGGTGTCGCCCACAAAAACAGGCTGCAAAAACTTGCTGCTCTGTTCAATAAACGCTTTAAGCGATTCTTCAACCATATGCGGAAACAAACCAGCGCCTGCCGCCGTTTGAATCACAACCTGAAACCCATGAGCCAGCATATGCGGCATACCATGGGCACGACAGTATTCAAGGTCATAATGAACAGGGTGATTGTCACCACTGGCGAGCGAAAATGCGGCGAATAAGGCATCGGTCATCGTGCGCGAGGGCAAATTAAAGCGCTCTCCGAGCTCGAAGTCTTCAAAAAATCGCTGCGCACACATCTGGTGTTTAATCATTATTCTCTCGCCGGGGGCTGTGACTTGAATCCTGTCAGAACTTAACTCGAAAACCCCCTGCGTGCCAACTGGTCCGGGGCAAGGTTCGCGATCAGGCGTCAACTCACCTTCGGTCAATCAAAAAATTTTGCCAAAATCCCAGCTTACGCTTAAGCTCAACGCTCCATTGGTCATAAAAGGTTTTTGCGATGTCGTCACCTCTTGAGTCCACGTCGATCACTCACACCATTCGGCTTGCCGATGGCGCAGACCTGCGAGTCTTCGAACAAGGCACTGGCACACCTCTTTTGCTGATCAGTGGCCTGGGTGGTGCAGCCGGTTATTGGGCGCCCTGCCTGCCAGCGCTCACCGCCCAACACCGTGTCATTCGCCTTGATCAGCGAGGGATTGGCGCCAGCACCCGCGGCACCGCTTTTTGCAGCATTGACCAACTGGCCGACGACTGCATCGCCGTGATGGATCATCTTGCGGTTCAGTCTGCAATCATCGTGGGGCACTCGACTGGCGGCTGCATCACCCAGGCGATCGCGCTGCGTTCACCGCAACACGCCAAGGCCTGTGTGTTAACCGGTACGTGGGCCAAGCCTAATCGCTATATGCAAGAACTTTTCAAGTTGCGCAAAGCTTTGCTTCACAGCGATCCCGTTGCCTATGCTGTTTCGGCGACGTTTTTTTCGCATGAGCCCGGCTGGCTCAACGCCAACTGGAGCGCCTTTGAGACCGCCCGGGCCGCCGCACCAGTTAGCAAGGCTGCTCAGGACATCGTGTCAGAGCGTATCGACGCCATCATGGCCTTTGATCGCAGCAGCGAGGTTGCGAAAATTACCGCGCCTGTTTTAAACATTGGGGCACGCGACGACTTAATTGTTCCTGCCTTCTTGCAAGAAGAGATTGCGACGCTCATGCCAGCCTCAACCTTACATCTGCTCAATGACGGCGGGCACTTTTTCCCGACAACGCGGTGCACACTTTTTACAGATGCGATTTTGCGCTGGCTTGCTCAAATCCGTTGAGCAAGCCAGCGCACGTGCAGCTTACGCCTGACGGCTCAAAAATGACATGAGCTCATTGGCGCAACGCGCGGCGTAACCGTCGCAAATGTTATGCCCCGCCGTATCGACGTACACCAACTCAGAGCCTTTAATGCGCTGATGCATTTGCTCGTACGCATCGGCATGTCCGATCGACTCTTTGCCAGCCGCCACGATGAGCGTTGGGCATTTGATGCCGACAAGCTCTTCCATAAAATCGTGCGTACACATATGCAGAACGAACCGCCCAATAAAGGCGGGATCATTTGAACCCGCCTGTTCAATAAACCATGCCACCAGCGCCGGATCTGCCGTTTCATCAAACCGCTCGTGGATTGTGTCTGATAAAAACTTTTTTAAACCGATTTGCTGGATTTTCGGGATCCAGGTGGGGGCATGACTATTTTTTAAGCCGGGTGTTGCACCATAAAGCGCCAACGTCTTTACGCGCGCGGAGTACTGTAGCGCCAACTGTTGCGCAACGTAACCCCCCGCTGAATTGCCCACCACATGCGCCTGCTCACAGCCCAAGTGATCAAGTAAGGCCGCAGCATCGTCAACCAAATGCTGCAGAGAAAACGCCTGATCAGAATGCGGAATCGTCGACTGACCGTGTCCGCGAAGATCCATCCGGATGACACGGTAGTGGCGCGCGAGCTCGGGCACCCAGCTAAACCAGCGCTGCGCGTTTCCCATTGCTGCATGCAGCAGAAAAACGGTCTGAGGTTTGACCCAGGGCTGAGTGAAGTCATCGACGTAATAAGCAAGCTTAAGACCGTCGCGATTGAGATAATGTTGCATAACAGATCCTTTGTATTGAATCGATAAAAACGAGTTTTTGCGCTGGGTTAAATGCGCGTGAACGAACGACGCTTAGTTCGCTTTAATGCCAGCTGTTTTAATTACCTGGCGCCATTTTTCAATTTCAGTATTTAACAATTTGGTATATGCCTCGGGAGGTCCGCCTGCGACGTCATACCCAAGCGCCGCGATCCGCTCTTTAATTGCAACATCCGCGAGCACTTGATTCACCGCCGTATTGAATTTGGCAACAACATCTGGCGCCATGCCAGCAGGCCCTAACAGGCCCCAATGGCTACTGCAGTCAACACTAGGCAAGCCACTTTCAGCAAAGGTGGGTACATTTGGCAACGCAGCATTGCGCTGGGCACCGGTCAGCGCTAACGCTCTTAACCGGCCCGCCTCGACGGCCTGCCGCACAGAACTAATCCCCGAATACGTTAATGGCACCTGGCCCGCCAATACGGCCGATAACGCTTCACCCGTCCCTTTGTAGGGTACGTGGGTGATCGGCACGCCCGAAGCAATATTGAACAACTCGCCAGCCATGTGTGGTGAAGAGCCGTTACCGCCTGAGCCATACAGCAGGCTTTCGGGTTTGGCTTTACCCAGGGCAATCAACTCAGCAAGGGTCTGCGCCTGAACCGAGGGGTGGACCACGAGAATCACCGGCGCCACCGCCATGTGAACCACCGGCGTGAGATCTTTCATCGTGTTGTAGGGCAGCTCAGTGCGCAACCCAGGATTCACGTAAATCGATGAGTCCACCATCATGACGGTGTAACCGTCCGGTGCTGCCTGGACGACAATTTGAGAGCCAATAATGCTTGAAGCGCCGGGCTTGTTCTCAACCACCACCTGCTGACCGAGCACTTCAGACAGTTTCGGAGCAATCACTCGCGCCAAAATATCGGTACCACCACCTGGTGCGAAAGGGATCACGAGCCGGATCGAGCGCGTCGGCCAATTTTGCGCCTGCGTCAAAGCGGTCGAAAACAGTAATAACAGAGCTAAACCCGCGCGAAGCGCCGTAAAACCGCTGAAATATCTCATGTTGGATGCCTTCCTTTCAATTTAAACAGGTCGCGGGGCGTTACTGAATGACGCCCTCTATCTGCCGATAAAGATCAAAACACATTTAATCTCTGTTGTCATCCGTCATCCTTTCTCTGATAATCAATCAATCCGCTCTTGGGGAATTGTGCGCAATACCTGTGTGCACCCATTTGCGCTGCTTGGATTACAAAAATATGATTCGTGCTGCAATCATCGGTATGGGCGTTTGGGGCCAAAATTTGGTCAACAGCGTTCAGGGCTTAAGCAAAGACATTCAATTTGTAGCGGGTGCCACCCGCACGCCAACAAAGGCGGCTGAGTTCGCGGCTAAACACAACATTCAACTGCTCAGCAGCTACGAAGCAGTTCTTGCAGACCCAACGATTGACGCGGTGGTACTAGCGACTCCGCACTCTATGCATACCGATCAAATTGTGGCAGCTGCCGAAGCCGGCAAGCACGTGTTTTGCGAAAAGCCGCTCGGCCTTGACCACGCGAGCACCAAACGAGCCGCTGAGGCTGCTGCTCAGCACAACGTCGTTTTAGGTGTCGGATATAACTGGCGCTATCAACCTGCACTGCTAGAAATTCGTCGCATGATCGACGATGGCCGTCTGGGTAAAGTGCTGCACATCGAAGGCAATTTTTGTGGTCCAAGTGCCTATCGGTTTCCGAAGGGCCATTGGCGCCACGCTTCTGATGAGTCACCTGCCGGAGGCATGACGGGTCGCGGGGTTCATGTCATCGACGCGATGATGTACCTGGCTGGCCCAATCGATCGCGTCACCGCGCAAAGCAAGCGCCTTGCGCAAGACTTTGGCTCAGACGACACCACCTCAATGTTGTTGCATTTCGCTGGGGGTTCAACTGGCTATCTAGGCACGATCATCGCCACTGCAGAAACCTGGCGTATGCAAGTATTTGGCTCAAATGGTTGGGTTGAAGTCGGCGATGTGAGTCACTTGCACACCTGGAATTTGACCACCTGTATGATTGATCGCAGTAATGTCACCAATAAACAAAAGCCCGTAACCACCAGTTTCCCAGAAACAAGTACTGAACGCGCTGAGCTCGAACACTTTGCACTGTGCATCAGCAAACAACAACCACTTGTTACGCCTGAAGGTGACGCCGTGCGCAACGCAGCGGTTCTTGAGGCCATCATTCGTTCTTCCACAACACACTCCACCGTACAACTCGGGTAACGAACCCGAAGGGCTTTTATGTTTGCTTCGCTCACATTGACTCACTCAACCGGTCAGTTCGCCCAAAATTTGGGTCGACTGCTGCTTAGCTCGCTCAGCCTATTGTTCGTAAGCGCTGCAATCGCACAAACAACACCGGGCACCGCAGCGTCGAACTATCCGACCAAGCCCATTCGCGTCATCGTGCCCTCGCCGCCAGGGGGCCCACCCGATCTCCTCATGCGCATCCTTGCCCCGAAACTTTCGACCTCGCTGGGTCAAACCGTTATCGTTGAAAACCGTCTCGGTGCAGGTGGGTTGGTTGGTACCGCCTATGTTGCCAAACTTCCCGCTGATGGCTACACCTGGTTGTTTACCACCGCCTCACACACCAATATCCCGCCCTTTAACGAGAACGTCACTTACGACTCCGTCAAAGACTTTAGTCATGTCACACTAGCCGCTCAAAACTTTGGACAGGTATTGGTCGTCCCCGCCGACTCACCTGCCAAAACCTTTAAAGAGCTCATTGCACTTGCCAAGAAAAATCCCGGCAAACTCACGTACGCTCACGCGGGCTTGGGCACCGCAAGTCATATCCCTGCTGAAGTCATGAAAACAGCAACCGACACGGATATTTTGGCCGTCCCCTACAAAGGTGTCGCTGAAGCCACCAACGATTTAATTGCAGGCCGTGTCGATATTTTTTTCGTTGGCACGCAAATCGCTCAACAGCACGTTCAGAGTGGCCGCTTACGTGCCTTGGCCGTCACAGGGGCCAAACGCTGGAAGGGCATGCCTGATACCCCCACGTTGCAAGAGCTCGGTTTAAAAGAGTTCAACGTCGTGAACTGGTTTGGCTTATGGTTACCTGCGAACGCCCCTGCAGCCATCGTCAGCCGGCTTCAGTCCGAAATTGTTAAGGCCGTTGCACAGGCCGATGTCATCGCACAATTCGATACGCTCGGACTAGAAGGGGTTGGCATGCCTTCAGCAGAGTTCGCGCGCTTCGTCGCCAAAGAGGCCGCTGCCGCCCAAGAAATCGCGCGCAATGTCGCCCCTGCAACCATCACGGTCACAACCACACCCGTCACTCCCGTCGCGGCACCTCAAAAATGACATCTCCTGCACTAGAACCCTGGCAGTGGCCAGACGCACACTGGAAGAACCTTGTGAATCGCGTGCGAGCAGGCCGCTCGCTGCGACCTCGCTTGTGGCCAGAAGGCGCGCGCTGTGCGGTGGCACTATCGTTTGACTCCGATCACGAAACCAACGAATTACGCGAGGGCGGCGAATCCATCGGTAAATTGTCGCAAGGTCAGTATGGCAACCGCCAAGGCGTGCCACGTATTCTGAGTCTCTTGAAACACCACGAAGTACCTGCGAGTTTTTATGTGCCTGCGGTCACAGCTCTGCTTTATCCGGAAGAGCAGCAACGCGTCGTCGCTGAAGGCCACGAAATTGGTATTCATGGCTGGATTCACGAACGCAATTCCGTATTGCCTTATGACGCTGAAAAAGATTTGATGCAACGCAGTTCAGACGTTCTCGAAAAAATCACCGGTGTCCGTCCGGTTGGCATGCGTACACCTTCCTGGGATTTCAGCCCAAACACCCTTGCGCTGACGCGTGACCTTGGTTTGCTCTATGACTCCTCGCTGATGGCTGACGTAGATTGTTACGAACTACTGCTTGATGGCGAAAATACTGGTGTTATTGAACTACCCGTTGAATGGATTCGCGACGATGCGGTGTACTTTGGCATGAATCGCTTCGCGGGCTTGCGCCCATACACGCCACCTGCAGATGTTTTTGATATTTTTAAACGTGAGTTTGATGCCGCCTATAAAGAAGGCGGTTTGTTTCAGTTAACCATGCATCCCCACATCATCGGCTATCGTTCACGGATCTGGATTCTGGAAGAATTGATCCGCTATATGCGCAGCCTGCCGGGTGTATGGTTTGCTACGCACGCCGATGTCGTGCGTTACGTAAAAAAACATGGCTAGTCGGTTCTTTTAACTAAGCACACACAAAAATAATAGAGGCCTTGATGGACGATAATTTTTCAAACTCACAAACGACACGTAAAACGGTCATTGCCACGAAAGCGGGCGTCGTCGCAGCACAGCATCGTCGCGCCGCCGAAGTTGGCGCGGCAGTCCTAGAAGCAGGCGGTGATGCCGTTGATGCAGCAATCGCAACCTCGTTTGCGCTTGGCGTGGTCGAGCCATGGATGAGCGGACCGGCTGCTGGTGGCGCCATGGTGCTCTGGCGTGCCAGCGAAGCAAAAGCGCATGTCATTAATTTTGGTTGTCGCTCACCGCGCGAACTGAACCCCGCCGACTATCCCCTAAGTGGCATGGGCAAATCTTCTGATTTGTTTCCCTGGCCCTCGGTTGTGGATGATCGTAACGTGATGGGTGCGACCGCCGTGGCCGTGCCTGGTGTAGTTTCTGGCATGGGTTTAGCGCATGAACACTTTGGGCGCATGCCGTGGCGCGAACTCGTGACGCCGGCCGCCAAACTGGCAGATGTTGGCTTGTTGGTAGATTGGTATACAACGCTCGTCACCGCAGCGAACGCGCGCGTTTTAGCAAAAGATCCCGATACGGCCGCCTTGTTTTTAGAAGAGGGGCATTGGCCGATTGCGGGTGATTGGACCTCAGTCAATCAGCGACATTTAAATCAAAAAGCCTTTGCTCAAACCTTGATGCAAATTGCAGAGGGTGGGGCGCAGGCGTTTTATAAAGGCGATATCGCGCAAGCCCTCGTGCGTGATGTGCGCGCCAAAGGTGGTTGCTTAAGCACTGAAGACCTCGCGAGCTACAGTGCCGAAATGGTCGAGCCGCTTACGATTAACTATCGTGGAGGGCGCGTATTTGCGACGCCTGGTTTAACTGGCGGCCCAACGTTTGGTAAGGCGCTTGATTTGCTTGCAAAAGCATTCACGCCAGGCAAAGGCGCACCCAATGCAGCGACCTACGCGGGCTTTGCACACGCACTGGATGCCGCCTTCAAGTTGCGCTTTGAACAAATGGGCGATCACGAGTCGCCCAAAGCACCAGGATGTACGACACACTTCAGTGTGGTGGATCGGCATGGCAACATGTGCTCAGTCACGCAAACGCTGCTTTCTATTTTTGGTTCGCGCGTGGTCTCACCCTCAACGGGTCTCTTGCTCAACAATGGCATCATGTGGTTTGATCCCGAGCCTGGCAAGCCAAATTCGTTAGCGCCCAACAAGCGCTGTCTCGCGAATTATTCACCCGTCATCGGTGAAGACACGAGAGGGCGGCGCTTTGCAATCGGCGCCTCGGGTGGCCGTAAAATTCTTGGCACCGTCACGCAGCTGACCTCCTTCATGATGGATCACGGCTTAACGCTTGAAGAGGCCTTTCATCAACCCAGGATCGACGTCAGTGGTGGGCCGCGCATCGTCGCCGACAAAGACCTCGCCCCCGATGTCATACAGGCACTCGGCGGTGTCTTGCCCGTTGTTGCGGCACGCCGCACCGCTTATCCCTTTGCCTTTGCATGCCCTGCGGGCGTGATGCGCGATGGCGAACTCAACATGGGCTGTACTGAAATCATGTCAGCCTATGGGGATGCAGTCAGCGGCGGTTAAGCCGTTTACCTGCTACGCAGCCGGCAACGAGAGCTCAACCCAACGACCGGTGCGAAGCAAGTGCGCGTCTTGCCTGTACGGCGCAATCAGCTGAAGGCCAAGCGGCAACCCCTTGGCTGAGCGGGCGATCGGCATGGTCAACGCGGGCAACCCCAAGAAGCTCCACAGCGCACAAAAAACCGGATCACCCGTAAAGGCTAAGCCCTCGGGTGCTTCGCCGGTTGCGGGGATTGTCAGCACCGCATCAAAGCCTTTGAACTGGGTTGCGGCATCCGCCCGCAAGCGTTGCTGCAATCCGCGTGCGGCTAAATATTCAAACGCCGAGCGCGCCTGACCTTTTTCGACAAGCTCTTTTAAGTGAAC
>CALQNE010000085.1 GCA_943331855.1 Bordetella parapertussis
TTATGATCGTTGACGTACTATTTTAATTCTTTAGACGGTTAACACCTTTGACTATATCTCAAACCATATTTAACCGACGAATCCTCTGCGCAACAGCCGCTGCCACCAAGGCCTTAATTAGATCGCCTGGCACAAAAACCAGCATCACCCAACAGGCCTTGACCAGTCCCATCTTAGTCACAAAAGCGAGCCAAGGTATACCCACAAGGTACACCAGCACAATCCCACCTACGATCGCAGCGAGCGCACAACGCACGGTATCACGCACTACGCCCACGCCCACGCCCACGCCGGCGCTGCGCTGATGCTGCCTAGCAAGCCAGCCCGTCAGAATCGCCCCTGGAACCATTCCGAGCAAGAACCCTGCAGTGGGTCCCGCCAACACTGCCAAACCCGCACGACCACCCGGCAAAACGGGCAATCCGAGCAAGGCCAGCCCCACGTATAGCAGCAAGACCAACCCACCTCGAGTCGGACCTAAAATCAAACCCGCCAACATCACGCCAAATGTCTGCAAAGTGATGGGCACCGGCACGATCGGCAGCGGAATCGGAGGAATGAGCCCGAGCACCACAAGCAGTGCTGAAAACAAGGCTACCAACACAAGATCTTTTGTTTTCAAATTAAGTCATCTCACATTTCAATTAGGCACGCGCATCGATCGCCTCAGCGATTTCGTGCGCCCGTCGCAACGTACGCGTTAGCATGGGTACTGCCATCGTAAACGGATTTGGCGTGCAACCGCGCGCGACTTGGGCTTCACGAATTTCATGCCACTGCACGCCAAGCTCTGGGATCAGTCTTAAGGTCAGTCCGACACTTAGCGCGACCCGCTCAGCGTTCACCCAACCCAAGCGCGCAAATGGCGCCAACAACCAGACAACCACCTGCATCATCTGAGTCAGTGACGTAGTCATCGATACCAAGAGGGCTGCCAGCACAAGCGTAGACAACCGCAACAACATTGCAACGGCTTGCGCCCCCCCTTCAGACCATGCGGACAAGCCGGTGAGCACCAGCATCATCCAAACCAAGACGCGCAGCTGTCGCCACACTTGAGTCAGCGACGCGCCAGCGCTGTGCAAAAAAACACAAGTCACCAGCAATGCAAGAAACAATGGCAAAGGAGTACGCAGCCACATCAAGCCAGTTCCGCTAAGCGCTAACAGGCCAAGCTTCAAGCCAGGCGAGAGGCGATGCAGCCAAGTTTGACCTGGCAAGTAAAGCGAACCCATCATGCGCAGTGCTCCTGGTACCACGCCAATGCGTCAGCGGGTATGCCATCGAACGCCATCCGCCCATGATTGAGCACGAGTACCCGATCCATGGTCTGCATTAGCGTCAGATCGTGACTGACTACCAAGGCATGCTGAGGCAACGCCGCCAACAAGCGTTCAAAGCGATTACGCAAGCGTAAATCAAGCTGTGTAGTCGGTTCGTCAAACACCAAAATTTCAGGCTCAGTGGCCAGAACGGCCGCCAAGGCGACAAGCTGACGTTCACCACCCGACAATGTATGCACGCTACGTTCAGTCAAGTGCCCAACCCCGAGGCGCTCTAAAGAAGCCTGCGCACGCACGCTACGTAACCGCGGGTTAGATTCGCGATTTTTAAGTCCAAATTCAATATCTTCGTGCACCACCGGAAACACAATCTGGTTATCGGGGTTTTGAAAGACAAAGCCAACCTTGCGACGCACCGCCACGACCTCGCGTGTAGTATCAAGACCGTCGATCAAGACCTGCCCCTGCCTGGGTAACAGCAGACCATTGATCAATCGCACTAGCGAGCTTTTGCCAGACCCATTGGGCCCAACAATACCTATCCTTCGCTCAGAAAGCGTCAAATTTAAGCCGGTCAACACCTCACAGGCTTCGCGTTCGACCGAAACGTTTTTAAACTCGATTAACATGGTGACTGATTATGCCCGATAACCTCGAGTAGACCCGCTTAGGACCTGAATTAACTAGGTCGCTGACAAACCGCTTCGAACTTTTTTAAATATCTGCACTCCAACTGCCTATCATGAAAAAAATCATCAAAACAGATGCCGAATGGAAAGCCCAGCTTTCAGCCGAAGAGTATTACGTTGCCCGTCAAAAAGGAACTGAACGCGCCTTCACGGGGCGCTATTGGGATCACAACGAACACGGTATTTATCGCTGCGTAGGCTGTAGCACTGCGTTATTCGCCTCTGATACCAAGTTTGATGCGGGTTGCGGGTGGCCAAGCTATTTTGTGGCCATTGACGGCGATAACGTGCGCGAAGAAACCGACTCGTCGCACGGCATGCTTCGCACTGAAGTCATGTGCAACGTATGCGACAGTCACCTTGGTCATGTGTTTCCGGATGGCCCGCCCCCTACGGGTTTGCGGTATTGCATCAACTCTCTTTCACTGACCTTTGAGCCGATCAAACCATGAAAAAATTTCTCTTTGATCTGTTTCCACTGATTCTGTTTTTTGCGGCCTACAAGTTTGCCGATATTTATGTCGCAACAGGCGTTGCAATGGCCGCGGCCATTGGGCAAATCCTCTGGATCAAACTGACAGGCAAGCCGATTGAAGGCATGCACTGGATTAATTTGGCCGTGATTGTCGTGTTCGGTGGTGCCACGCTCTGGTTTAAGGATGACGCCTTTATCAAATGGAAGCCCACGATGTTGTATTGGCTTTTTGGCGGCGTATTGCTAGTGAGTCAGATTTTTCTGGGGCGCAACTTAATGCAGAAGCTTTTAGGCGAAAAAATCACGATGGCGAACTCGGCCTGGACACGTCTGAATTTAAGTTGGGCGTTATTTTTCATCGCCGCCGGTGGGATCAATCTGTTCGTTGCTTTTTCCGGATTTTTTACAACGGACCAATGGGTCAACTTCAAGGTATTTGGGCTGATGGGCTTATTAATTGCCTTTGTGATCGCGCAATCCGTCTGGCTGGGTAAGCATATCGAAAACAAAGATGGCGATACCAAGCCATGACCTCCTTAAATAATGAAACAAGCGCGGTCAACCCGCACCTCACGTTGCTCAAAGAGCGTCTGGCAACCTTGAACGCCAGTCAGCTTGATATCCACGACGAATCACACCTACACGCCGGTCACGCCGGCAACAAGGGTGGGGCGAGTCACTTTCGAGCCACTATCGTGGCCGAGTGTTTTTCTAACCAATCGATGATTGCGCAACATCGTCTGGTGTATGATCTTTTGCGCGATTTAATCCCATTCCCGATTCACGCACTGGCACTGTCCACTCGGGCGCCTTCCAAAGGAAATTCATGAAACGTATTGTTATGCTGGTTGCCTCACTGGCACTTGCAGCTCCTGTCTACGCACAAAACGTGGCAACCGTAAATGGCAAAGCCATCACTCAAGAAAGTGTCGATCAATTCGTCAAACTCTTAATCAGCCAGGGTCAAGGCGCTAGCGACACCCCCCAGTTACGCGAGCAAGTCAAAGACGAACTCATCAACCGTCAGGTCATGGTGCAAGCCGCTGAAGAGGCCGGTATCGCCAAAGATCCAACTGTTGCGATCCAACTTGAACTGAGCCGGCAGGGCATTCTGGTACAGGCCCTCATGACAGACTACGTCAAGAAAAATCCCGTCACAGAAGCGACTGCCAAAGCCGAATACGACAAACTTAAAAAAGCTGAGAGTGGCAAGTTTGAGTACAACGTGCGTCATATTTTGGTCGATGAAGAAAAAGTCGCAAACGATATTCACGCAAAACTCAAAGCCAAGTCAGCAAAGTTTGAGGCACTTGCCAAACAGTCGAAAGACACTGGCTCGGCCGAAAAAGGCGGTGATCTTGGTTGGGCGCCCAACACCAACTATGTTGAGCCCTTTGCCAAGGCCGTCGCAGCGACTAAAAAGGGCGAACTTGCCTCTGCACCCGTCCAATCGCAATACGGTTGGCATGTGATTGAAGTGATTGACATTCGTCCGATTGAGTTCCCACCCTTCGAGCAAGTTCGCCCACAGCTCGAAGAAATGATGAAGCAAACTGCGCTATCAACTTTTCAAGCTGAACTGCGCGGTAAAGCAACCATCAAATAATCCAACGTAATAAAGATCCAAGCCTCTAGCCTTGCGCTAACAGTTCGCGCAAGGCGGCTTCATCCAGTACCGAGACACCCAGCTCAAGGGCCTTTTCTAGCTTGCTGCCAGCGTCTGCGCCTGCCACAACAAACGAGGTTTTGCGCGATACCGAACCGGTGACCTTACCGCCTGCAGCCGCAATTAAACTTGAAGCTTCTTCACGTGTCCACACGGGCAAGGTGCCCGTCAAGACAAAGGTTTTCCCGGACAATCCCGCGCTGCGTGCCGCAACTTCAGCACGAGGCGTTACGCCCTGCGCTTGCAAAGCGATCACGATCTCTTGATTATGTGTTTCAGCAAAAAAACGTACGATTGAGCCGGCAACAACCGGCCCAACGTCGGTAACAGCAAGCAAATCGTCCTGGCTTGCTGACATGATCTTCTCGATTGACCCGAAATGCAGCGCCAAATCGCGCGCAGTCGTTTCGCCGACATGTCGAATTCCTAGAGAAAAAATCAAACGACCTAATAACGGTTGCTTGGCTTGCTGGATTGCAGCGATCAAGTTATCCGCCGATTTTTGACCCATTCGATCAAACCCTGCCAATTCGTCGGCTTGCAAGGTAAAAATATCGGCCAAAGAATGAATGCGTCCACGGTCAACGAGCTGTTCGACCAACTTCTCACCCAAACCTTCAATGTCCAAAGCTTTACGGCCAGCCGCATGAATCAAACTTTGCTTACGTTGAGCCGCACAAAATAAACCACCAGTGCAACGGGCAATGGCTTCATCTTCAAGTTTTTCAATGCTCGAGCCGCAAACCGGGCAAGCCGTCGCCATCACAAATTGCGTTGCAAAGATTGGGCGTTTTTCAAGAACAGGGCCCACGACCTCAGGGATCACATCACCCGCCCGACGCACAATCACTGTGTCGCCGACGCGAACATCTTTACGACGAATTTCATCTTCGTTATGCAAGGTCGCATTCGTCACGGTAACCCCACCGACGAATACGGGCGCCAGGCGTGCCACGGGTGTAATCGCACCGGTGCGACCGACCTGAACCTCGATATCTAGCAAGGTGGTAAAGGCCTCTTGCGCTGCAAACTTATGCGCGATCGCGAAGCGCGGCGCCCGGGCGACAAAACCCAACATACGCTGAGCAGTGAGGTCGTTGACTTTATAGACGACCCCATCAATATCGTAGGGCAAACTTGCCCGACGCTCTCCAACCTGCTCGTAATAACGCAGTAAATCGCCCGCCCCTCGCGCCACAACATGCTGCGTCACGTTAACAGGCAGACCCAACTGCGCCATCCAATCAAGCATCTGACTGTGCTGTGCAAAAGGCACCTCACCCACATCACCCCAACCGTAAGCAAAAAATCGAAGTGGGCGTTGTGCAGTGATACGAGGGTCGAGTTGACGCAAGCTACCGGCCGCTGCGTTACGTGGATTGACAAAGATTTTTTCGCCACGGCTGCGTTGTGCTTCATTTAAACGATCAAAGTCTGCGAGGTTCATAAAGACTTCACCACGCACTTCAAGCACCTCTGGGATATCTTGGGCCTGACCCGTCAAACGCAACGGAATCGCTTTGATCGTGCGAATGTTACTCGTGACATCCTCACCGCTTTGCCCGTCACCACGTGTCGCCGCTTGCACCAAAACGCCACGCTCATAGCGAAGATTAATCGCCAAACCGTCAAGCTTGAGTTCACAAAAATATGCCGTCTGTTCATCACTCGTCAGCTTGCCCGCGGCCCTCAATGAATCCGTCACACGCTTATCAAACGCCTGTACGTCTTCGGCTTCGAACGCATTGCCAAGCGACAGCATGGGCACCGAGTGGGTGACGCTGGCAAAGGCGGCCAACGGCGCAGCGCCTACACGCTGCGTTGGTGACTCTGGGGTAATGAGCTCTGGATGCTGCGCCTCAAGCGCCTGTAACTCACGCATGAGTACGTCGTACTGAGCATCACTGATTTGCGGCGCATCCAGTACGTAATACGCGTGATTATGTCGATCAATCTCGCTACGTAAGCCGGCGACACGCTCAAGGGGTTCGGTCATACATCGCCCTAACAGGCGTTAGACAAAAACACGCAACGCGCGCGCACCACCCGCATTAAACCCGGCGTGTTCAAGATTGACATAAACAGTTTTGAGCTGTTCGTCGATTAAGATCTCAGCACCTGGTTGCAATGCACGATCTTGATCATCAATCAGCTCGGCACCTAAACGTCGGGCCAATTCGTAGCCGATTTCAGCCATTCGGCCAAAAGCGCGAGTGTCTACCGGGCTGCGCGGCACGTCGAGCAATAGGCTCAAACGATCGACCCCTGCCATCCCGGCGTCAAAGGGCTCTTCGTCGGCACGCGAAAGCGTAAAACAAACAAAACCATGATCACCAAACCAGGCAAATCGCCCCTGATAGGCGACGAAACCCATGGCCTGCGCAGCGTCGCTGACTTCTGAAACTGAGCGCACGCCGGTCAATAACAACGTCAAGCCGACTTGGGTATCAAGTCCCTCGCAAAGTTGATCCAAGCGCTGTCCCAACTCGACGACCTGTTGTTGTTCTGGTGCCTCGAGTGTGCACTCGAGTTGATCGGCTAAGGTCTGTGCCCGATTAAAAATTTGCGACCACTCAATTGCAGTTAATGGGCCGCTGCGATTGGCCAACAAGACCGCCAACTGAACCGAGGTATAAAGACCCTGAGGATCAATTTGCAGTGAGTGCTGCCCCTCGGTATTTTGCACAAATATCCTGACCGTCTTACGACCCGCGGCACGCATGGGTATGAGCAAAGGCGCGAGGTCTTCGCCATTCATGGGGCCTTGAAACGTCATTTCAATGACTACTTCGGTCGCTGAATCAGGCTCTTGATCATTGGCACCCGGTATCGCACTGACACCGCCAGTAAACGGCAAAACCACTGCAGAGCCGCCCAGCGCGGGCTCGCGGCGCACGCGCTCACCGGCGGCCATGTCACCTAACAGGGGATCTTGGTCGATCTTGGGCACTTCGGCCTGCATGCGCTTGCGCACGCGCAGGTCTTGAAACCAATTAAAGCCCAACAGCAACAAGATCACCGCTGCGCCTAAAATAATCAGATAGATCTGCAACTCACTCATTGTGTAGACCTTAGTATTAAGCCGCTTCGGCTGCTAACTGAAGCGCTGATTCAATATCAACCGCCACAATTCTTGATACGCCCTGCTCTTGCATCGTGACGCCAATCAGTTGGCGTGCCATCTGCATGGCGATCTTATTGTGCGAAATAAACAGAAACTGGGTGTGCTCTGCCATGCTACCCACCAAATTAGCATAACGCTCAGTATTCGCATCATCAAGCGGCGCGTCAACTTCGTCAAGCAAACAAAATGGCGCAGGATTCAATTTAAACAACGCGAATACTAAGGCGGTCGCAGTCAGCGCTTTCTCGCCGCCCGAAAGCAGATGAATTGAGGTGTTCCGTTTTCCGGGAGGTTGTGCCATCACCTGAACACCCGCATCCAGAATTTCGTCGCCCGTCATAATCAGACGCGCCTCACCCCCGCCGAAGAGCTTAGGAAAGAGTTCGCCAAAGTGCGTATTGACTTCATTAAAGGTATTTTGCAGTAAATCACGCGTTTCGCGATCAATCTTGTGGATGGCGTCTTCGAGCGTATTGATTGCAGTTTGCAAGTCAAGGAATTGCGCGTCCAGGAAGCCTTTACGCTCACGCGATTCATTGAGTTCATCAAGCGCAGCCAAGTTCACTGAGCCCAAACTTTCAATTTTTTTAGTGATTCGTTGAACTTCAGTTTGCAACCAAGCGGGGCGCGACCACTCTTGAGGCTGATCAACGAGCGAAGCCTCAACCGCTGCGCGATCAACCTGACGCTCATTCAGTTGCTCGGCAAACTGTTCAGCCGCCAAACGTGCGGCCTGTTCTTGTAGCTGCAACTGCATGATGCGCTCGCGACGCGGCTCAAGTGAGCGCTCAAGTGTGAGGCGCTCTTCATCCGCTTCGCGTAACTGCGCGGCAAGGGTATCCATCTCGATACGTACGCGACCAAGCGCTTCTTCACGCTCGGCTCGCAACTCAAGCGCCTCTTGCAAGCCCGCCTCAGCAGCCGCAGCATCAAGCGTACTGAGCTCAGACTCAAGGCTCACAAGCTCTTGTTGCGCGCGGGTATTTTGCTCAGTGGCAACCTGCAGATTGCGTTGCAATTCGGCAATGCGGGCCCGAATACCACGCTCGTTAAACTCGGCCTCTTGGGCACCACGTTCTTGATCGCGCAAGCGATCGCGCGCGGCCTGCGCTTCGTCAGCGAGCGCTTCGCCTGCCATTTCAGCTTCAGAGTAGGCCTCTTGCAAGGTAGCCAACTCAGCATCAAGTTCTTCGAAACGTGTTTCGGCCTCAAGCTTGGTGGCGTGCAACTCTTCTTGCTGCGAGGCGACCTCAGCTAAATCTTGTTCAAGTCGGCCCGAGCGCTCACGGGTTTGCTCGACCTGTTGCTGCAGACGTGTGTGCTCAAGTTGTAAATCATGCAAGCGTCGAGTGACCTCACCCACGCGCTGTCGCATCGGCGGCAACGCTTGAGAAATCTGCTGCCATGCCGATTCTGCTTGCGCAACTGCCGAGCGAGATTGATCCGCAATCAGTTGGCGCGCTTTGATTTCACGTTGAAGATTTTCAATTTCTTGCTGACGGGCCAACAAACCCGCTTGCTCAGAATCGGGTGCATAAAACCGCACACTATGGGCATCGACCAAATGCCCTTCTTTCATGACGAGCAACGCACCGACTGGCAGCGCTGCGCGCATTGCCAAGGCTTCAGTAATATCTTTTGAAATATAAACATGCCCCAGCCAGGACTGCAGCAAAGTGCGAAGCTCTGGGTCGGTAATGCGCAACAACGTGGTCAATGGCGTCAAGCCTGCGGGCGCCGCAGCTGCCGCAGCGGGCACCGGCAATTGGTAAAACGCCAAACGTGCAGGAGGCGCATCCGTCGCGAAGGCGCGCGCCCAATCCAGGTTACGCACTTCAAGACCGGTCATGCGCTCGTTGAGCACCGCTTCGATCGCAGTCTCCCAACCCGCTTCGACTTGCAATTTTTGCCAGAGTCGACCGAGCGAGGTGAGCTCGTGCTTCGCAAGCCAAGGCTCAAGCGCCCCCTTCTTCTGAACGTCTTCTTGTAACCGTACCAAGGCTGATAAACGAGCGTCCAAGCGAGCCAAAGCCTCGGCCTCAGTCAGCGCAGTTTGTTGTGCCTGCTGGCGCTGAGCCTCAGCCTGCGGCAAGCGATCTTCGAGTTCGGTCAACTTGGCCTGAGACTCTTCAAGAAGCTCTTCAGAAGAGATCTTATCGCCCGTCAGTTGCTCAAGCGCGGCCAGATCAGGCGATTCAACGCCTTTTAATTCTTGAGTCAAGCGCTCGTGACGCAACTCAAGCGCCTGCAATTGCCGATCAGAGTCGCGTTGGGTTTGCGCGGCCAGCGCAAGACTCTGCTCAACTCGAGCCAGAACAGAACGCATTTCTTCGCGTTTGGCCGCAGCGTCACGCACCCGGGTTTCAATCTCAGGTAACCCCGCTTGAGCGGCCTCAGTGAGTTCGCGCGCCTCTTCCGAACGTGCTGCGCTTGTCGCAAGTTCTTCTTCGCCATCCAGAATTTGTTGCTGGCAATGTTCGCGCTGGGATTCCCATTCAGTGATTTGCACTTGCAACTGGGCGCGACGGGTTTGCACCCGGTTGCGCGACTCGACGACGTGTCGAATCTCTGCCTCAAGGCTGCTAACCTTTGCATTGGCTTCGTACAAGGCACCCTGCGCCGCATGCACCGCATCGCCTGCCGCATAATGCGCCTGCCTGCGCGATTCAAGCGCAGCCTCGCTCGCCCGCAACCCAGCGGTCGACGCTTCAAGTTCAGTATGCGCGCGCTCGATATTTTGTTGAGTACGGTCGCGCTCTTCTTGGGCCGCCGCCTCTTTTAAAAACCACAAGGCATTTTGCTTGGCTTCGCCTTCAGCTTGCAGGCCTCGATATTCGCGAGCAACTTCAGCCTGACCCTCAAGTTTTTCAAGTTGCGAGCCGAGTTCACGCAAAATATCTTCAACACGAAGCAGGTTTTCGCGCGTATCGCTCAGTCGATTTTCAGTTTCGCGGCGACGCTCTTTGTAGCGCGACACCCCAGCAGCTTCTTCAAGATAGACACGCAACTCTTCGGGCTTGGCTTCAATCAGGCGATTAATCATGCCCTGACCGATGATGGCGTAACCACGCGAACCCAAACCTGTACCCAGAAAAATATCGTAAACGTCGCGACGACGCACTTGCTGATTATTAATAAAGTAACTGCTCGTGCCATCACGGGTTAAAACCCGACGCACCGCGATCTCGCCGTACGTCGCCCACTGACCGGTCGCGCGCCCATCGCTATTGTCAAAAACTAGCTCAACCGACGCCCGGGCCGAGGCCTTGCGCTGACTTGAACCACTAAAAATAACGTCTTGCATCGACTCGCCGCGCAATTCAGAGGCACGGCTCTCGCCCATCACCCAACGGACCGCGTCAATGATGTTGGACTTTCCACATCCATTGGGCCCCACCACCCCGACTAACTGACTTGGAGTCGGAATCACGGTCGGATCGACAAAGGATTTGAAGCCGGCAAGTTTGATCTGGGTCAGGCGCACAATAATTAGACACAATATGGGATGGAATACCCTTGATCATAACGCAGCCTGAGACTAATTTAGCCTTGACATGCGGGGTAAAAGAGGGGTTCGAGCCAAATCCTGACCAAGGGCAATCCCCCATTCTCTTTTCTTTCAAAATCCCGCATTGTGGCGTGCGTTCGCTTTGAATGAACATCAAAATATCACTCGGTATACTCAGTCAACACTGTGCACTTGTGCAGATCAAACGACCCAAAAGGTCATGGATTTAACCTTTTTTTAGAGAAGCATCGACTTGAACAGAGGCTTTTACACCGTTATGGCAGCACAGGCGCTGTCATCGCTCGCAGACAACGCGCTGTTTATTGCCGCCATCGCACTGATCCAGCAGCTTCAGGGCCCCGACTGGATGGCGCCCATGATGAAATGGTGGTTCGCCGCCTCATATGTGCTGCTGGCCGCTTTTGTCGGGGCTATCTCAGACTCGTACCCAAAGGGGCGGGTCATGTTTACGACAAACGCGATCAAGGTCAGCGGATGCATGTTGATGTTTTGTTATGCGTTCTTAGGCCTGTCATCGGGCGCCCAAGTCAACCTAGTCTGTGTGGCGTATGCGATCGTAGGCATCGGAGCCGCAGCCTATTCTCCGGCTAAATACGGCATCGTGACTGAAATGTTGCCTCCCCTCCAACTCGTTAAGGGCAATAGCTGGATTGAAGGTCTCACAATTCTGTCCATCATTTTGGGTACCTTGGTGGGTGGCGTCCTAGTTTCTCCAACGGTTTCAAGCTGGTTGCTCGCGCATCCGTGGTTAAACGGTCTGGTGCAAACGCCCGCCGAAGCTGCAATCTTGGTCATTGCCCTGGTCTATGCCGCGGCCGCAGTTTGCACCCTGATGATTCCAAAGACGCATATCCAATATCCTAAGCAGCAAAAAAATCCCATCAAGCTTATGCAAGCGTTTTGGGGCTATGTGCGCATTCTCTGGAAAGACAAACTCGGGCAAATTTCACTGGCGGTGACCACTTTATTCTGGGGCGCGGGCGCCACACTTCAACTGATGGTCATCGAGTGGGGACGCAGTCACTTGGGTTATCGCCTTGATCAAGCGTCGATCTTGATGGGCGTCACGGCAATCGGCACTATCGTAGGCGCCGTGCTTGCCGGGCGAGTACCGTTACCGAGGGCCTTGACGGTACTGCCACTGGGTGTAGCAATGGGGCTGGTCGTACTCTTCATGCCCTTTGTGCAGGCATCCTGGACAATCAATATCCTGGGCGTCGACTTGCCCTGGGTCGCTTATGTTTTGCTCATTTTAATCGGCTTAACATCGGGCTACTTTGTCGTACCGATGAATGCACTACTACAGCACCGCGGTCATGTGTTGCTCTCTGCAGGGCACTCGATTGCCGTCCAAAATTTCAATGAACAATTGAATATTCTCTTGATGGTGGCCGTCTACACCGTTCTGCTTTGGCTGAATTTCTCGATCAGCATCATCATTGCAATCTTCGGGATCCTGGTCGCGGGCTTGATGCTTGTGCTAATTCGCTGGAATCGACTCAATCTCAACGCCAACCCAAA